>NZ_JAINWD010000008.1:0-176868 GCF_021021315.1 Halomonas sp. IOP_14 | reverse complement strand
CCGGTCTCCGGAATAACCGGGGCGGTTCATAGCTGTTCTAGCTGCTCATCAATAAATAGCCTAAAAAACAATATCAATTTATAAGGTTTCCCAATGACAACGACAAATACGCCTCCCAATACGCTGTGGCTGGGCCGCTGGGGATTTGTACTGGCAGCCACTGGTTCTGCAGTGGGACTCGGTAATATCTGGAAGTTTCCTTACATCACGGGCGAGTTCGGGGGTGGCGCTTTCGTGCTGGTCTACCTGGCCTGCATATTAGCGGTAGGCGTCCCCATCATGATGGCTGAAATCAGCTTCGGCCGCCGTGGAAGGGGAAGCCCGATCGATGCTATCCGTCGGGTGGTGCATGAATCGGGTCATGGTAGCTTCTGGTCGATCTTCGGCTGGATGGCCATGCTCTGTGGCTTCATGATTTTGTCTTTCTATGTGGTGGTCGCTGGCTGGTCATTCTCCTACCTGTGGAAAATGCTGAGCGGCGGACTGGCAGGCAATAGCGTCGATGACATGGCGGCAATTTTCGCCGCTAATAATGCCAACCCTTTCACGCTAGGTGCTTGGAGCACGCTAGTGACGGTGCTGACCATGTTCATTGTCGGCAAAGGCGTACAGGCTGGCATTGAAAAGAGTGTCAGTTGGATGATGCCAGGCATGGTGATCATGCTGGGTATATTGATCGGCTACGGTGCTTTTTCCGGTGGCTTTGCTGAAGCATGGTCTTTCCTGTTCTCTTTCAATACCGAAGGGTTAAGCAGTGAAGGATTATTAGCAGCGCTGGGGCATGCCTTCTTTACCTTGTCGCTCGCATCGGGTGCGATTCTTACCTACGGCTCTTACCTGCCAGAAGGGCACTCCATCGCGCGCACGACATTCAGCGTGGCCATTGCCGATACCGTTGTCGCACTAATGGCAGGCTTGGCTATTTTCCCGATTATTTTCGCAAACGGAATGAATCCCGGCCAAGGGCCAGGATTGATCTTCATGAGCTTGCCATTGGCCTTCCAAGCGATGCCGTTTGGTACGCTGTTTGGCGTTCTGTTCTTTGTCATGCTGTCGATGGCTGCGCTTACGTCGTCGATTTCGATGATTGAGGCGACAGTCGCCTGGCTTGTTGCAAGCAAAGGGCTGACGCGTAAACGAGCATCGTGGGGCGTGGGTATCGTGCTGTGGTTGGTGAGTACCTTGGCAATGCTGTCATTCAACATGGGCGCGGATTGGACGTTTGCAGGTCGCACTTTCTTCGATTGGCTGGACTACCTGACCTCCCGCTGGATGATGCCGTTAGGCGGTTTGGGTATGGCGCTAATGGCAGGTTTCCTGCTGCGTACTGAAATATTCAGGGAGGAGCTAGGGCTCTCCCGTACCCAGCATGCACTGTGGCTATTTATGGTGCGTTACGTCAGCCCATTAGGCATCGTGTTAATTTTCATTGATACGCTGGGCCTAGCGACACTCCAGATAGGTACTCAGTGGCCGTGGTTGCTAGCACTGCTGGTGCTGATCACCGTGGTAGGAGAGTTCGCTAGCCCGCGATTACGTCAACCGGCTTCCTGAAGCTTTTCAGGAACAAGTGCTCAATAGATCTGAATAGAGAGATTGAAGCGCTCCCATCCACAGATGGGGGCGCTTTACGTTAGAGGGATACAATGAGCCGGTTTGCCTGCTGCCAGTTGCCCTGCCACTTCCTGTTTTAAGTTGTGGGCTAACGTTGCGGTTGACGTTACATAGCAGCGTTTTGTTAGCGAATCGGAATAGCGGTCTCTTCTTTGATATTACGTAGCACGAAATTGGAATTGACCTGGGAAATGCCATCCAAGGTGAAGAGTTTCTCATTCAGAAAGCGGTCATAAGCCGCCATGTCTTCGATAACCACTCGCAGCACGAAATCCGCGTTGCCGGTAGTGGCATAGCACTGCAGCACTTCTGGGTATTGCAGGATGCGGTTTTCGAACTCGACGGTGTTGTCGATGTGGTGGCGAACCAACGTCACCATCACCAATGCCGACAGTGGCTGGCCCACCAGGCTGGGTTCCACCAACGCCGCAAAGCGGCGGATCACGCCACTATCTTCCAAAGCCTTTACACGTCGCCAGCAGGCGGCGGGGGATAGCCCGATCTGTTCGGCGAGCTCATTGTTGGTAATGCGCCCCTGTTGCTGAAGCAGGGTAAGAATGCGCTGATCATGCCTGTCTAAAGTGATTAGTTTGGTCGCTTCTTTCATAGTGCCATTTCATTTGTTTGTGGTTTGTTGAATATCATTGCGTTAAATCTCAAAAAATGAAAGTAATGATCAATGACCAGGCTTTTGAAGAGTGAATTAGCAAGCACCTTTAGTGCGCTCTTGGCTAGACTCAAGCGTATTACAACCATAACTCTTCAACCGTACTGGTGAACTCCCATGACAACCCCCTCGATCGCTGAGCAGGCGGGTTCTATTGCCCAGCCTCTCGATATTGCACTCGATGACAATCTTCTCGATGACTATGCGCTGGCCGATCGCTATACCCGCGGAGAAGGCCGTGTCTTTCTCACCGGCACCCAGGCATTGGTGCGTATCGCCTTACGCCAAGCCGAGCTTGATTGCCACAATGGCCGCCATACGGCAGGACTCATCAGCGGCTATCGAGGCTCGCCCTTAGGCGGTGTAGACCAAGAGATCTGGCGGGCGAAAGCCGCCATGGAAGAGCACCACATCGATTTTGTCCCTGCTATAAACGAAGACCTTGCCGCCACCATGATGCTGGGTTGCCAGCAAGTCGAGACAGACCCCGATAAGCAAGTAGATGGCGTGTTTGGCATGTGGTACGGCAAGGGGCCGGGCGTTGATCGCGCGGGCGATGCCTTAAAGCACGGTAATGCCTACGGTAGCTCGCCGACTGGCGGTGTGCTGGTGGTTGCGGGTGATGACCATGGCTGCGTGTCGTCCTCCATGCCACATCAGTCTGATGTCGCCTTTATGGCGTGGTTTATGCCGGTCGTAAGCCCTGCATCATTGGCGGAATACGAACGCTTTGGGCTGTGGGGCTATGCACTTTCACGCTTCTCAGGTTGCTGGGTGGGGTTCAAAGCCGTTTCTGAAACCGTAGAGAGTGGCGCATCGGTGGACGTGCCACCTTTGCCGGAATATGTAACGCCGGATTTTGATATGCCGGAAGGCGGGCTGCACTATCGCTGGCCCGATTTGCCGGGGCCACAGCTTGAGACTCGCCTTGAGCACAAGCTGGCCGCCGTTCAGGCCTTTGCCACGGCCAACCCGATTGATCAGTACCTATTTCGCCAGGAACAGGCGACTTTTGGGCTGGTTACCACAGGCAAGGGCCACCTGGATCTACTTGAGGCGCTGCGTTTGTTGGGGCTGGATGAAGCGAAGCTGCGTGAAATGGGGGTAGAAATATACAAAGTCGGGATGGTGTGGCCGCTCCATCGCCCCGGCATCCTTGAGTTTATTCATGGTAAGCGCGAGGTGCTGGTCATTGAAGAAAAACGCGGCATCATCGAAAGTCAGCTGAAGGAGTACATGTCGGAACCCGATCATCCAGGCGAGGTAATCGTTACCGGCAAGCAGGATGAAACCGGCAAACCACTGATTCCCTTTGTTGGAGAACTGAGCCCGCGTCTCTTGGCAGGCTTCGTGGCAGAGCGTTTGGAGCGCTTTTTCAAGATTGATTTTAGCGACAAGCTGGCAACCGTTGATGCTTGCCAAGCAGGTGTTAAGGAACTCGGCGGTGTACGCCGCATGCCCTATTTCTGCTCCGGTTGCCCACACAACAGCTCGACCAAGGTGCCTGAGGGCAGCAAAGCCCTGGCGGGGATCGGCTGTCATTTTATGGCCTCGTGGATGGATCGCAGCACCGAATCGTTAATTCAGATGGGTGGTGAAGGCGTTAACTGGGTGGGCAAGAGCCGCTTTACCGGCAATGGCCATATTTTCCAAAACTTAGGCGAAGGCACCTGGTTTCACTCGGGCTCAATGGCCGTGCGCCAGGCCGTGGCTGCTAACGTTAATATTACCTATAAAATTCTGTTCAACGACGCTGTTGCCATGACGGGCGGTCAACCCGTGGACGGGCAAATAAGCGTCCCGATGATTGCCCGGCAATCGCTGGATGAAGGTGTTCGCCGGGTCATGGTGGTCAGTGACGAACCGGAGAAGTACCGGGGACATGAAAAGGAATTCCCTAAGGGGGTTACCTTCCACGGCCGTGAAGAGATGGATACGCTGCAGCGTGAGCTGCGCGAAATTCCAGGCTGTACGGTGTTGATTTATGACCAGGCATGCGCGGCTGAAAAACGCCGTCGGCGCAAGCGCGGTCTGTTGGAAGACCCTGCCCGCCGGGTGTTTATCAACCACCATGTTTGCGAAGGCTGTGGGGATTGTTCCGTACAGTCCAACTGTTTATCGGTGGTGCCTCGCGAGACCGAGCTAGGTCGCAAGCGCAAAATCGACCAGTCCTCCTGTAACAAGGACATGTCCTGCGTCAGTGG
Organism: Halomonas sp. IOP_14; assembly: GCF_021021315.1. Classification (NCBI taxonomy): domain Bacteria; kingdom Pseudomonadati; phylum Pseudomonadota; class Gammaproteobacteria; order Oceanospirillales; family Halomonadaceae; genus Halomonas; species Halomonas sp. IOP_14. The sequence goes on along the minus strand of NZ_JAINWD010000008.1, from coordinate 172,383 downwards.
TTTTTGTCCCAGCTTTGTCACTGTAGAAGGTGGTGGGCTGCGTAAAGGCCAGGGCGTTGCGGCAGATAACGCCTTTTGGCAACGTATAGCGCATTTGCCTAACCCCTCCATTGCCACTTTGACGGCCCCTTACGACTTGCTGGTGGGGGGCGTTGGTGGCACGGGGGTGGTGACCGTCGGGCAACTGATCACCATGGCGGCACACCTGGAAGGCAAGGGCTCCAGCGTGCTCGACTTTATGGGGTTTGCGCAAAAAGGTGGGGCAGTACTGAGCTATGTGCGCTTGGCATCTCAGCCCAGTGAGCTTAATCAGGTACGTATCGAAGCGGGGCAGGCCGATTCGATGATCGCTTGCGATATGGTGGTGGCGAGTTCTCAGAAAGCGCTGAATGTGCTGCAGCCGACCACGCGTATTGTGGCGAATCTGGCCGAGCTAGCCACAGCGGATTATGTGCTTTATCGCGATGCGGATATGCAGCCCAGCAAGCGTCTTAACATGTTGCGTGAAGCGGTAGGAGATGAACGCTTTGCTTCTCTAGATGCCAATCGCCTGGCTGAACAGCTGCTAGGGGATACCGTATTCTCCAATATGATGATGCTCGGGTTTGCCTGGCAGCAAGGGCTGGTGCCGCTTTCTGAGCCTGCGCTGCAGCGTGCTCTGGAACTCAATGGCGTCGCAGTGGAAAAGAACCGCCAGGCATTTGCCTGGGGGCGCTTGGCAGCGGTGGAACCCGATTACCTCCAGCAGCACCTGGATAAGATGCCACTGTCCGCGAATGCCACACTGGACGAAGTGGTAGCGCGTAATCGTCGCCACCTGGAGCGCTATCAGAACCGAGCCTGGGCTGAACGTTACGTGACCCAGGTGACTAAAGTGCGTGAAGCAGAAACAGCGCTAAAATGTGGCCAATCACTGAGTGAGGCCGTTGCTCATCAGCTCTATCGTTTGATGGCGTATAAAGATGAGTATGAAGTGGCGCGACTTTACACCCAGAGCGATTTTCTGGATGAGATCAAAGCAACGTTTTCTGGTGATTACCAGTTAACCTTCCACTTGGCGCCGCCGCTTATAGGTGGTCGTAAGGATGCTCAGGGGCGTCCAGTGAAGCGCCGCTTCGGCCCCTGGATGCTGAAGGCAATGGGCGCGTTGGCAAAGATGCGCGGTTTGCGCAACACGGCTCTCGATCCTTTCCGCTTCAGCGCCGACCGCAAGCTCGACCGCGCCTTATTGGCTGATTACGAGCAGTTGATTGATGAGTTAGTGGCACGTCTTGATGGCACGAATCACGCCACGGCATTAGCGCTTGCTAAGCTGCCGGAAGAGATTCGTGGTTTCGGACCCGTTCGCGAAACTGCCGCTGAGAAAGCTAACGAGCGTCGTGAGACGTTGCTGAAGGAGCTACGTGAAGGTCGCTCGAAGACCATCGCTGTCGAAGCTGCTTGAGGCGATCCATATAGGTATGAAAGGCCACGCAATGCGTGGCCTTTTGCTATGCATCTATACAACGACCCACTAAGCCTCTTTTCGGCGGCATACCAGCAGCCAGTGGCTTAGCAAGGCGAGTAGCCCCATCAGCCCGATCGTCAAGGCCATGGTGCGCGAGCTGCCGTCGTGGAATTGCCCGACTAATCCACCTACCACAGCGGCAATTGTCATTTGCAGAAAACCAAACAAGGAAGATGCCGCGCCTGCACATTGAGGGTTGGGCGCCAGTGCACCGGCCATTGTTTGTGGCATCAAAATGCCCACCCCCAGCATAAACACTATATGGGGGCCCACCACCGCCCAGGGGTGATGGACGCCAACGGCAGCCAAGCCCGCCATGACGAGGCCCCCAGTTGCGCAGATTACGGTGCCCAGGGTAATGAGGCGATCACGACCCAAGCGGTGGCTATATCGGCCGCTGACCAGCGTCCCGACGAAGAAGCCCGCGACAATCAGCGTGAACAGCACGCCATAAAGGGTAGGGGCGACGCCCATGTACTCGATGAGCACAAAAGATGAGCCAGAAAGGTACGCGAATAACCCGGAGAACGCGGCAGCATTCACCAAGGTGTAGCCAATAAAGGCACGCTGAGTCAGTAGTAAGCGAAAGTTAGCCAGTACGGATTTCGGGTGGATCGATTGCCGCCGCTCCTTCGCCAACGGCTCGGGCAGCATAAGTATCAGCACCGCCAGCATCACTGCCGCGTAGAGCGCCAGCACCACGAACACCGATTCCCAGCCAAAAAACAGCAGTAACCCCGCGCCTACCACAGGGGCCAGAGCAGGGGCGAGCGCCATGGTACTTGCCATATAGGCGAGGATACGTCCGGCCTCGATGGGGCCATGAATATCACGTACCGCTGCCCGTGCTAATACCGGTCCAGCAGCACCGCCGAAGGCCTGCAAAAAGCGGCCTGCCAGTAACCACTCGACGCTAGGCGCCCAGGCACACAGTAGGCTCGCAGCTAGAAACAGCGATAACCCTGCGATCATCACCGGGCGGCGGCCAAAGCGATCAGAGATTGGCCCGCACAATAGTTGGGCCAGAGCGAATCCAGCCATATAGAGGCTAAGGGTCAGCTGTATTCGGTCTGGGCCAGTATTCAGCGCTTCTGCCATGGCGGGCATGGCTGGCAAGTACATATCCGTCGCCAGCGGGCCGAGCGCAGTCACTGCAGCCAGGGCCACGACGGTGGCGGTAGAGGGCAGCTTTAGCACCCCTTAACTCCTTATGGTTGGACGTGATGCCCCTTCGGACACGAGGCGGGCGCCTTCCCGAATGGAAAGACGCCCGCTTATGTTAGCCTGCTTAGTATAGCTTGACTTAGCTGGCGTCAGGCTGCACCTCTGGTGCTGCCTTTTCGAAGGCTGGCAGTGAACGACAATTGGCAGCGATACGCTGAATCGTCGGATAGGCTGACAAATCACACTCGAAACGTTCCGCGTTGTACACCTGGGGAATCAGGCATATATCCGCAAGCGTAGGGGTGTCGCCATGGCAAAAATCTCCACTGCTGGGGGCATTGGAGAGCGTTGCTTCCAGAGCGGTGAAACCCTCGGCAATCCAGTGGTGGTACCAGGCTAGCTTAGCCGCTTCATCCGCTCCCATTTCTCTCACTAAATACTTGAGTACCCTCAGGTTGTTGAGTGGGTGAATCTCGCAGGCCACCGACTGAGCGAGCGCACGAACCCGCGCCCGTTCTAACGCGTTAATCGGCAGCAGGGCAGGCTCGGGATGTACTTCATCGAGATACTCGCAGATCGCCAGTGACTGGTTAATCACCGAGCTATCGTCCAACACCAGGCTAGGCACCAGCCCCTGAGGGTTGCGCATCAGGTGGTCGTCACCCCGTTGCTCACCTTTCACCAGGTTGACCGGGATCTGGTCATAATCCAGTCCCTTAAGGTTTAAGGCAATACGCACCCGGTAAGCAGCCGACGAGCGGAAATAGCCGTAAAGCGTCGTCATGTTGCCTTCCTTTATTTGGGCTGGTACTGCACTACTTGCTGATCGATCGTACCAAATATGTTGTTGCCATCGCGGTCGAACATCTCGATACGAACCCGGTCGCCAAAACGCATAAAAGGGGTTTTTACTTGGCCGTACAGTATCTGCTCCACCATGCGCACTTCGGCTAGACAGCTATAGCCAACGCCACCGTCAGCCACCGGCTTTCCAGGGCCGCCGTCGGGGTCTGGGTTGGAAACGGTGCCTGAACCAATGACAGCGCCGGCACCGAGATAGCGGGTCTTAGCCGCATGGGCCACCAGCTGTGGAAAGTTAAAAATCATATCTGGCCCGGCTTCTGGCTCGCCAAACTTCTCGCCATTCAAGTGCACGGTCAGTGGCAGGTTCACTTTACCATCCTGCCAGGCATCGCCCAGTTCATCTGGGGTCGCCGCAATGGGCGAGAACGAAGAGGCGGGCTTTGCTTGGAAAAAACCGAACCCCTTTGCGAGTTCACCTGGAATCAGACCACGCAGACTCACGTCGTTGACCAGCATCACTAGCTTAATGTGCTTGGCGGCTTCCACGGGGGATACTGCCATCGGTACGTCACCCGTAATGACCGCGATCTCGCCTTCAAAGTCGATGCCATGCTCTTCACTAACCGCCTCAATATCGTCGGTGGGTGCCAAGAAGCAGTCGCTACCGCCCTGATACATGAGCGGGTCTGTCCAGAAGGTGTCAGGCATCTCGGCATTACGCGCCTGGCGTACCAGCTGGACATGGTTCAGATAGGCGGAGCCGTCAGCCCACTGATAGGCACGCGGTAACGGGGAGTGCAACGCACTTTGATCAAGCTTAAAAGCGCTTTCAGTACCACCACTGTTAAGCTGAGCATAGCGCTCTTCAAGCTGAGAGCTAACCGCTTCCCAGTTCTCAAGGGCAGCCTGAAGTGTGGGAGCAATATCAACGGCGCTCACAGCGCGGGAGAGGTCACGCGAGACGATGATGAGTTCTCCGTCGCGGCCCTGCTTAAGTGTTGCCAGTTTCATAGTGATTCAATCCTTGTCGTCAGGGTGGTATAGGGTTCAGGGCTGGCTTGGGTTGAAGTGGGAGCGCAGCGTCGACCAAACATCCACATAATCACGTTGACGGAAGTCAGCATTCAGTGCCGCAGGGGTCGGGTGAAAGAAGTAGCGGCTTTCAAACATGAAGGCCAGTGTATCGCCTATGAAGTGGGGCTTAAGCTCAGCGTTGGAGGCCTTTTCAAAGGTCTCAGCATCGGGGCCGTGGGGCGACATTGAGTTATGTAGACTGGCGCCGCCAGGGGTGAAGCCTTCAGCTTTTGCATCGTACTCGCCATGAATAAGCCCCATAAACTCGCTCATTAGATTGCGATGGAACCAGGGCGGTCTAAAGGTGTTCTCGGCAACCATCCAGCGTGGCGGAAAAATCACAAAATCAATATTAGCCATTCCCGGTGTATCGGAGGGTGACGTCAATACGGTGAAGATTGACGGGTCCGGATGATCGAAGCTAACCGTATTGATGGTGTTAAAGTTGGCAAGATTATATTTATAAGGCGCGCAGTTGCCGTGCCACGCCACCACATCTAACGGCGAGTGGTTTAGTTTTGTCTCCCAGAAACGACCAGAGAACTTAGCCACTAAGCGGTAGTCGCCTTCGAGGTCTTCGTAGGCTGCCACAGGGCTTTGGAAGTCACGCGGGTTTGCTAGGCCGTTAGCCCCGATAGGGCCGAGGCCGGGCAGCTCTAAAGGACTACCGTAGTTCTCGCAAATATACCCCCGTGCAGCCTCAACACCCTGAGCTTTACGCACTTGGAATTTCACACCGCGAGGAATGACGGCAATTTCACCGTTATCGATCTCAATGTCACCAAATTCGGTACGTAGAAGAATGGCCCCCATTTGCGGAACGAAAAGCAGTTCTCCATCGGCGTTGTAAAAAAACCGCTCGGTCATGTCCTTATTAAAGGTGTAGACATGCACGCCCACGCCCGCTTGAGTACCCGCATCGCCGTTCACCGCAATGGTAAACAAGCCATCGATAAAATCAGTCGGTTCATTAGGTAATGAAACGGGATCCCAGCGCATCTGGTTAGGATCCGCCGCTGGCTTGTTTAACGGGGCCGTGTGTACGTTGTTATTTTCTAGTGGCTGGTAAGCGCTCTGAACGACAGAAGGGCGAATGCGGTAAAGCCAACTGCGAAAGTTTTGATGACGTGGCGCTGTGAATGCGGAACCGGTTAGTTGTTCAGCGTACAAGCCATAAGCACAGCGTTGAGGTGAGTTTTGCCCAATCGGCAGTGCACCCGGCAGCGCTTCGGTTGAAAAGTGATTATGAAATCCATTTTGATATTTCAATTGTTCATTCATTGTTAAGACCTGCTTTATTGGAACGTTATTTTGATAAAGCTATATTTTTATAAAACTGTATGTTGATAAACCAAGGGGCGCGGCTATTGATCGCCATCACCAACCGCATGGGAAATCGCTTCTTCAAGCACGGTTTGATCGCCGATGTGATTAGCAAGTAAGAGAATCAGGCGTGCATTGATGCGCTCGCTCTCTGTTTCGCTGCGGTCGCGATGTAGCGCCGTGAGCGCAGCGTAAAAGGCGTCTGGATCAGTGAAGTTCGAATTCAGCTCAAGCCTTGGCATGGCAGCTTTCCTGGAAGGTAGTGTCAGCGGCACCCGCAAGATAAACGCCCAGCGCGCGGTCTAATGCGTCTTCAACCCTGCGGGCCATGATGGCGTGCCAGCGGGCAGCAACGTGTTGATCAGGGCGAATAAGGTACCCGCCACCTGCTTTCAGGCCATATCGTTGTGTCACTAGCCCCTCGGAATCGTCTACGATGGTTGTGCGCGGTAGAGCGCTAAGCTCATCCGTTGCTGGGCCAACGACCACCAGGCTTAAATCAGTGCGACGGCCTAACAGCTCTTTCAACGGCGCGGCAAGCGTGTCGGTGTGTCCATCCTCAAAGCGGCCGTCGAGTAACAACACAAAGCCATCGCCAAATTGATTGAGTAGCCAGGCGTTCTCTTCTCTCAATCGAATGGGAGCGTCCTTGGCCGGGCTGCCGGGGCGCAGTTCTCTCGGGCCACCATTAACATCGGGTGTATTGAGCGGTGAGGTGTCATAGCGGCAGGGCATGGAAAGGCGACCGCTGTTGACCAGGCTACGTGCGAAGGCATGTTTCTCAGCCAGCTCCAGCGTCACATCTCGGAACACTTGGCTGATATGGCTCTTCGGGGTAATAAAATCAGTGGCGCGGGTCGAGTTAAGGATGTTCTCTGCCGCGCCATGCTGGCGCTCAGTGTTGTAGGTGGACAAAAGCGTTTTTGGCGCCTGCTGTTTGAGAACGCGGGCTAGTTTCCACACTAAATTATCCACACCCTGTAGGGCACCATTGGCGCCCCTGGCGCCAAAGGGGGATACCTGATGAGCCGCGTCACCTATGAATATCACGCTATGGTGAATGAAATTATCCATCTTACGGCAGCGGAAGGTGTAGACACTGGCCCACTCAAGCTCGAACTCCACGTCTTGGCCAAGCATTGCCTGAACTCGTGGGCGAATGTTCTCTTCTTTCTTTTCTTCTTCCGGGTCAGCATCACATCCTAATTGAAAGTCGATACGCCACACATTGTCCGGTTCTTTGTGCAGCAGGACTGACTGATTGGGATGAAAGGGCGGGTCAAACCAAAACCAGCGTTCTGTAGGGAAGTCGGCCTTCATCACCACATCAGCAATCAGGAATCTGTCCTGAAATACTTGGCCTTTGCACTCAAGGCCCAGTATGTCTCGGATTCGGCTGTTAGCTCCATCCGAGACGAGGAGGTAGTCACAAGTCAGCTGGTAATCACCGTCTTGGGTAGAGACCTTGATGGCGGAGCACTCAGGCTGAGCATCGACATCAATGACCTTATGTTTCCAACGAAGGTCAATTTGCTCTGGAAAGTCGTGAGTGCGGTTGACCAGAAACTCTTCAAAGTAATACTGCTGCAAGTTAATAAAGGCGGGCATACGGTGGCCGTCTTCTGGCAGCAGGTTGAAGCCGTAGACCTCGCGATCCTGGAAGAAGACGCGACCGTGCTGCCAGGTGACGCCTTTTGCAAGCATCGGCTCGACGCAACCCAGGCGGTCTACAATTTCCAGCGAACGTTTAGCAAAACACAGGGCCCGCGACCCCACGCTAACGGTGTTGTTATCGTCCAGAAGAATCGAATTAACGCCTTGCTGAGCCAAGTCGATGGCGGCGGCGAGGCCGCTAGGTCCCGCTCCGACAATCACTACCGGATAGTGGCGAACTTCTTGAATATCGAGTTCAGGCGGGCGCCGATAAGGATAGACAGGATTTTTATAGGTTGTTGGCATCTATTTGCTCCCGTTCAGCGTCGGGTGCGTGACACCCGACTGCTGGGCATGATCAGTGGGTGTCACTGGTGGCACTTACTGATTTTCGACGGCGTCCTGTAGCGAGTGCCACATAGCGGTATCGCGTTCTGCCGTCCAGATGCGGGGATCCGGGTACTCGCCGCCTGCTTCGTCATAGCAGCGAGTGATATCGAAAGGCACACAGTGATCGAAGATGACCCAGTGACCATACTTCAGCTTAAGTACCGCGTAGGTCTCGGCGTAACACTCGGAGAGAGACTTGCCCGCCGCCTTGCCCGCTTTAACACTTCCATACATATCATTTAGGAAGTCGCGAGTGCCCTGAATGGCTTCCTGGCACTGTTCGGCAGTTTGCAGTGCATCACCGCGGCCAGGCACTAGCTTTTGGGGCTGCATGGATTGCAGGCGATCAAGCGTGGCAGGCCAGTCCTCGTGGTAAGCGTCACCGGTGTAAGGGGTGGCGCCATACTCAACGAGGTCACCGGAAAACATTACTTTTTCCTTCGGCAGCCAGACGACGGTATCGCCCTTGGTATGTCCGCGGCCAAGGTGGATGATCTGTACCTCACGCTCACCCATGTAAACCGTCAGCTTCTCTTGAAAAACTATGTTTGGCCAGGTTAAGCCAGGCACAGAGTCCACACCCTTGAACAGGCGAGGGAAACGACCGACTTCTGACTCATAGTCTTGCTGACCACGTTCGTTGATCAGGTCATAAGTGTTCTGGCTAGCGTAGATATTCTCTGCATCGTACGCGGAAGCGCCGAGAACACGCACGGCATGGTAATGGGTCATTACCACATGCTTAATCGGTAGGTCAGTCACTTCGCGGATACGGCGGATGACATCCTGAGCCATGACGGGCGTTGCCTGGGTGTCGATAACCATCACGCTGTCATCGCCAATCACGATGCCCGTATTGGGGTCACCTTCAGCAGTGTAAGCATAGAGCCCTTCTGCCAGCTTGGTGAAGCTGATCTTCTTCTCTTCGGTATCGGCATGGGACGCGAATTTCTTGCTCATGATATCTCCGGTGCTATCAGGGTGATTCAGGTATTCATTGAATTGTTGTGTGCTTGAAGGATAGTTTCTAATGAAACTAAATGTCCAATGTTTCATGGACGAATCACTCTGTCTTTTGCATCGTATTGACGATAATTCTTAATAAATCAGGTGATTATTGCAAATTAATACTTAAGTATAATAAATAAAATCGTGAAATTGGTTGCAAGGGAGAGTATCTGTCGGCACTGTTCCACCTTATGATAGGTGCATTGCTGGAGCCTACATTCCCAGCTATCGTGCGGATTTTGGTCATCACCACTTCTGATAAACGGTGGCTTTAGGAGAAACAAAATGACGATGGATAAAGCAGACGGCGATGTGTCACTGGAATCTTCAGCCAGGGTAGAGCTGGATCTCAACCAATTTTTACCCTATCAGCTTAACCGTTTAGCTGACCGAATCAGCCAGGCGTTAGAGAAGCTTTATGCCGAGTCTTATGAACTCAATATTGCCCAGTGGCGTGTGCTTGCCTGGCTTAGCCACTGTGATGATTTAACCGCTAAGAAGGTCTGCGCTTACACCAATATGGATAAGGCTCGCGTGTCTCGCGCTATTCAGTCACTGGAAGACCGTGGACTGATAAGCCGCACGCCCTCACAGCAGGATCAGCGACTACATGACTTGCAACTGACGGACGCCGGACAAGCGCTACTCAATAAGTTAGTGCCCGAAGCCCAGGCGTGGGAGGCCGGCCTGGTGTCGACCCTGAGCGTTGGTGAATATCGTGATCTGCTTAATACAATGCGCAAGCTTGAACGGCAACTGGAGAGAATTGGCTAGAGGCTTGATGCTGGGAAGTCGAGCCCAGGTGACAGATCGCATTTTTGCCGGTGGTGTGTCGTTAGTGTATCGATAGATAAGATTTGTGTAACAAAAGAATGGGCGAAAAATAACCCCATATAGCCATTGATAGTCACACGAAGAAACAATGTTTTTGGTGTAAGTGTTTGTAGTTTAAGTTAATAATGTAAGTTAATACTTAAGTATTAGAATCTATTAGTTGATGGATCGTTGCATGATCCACGTATCTAAAGGCATTGTGATGAATAACATGATTCGTATAATTTATATATTTCAATAATAAAGTATCACGTTAGGCGCAATGAGTGATTAACTAGCAATCTCACTCACCGCACGCATGGCTTATCAACATCATTCAACAAAAACGATGAGCGCTTTACCCAGTTCGTGACGACCAGAGGAAAGAGAAGTGAATAAAACAACAAACCTGATGATCGGCGCTATTGCCGCCGCAACGCTGAGCACCTCCGCCTTTGCACAAACGACAATCACCGTGAGTACCTGGGCTGGTCCCAATCACGGCATCAACACCATGGTATGGCCAACATGGAAAGCATGGATTGAAGAAGCCACTGACGGGCGCGTGACCGTTGACGTTGTACACGATCTTGGGCCTCCCGCCTCCCAGATGGAGATGGTCGCCGATGGCATTGCTGATGCCACTTGGGTGTTCCATGGCTATAACGCAGGGCGTTTTCTGGCCACTCAGTTACCCGAATTTCCTACCTTTGAAGACTTCTCCTCGGAGAACGCCTCTGCTGCTTATTGGTATACGCATCAGGAGCATTTAGCCCAAGCTGATGAGCATCGCGGCGTTGATGTGCTGGCTGCGGGGGTACATGGCCCGGGTTGGATCTTTAGTCGTGAGCAGTACCAAACTCTTGCTGATTTAGAGAACGAGCGCATTCGCGTCGGCGGCGGGGTCATGGGAGATCTCTCTAATGCCCTTAATCTGACCGGCGTGGCTTTGCCGCCAACCGGGGTCTATGAAGCTGGCTCTCAGGGCGTTATTGATGGCGCTATGCTGGTGCCGGAAGGCCTTAGAAGCTTTCGGGTAGCCGAGGTATTTCCCTATACCCTGACGGTGGATGGGGGCTTTTATCGAGGCAGCTTCACCATTGTAGTGAATCCGAGTATCTGGGATGAGATGTCTGCAGAAGATCGTGCCGCTGTGGAAGACGTCTCGGGTGAGCGGTTATCGCGACTGTTTGGCTACATGATGGATGTATCCGATGAGCGGGGCGTCGAGTTCGCCGAAGAGCAGGGTCATACCTTTACAGCCCTTGGCGACGAAGATCTTGAGACGCTGCGCGGTATCAGTAATGACCTGGTTGACACCTGGTCCGAGAACGTAAGTGAACGGGGTGTCGATGCTCAGGCTGCGCTTGATTACTTCCACCAACAGCTTGAAGAAGCTGCTACACAAGAGAGCGTGGCATCCTTAGTGCCACAATCATAATTACCCTTCGCCAAGTGGAGGGCGACTATGCAGATCCTGACGTCTCGCTGGTCAAATGTCGGTAGGGTCATGCAGCTGGCGCTGGAGGGGGTGGCGGGTGCCACCCTCTTTGCCTTGATGCTGCTGACGACTGCTGATGTAGTAGGCCGTTATTTCTTTAATTTACCTATCCTTGGAACCGTCGAGTTGACCCAGCAGATGCTGGCCGCTGTGGTGTTCTTGTCACTGCCAGTAGCATGCTGGCGTGAAGAGCACGTTAGCGTGGATCTCTTGGATGCCATATTCCCTGTGCGCTGGATATGGCTGCGCCAGATGATCGTCAACTTAATTATCGCCGTGGCTTTATGGGTGATCGCTACACGGGTTTGGGCACTTGGCGTGCGTGCTTTCGAGTGGGGCGATGTCACTGAGTTTCTACGCATTCCCGATGGTTACCTTATTTACCTGATTGCCATCATGCTGTTTCTTTCCGCTCTACTCACCCTCGGTCGAGCGGTGAGTTACCTCCTAGAAGGCGTGGGTGTGATTAAGTGCGGTGGCCCAGTCAGCCAGGGAGATAAGCATGATTGAAGCACTTTATGGGTTTGCAGCGCTGTTGATATTGGTATTCCTGCGCATGCCTCTGGCTTTTGCCATGGGGATCGTGGGTTTTGTGGGTTTCTACTACCTGACCGGTAACTGGAACGCGGCTGAAGCCATGGCGTCGCGCCGGGTAGTCGACACCGCTAGGGACTACGGTCTATCGGTGATACCACTGTTTATCTTGATGGGTAACTTGGTGTCCCATGCTGGGCTCTCTGATGCGCTATTCCGGGCCTCCAATGGTTTTCTTGGACACCGTAAGGGCGGTCAGGCGATGGCCACCATCGTGGCTTGTGGTGGTTTTAGTGCTATTTGTGGGTCGAGTCTTGCGACCTGCGCCACTATGGGGCGTGTTGCCATGCCCCAGATGCGCAAGTACGGCTACAAGGACTCGCTGGCGGCAGCCTCCATTGCAGCGGGCGGAACCCTTGGGATACTGATTCCTCCCAGCGTGATGCTGGTGATCTACGGCATCATTACTGAGACCAGTATCCGTGAACTGTTTGCAGCGGGCTTTATTCCCGGCATATTGGGCATTGTGATGTATCTCGGCGCGGTTAAGTGGGTTCTGTGGCGTGATCCCAGCGCTGGGCCAGCGGCCGAAAAAGTACCCTGGAACGAGCGCCTTTCGGCCCTAAAAAATGTGGGGAGCACCCTGGCGCTGTTCGTATTGGTTATCGGCGGCATCTATTTGGGTATATTCACCCCAACCGAAGCGGCGGGTATTGGCGCAATGGGTGCCTTTGTGATTGCGCTGCTCAAGCGTGCTTTGACGCCGACGATACTCATGAATGTCCTGATGGACACTGTGCGAACAACAGCGATGCTGTTTGCGGTGGTGTTGACGGCGCTAATCTTTGCTAATTTCATTAACCGCGCGGGGCTTCCCAATGACCTCCTGGCGTTGGTCACCGGGCTGAACGTGGCCCCCTTCGTGGTAATTCTCGTTATCTTGGCCATTTACGTACTGTTAGGCTGTGTATTCGAAAGCATGTCGATGATGCTGCTGACCGTGCCGGTCTTCTTCCCGGTCGTGGCGGGGCTTGGCTATGATTTGGTGTGGTTTGGCATACTGGTGGTTATCGTCATTGAGATTAGTTTGATAACGCCCCCTGTCGGTATGAATGTGTTCGTATTGCGGGCTGTATTACCGGACGTATCAACAGGCACTATCTTCCGCGGCGTTACGCCTTTCTGGGTCGCCGGTACCATACGCGCACTGCTCGTACTTATATTCCCAGCGATCGTGCTTTTTCTGCCGCAGTTACTGTATTAAAGCTACGCTATTAATACGGTGCTATTAACGTCCTTGCTAAACAAACGGCTGACAGGGTAAGCGCCCTGTCAGCCGTTTTTTGTATTACTTTTTTGTCTGGCTGTATCGGCTGAGGCGTTACTGCCGCTTGGCCACCAGCGTTAGAATGTCGTAGCTGGCGACCAGTTCATCGTTTTGATTGGTCACCGCTACGTCCCACATCACCACGCCTTGTGGGTGCCCATCGGGAGAAGTTCGGCCCTGATCAATCTTGCGCTTGCAGGTTAGGCGGGCGCGGATAGTGTCGCCGACCAACACAGGTGTAATAAAGCGCAGTGTATCCAGGCCGTAGTTAGCCAGTACGGGGCCTTCGCCTGGGTAAACGAATAGACCCGCAGCGGCAGACAGCACAAAGTAGCCGTGGGCAATGCGCTGGCCGAACTGGGTCTCTTTGGCGGCAATGTCGTCGAAGTGCATATAGAAGTGGTCGCCGGAAAGGCAGCCAAAATTGACGATGTCGGCTTCAGTGACGGTGCGGCGGTGGGTTAACAGTGACTCCCCAACCTGCAGGTCGTCGAAATGGCGGCGGAACGGGTGGACGTCAGTCTCGATCACCTTGGCGCCACGCACATATTCCTTTGTGACTGCCGCGAGCATGCTCGGAGAGCCCTGGATGGCGGTGCGCTGTAGATAGTGGTGAACCGCACGAATGCCGCCGAGTTCCTCGCCACCGCCTGCGCGGCCGGGCCCGCCATGCTTGAGCATCGGTAGCGGAGAGCCGTGGCCAGTGGATTCCTTTGACGCCTGAGCATCCAGAATCTGCAGGCGGCCGTGCTGGGCGGCCAGAATGGGGATCATTTCAGCCGCAATGGCAGGGTCTTTCGTGGTCAGCGTGGTCACTAAGCTGCCCTTGCCCTTGGCGGCGATGGTCAGGGCTTCGTCGATGCTGCTGTAGGGCATTAGCGTCGCGACGGGGCCAAAGGCTTCAATGTCGTGAGCGCCGCCGTCGTTCAACGGGTTACGATTGATCAGCAAGTGGGGAGTAATGAAGGCGCCGTTTTCAACACCCTGGCCGACAGGCTTGAAGCTGCCGTCTCTGCCGAAGACGCACTCACTAGTCTCTAGCAGTTGTTCAATTGCGTGGTTAACGTCTCTCAATTGGTCACGGGAAGAGAGCGCGCCCATACGTACGCCTTCTTCATGAGGATCACCGACCACAATGTTGGCAAGCCGCGACTTAAGTGTGTTCGCCAATGCATCCAGATGCTCGGTAGGCACTAAAATTCGGCGGATCGCGGTACATTTCTGACCTGCCTTGGCGGTCATCTCCTTGACCACTTCTTTGGCAAAGATTTCGAACTCTTCGTCTTCCGGGCTAACATCCGGGGTCATGATGGCGCTGTTGAGCGAGTCCGCCTCGGCGTTGAACGGGATGCTCTTCGCCATGATGTTAGGGTGGCTTTTCAGCTTCAGGGCGGTGCTTGCCGAGCCGGTGAAGGTGACAAAGTCCTGCTCTTCCAGATGATCCAGTAAGTCACCGGCTCCGCCGATAACCAGTTGCAGCGCTCCTTCCGGCAGCAGGCCTGAGTCGTTGATGACGCGCACGGCTGCTTCGGTCAAGTAGCTAGTGGCGGTTGCCGGTTTGAAGATACACGGCATGCCTGCCAAAAAGGCGGGTGCGAACTTCTCCAGCATGCCCCATATGGGAAAGTTAAACGCATTGATGTGTACAGAGACGCCGCGGCGGGGCACCAGTATATGGGTGCCATTGAAGTGGTTCTCTTTTCCTAGCTGAGTCACCGGGCCTTCATGGGCCACATTGCCGGAGGGCAGTTCCTTGCGGCCAGTGGAGGCGTAGGTAAACAGGGTGCCAAAACCACCGTCGATGTCGATCCAGGAATCGGCCTTGGTGCAGCCAGTGTGGTGAGAGATGGCATAGAGCTCACGCTTACGCTCTTGGATATAGGCGGCCAGCGCTTTAAGGATGGCGGCCCGTTGCTGGAAATCCAGTGCAAGCATATTTTTCACACCGGTGTTGCGGGCATACGCCACCGCTTCACGGAAGTTGATCTCTTCTTGGTGGGTATGCGCAACGGTTGTGCCGTTAATGGCGCTAATAAGCGCTTTGGATTCGGCCTTTCCGAACCACTGGCCTGCGATGTAACTCTGTAAAACTGACATTGCGTACTCTCCCGCAAAACATAGACGAAGCCGACGCGTTCGCTGGCTTGGAAGTGGGTGGGTTAGGGTTTATACCTCGTCATAGTCAAGCACCACCCTGTCGCTGATCGGATAGCACTGGCAGGACAGCACGTAGCCGGCATCGATTTCGTAATCTTCCAGGGCGTAATTGGCGTCCATTTCCACCTCGCCTTCGATGACTTTGGACTTGCAGGTGGAGCACACGCCAGCCTTGCATGAGAAAGGTATATCGGCCCCGTGCTCGTTACCCGCGTCCAGGATGCTCTGGGTATTGCGGGGCAGGTCGTATTCAATGGTGCGGCCGTCGATGATCACTTTAATGTGCGAGGTTTCTGCTTTCACCTGGGCCGCTTTCGTCGCCTGGCGGCGCTTGGCGCCTGCTGTCGGTAGCCCGGTAGTAAACAGCTCGAAGTGCACTTTTTCCTTCGGCATTCCATGTTGGGTCAGAACACCACGCACGATCTCGGTCATTTCTTGCGGGCCACAGATAAACGCGGCGTCGAGCTTGGATACGTCTACCCAGCGGTCAAACAGGGCGTTGCATTTGTCGGCGTCGATCCGGCCGTTGTAAAGATCGATTTCCTGTTGTTCGCGGCTGAACACATAAATGATGTTGAGGCGTTCCAGGTAGCGATCCTTGAGATCCTGAAGGCGTTCGCGAAACAGCGTCCCCGTGGTAGAACGGTTGCCATAGATTACGGTAAAGCGGCTCTTTGGCTCGCTTTCCAGGGTGGTGGAAACAATCGACATGATCGGTGTGACGCCACTGCCAGCGGTCACCGCCAAATAGTGTCCTTCACGGCTGGGGTCGAGAGGCACGAAGAACTTGCCCTGGGGCGGCATCACTTCCAGGCTGTCGCCGGGCTGCAAGTGCTGGTTGGCAAAGGTGGAGAAACTGCCGCTCGGCACCAGCTTGACGGCGACTCTCAGCTCATGTTCGTGGACACCGGTGCAAATCGAGTAGGAACGACGGACATCCTCACCTTCGATGTCGCGACGTAGAGTCAGGTACTGCCCTTGGGTAAAGCGAAAGGCGTCCAGCAGGTCATCGGGAACGTCGAAAGCAATGGAAACGGCATCATGGGTTTCCTTGCGAACATCCTTGACGGTCAGGGCGTGAAATCGGCTCATGGGAAATGGTCTCGTCGTTTTACAGACACTTGAAATAATCGAAAGGCTCCAGGCAATCGCGACAGCGGTAGAGCGCCTTGCAAGCCGTAGAGCCGAATTCGCTGACGCGTTCGGTCGCGTTGCTGCCACATAAAGGGCAGGGCACTACCGGGTCAGACTGGCCGGTCAGGCTACGTTTGCTAGCACTTCCTACCGGTGGTGCGATGCCGTAGGCGCGCAATTTTTCGCGCCCGGCTTCGGTTAACCAATCGGTGGTCCAGGCGGGGGACAGGCGGCGCTGAATTAGCGGGTCTGAGTAGCCAGCGGCCACCAGCGCTTCATGGATATGCTGTTCGATGACTTCCGTAGCCGGGCAGCCGGAGTAAGTTGGCGTTACGTTGACCGCCAACCGACCGTCCACCCAATCGATATCCCGCACAATTCCCAGCTCAACCACGCTGACCACCGGTACTTCCGGGTCAGGCACTTCCTGCAAAATGGCCAGCACGGCTTCAACATCGCCTTCGTCACCGGCTGGCGGCAGGCCGCTGCGGTCGCTACCGATTAAGTCACTGGAGGGCCAGTCATCGGTAAGCGTCGGTGGGTGGTTACCAGACGGTCGCATCGGGATAGGCCCTCGGCAGGTATTGCATTTCCGCTAATAGAAAGCCCAGATGCTCGGTGTGATGCCCGACTTTACCGCCGGTATACATCCAAGCTTCGTAGGAAGGGCGCTCCAGCGTGGCTTCTTCAAACACCTCTTCCACGGTGGCTTTCCAGCGGGTGGCCAGCGTCTCTGGGGCTGGCGCAATACCGGCTTCCAGCATGGCCTGATCAACCTCGTCGCCCTGCAGTAGCTCACCGGTGAACTGCCAGAGGTTGTCGAGCGCTCGCTGCATGCGGGTGTGGCTCTCTTCCGTGCCATCGCCCAGGCGAATCACCCATTCAGAGGAGCGGCGTAGGTGGTACGTTGCTTCCTTAAGCGACTTGGCCGCCACTTCAGCAATGCGTGGGTCGCTGGAGTGAGACAGCCCGTCAAGCAGGTGGACGTGCCATGCATCGAACAGGAACTGGCGCCCCATGATGTCGGCGAAGTCACCGTTGGGCTGTTCAACGAGCAACAGGTTGCGAAAATCCTGGGCATCGCGGCGAAAGGCTAAATAGTCGGCATCATGGCCCTGGACTTCCATTTCAGCAGCCATCAGTTCAGCAGCATAGCCCAGCCAGTTGCGGGCCTGGCCGAAGAGGTCGAGGCCCACGTTCATTAAGGCCAGTTCCTCTTCCAGCGCTGGTGCCTTGCCGCACAGTTGTGCGTGGCGCTGGCCGAGTACTAAGGCGTTGTCGCCAAGGCGCAGTAGGTAATCAATCAACGGGGTTTGTGTTTTTTGAGCTGTGTTTTTCTGAGCCGAGCTTCGATGAGATATGTTTTGCATCGCTACCTCCCTTACATGTGGCCGACTTCTTTCGGCAGTTTGTAGAAGGATGCGTGGCGATAGACCTTATCGTTAGACGGGTCGAACAGCGGCTCTTTCTCATCGGGAGACGAGGCGGTGATTTCGCTGGCCGGAACCACCCAAATGCTCACCCCTTCATTGCGACGGGTGTACAGCTCACGGGCGTTTTCGATTGCCATGCGGCGGTCGGCTGCATGCACACTGCCGACGTGCTTGTGGTTAAGACCGTGCTTGCTGCGTATAAAAACTTCAAAGAGGGGCCAGTCAGCCATGAGAAAAGCCTCAGTGGTCAGAGGAGTCTCGTCTCGCAAGACTCCATGTTGTTTTAAAAGATAGCGTTTTAAAAATAGGGTTCTAAAAAATTGAGTTATTGCTTTTCATGGGTGCCCAAGCAGGCGTGGCCAGTTCAGGCTGCTCGGTGCTGACGCTTGGCGGCGTGGGCCACGGCGGCTTCACGCACCCAGGCACCGTTATCAATGGCGTTACGGCGTGCCTCGACACGCTCGCGGTTGCAGGGGCCGTTGCCCTTGACCACGTCGAAGAACTCTTGCCAATCGATTTCACCGAACTCGTAGTGGCCGGCCTCTTGGTTATATTTGAGATCCGGGTCAGGAGCGGTGCAGCCCAGCAGCTCTAGCTGCGGTACGGTTTGGTCGAGGAAGCGCTGGCGCAGCTCATCGTTGCTGTGGCGCTTGATCTTCCAGGCCATCGACTGAGCGCTGTTGGGAGAATTTTCGTCGGATGGCCCGAACATCATTAGCGAGGGCCACCAGAAGCGGTTAATGGAGTCCTGCACCATGGCTTTCTGGTCGTCGGTGCCCTCTTGCATCATGGTCAGCAGAATCTGATACCCCTGGCGCTGGTGGAAGCTCTCTTCCTTACACACACGGATCATGGCGCGGGCATAGGGGCCGTAAGAGGTGCGCTGTAGCGGTACCTGATTGACAATGGCAGCGCCATCAACCAGCCAGCCGATGGTGCCCATATCAGCCCAATTGAGTGTTGGGTAGTTGAAGATGCTGGAGTACTTGGCGCGGCCGTCGTGAAGCTTGTCGATCTCTTCGTCGCGGTCGGCACCCAGGGTTTCCATAGCGCTATAGAGGTACAGGCCGTGACCTGCCTCATCCTGAATTTTGGCCATTAGCTGCAGCTTGCGCTTGAGGGTTGGTGCCCGTGTCAGCCAGTTGCCTTCCGGCAGCATGCCGACGATTTCTGAGTGGGCGTGTTGCGAGATCTGGCGGATCAAGGTCTTGCGGTAGGCGTCCGGCATCCAGTTCTTGGGTTCTATTTTAATTTCATCATTGATGCGCTCCTGGAACTGGCGTTCCTCAGGGCTCATTTCATCAAGCGTTTTGAGTTTGTTAGAACCGGTTTCAACGAGCTGCGCGTACATAGAGACCTCCGCGGCGTCGATATATCAGGGGGTGTGGCTTATCTTTCCTAAAGTATAGTGATACGAAATATTTTATCAATAAGTATTTTTGTGTGTCACTTTAAGACTTTATGATAACGTATAAATCCAAGGCTATTGGTTTATAAAGGAAAAATCGCTAATTATAAATGATTCTTGATGTGCCGATTTTTCTAGCTAAAATTGACTGTTTAGGCGCATAAAAGCCCCTTAAAGGAGTTTTTTAAAGGGCTTTGCCTGACAAGAGGGGGGTGGCGCTAAACGGCGGCTAGGCGCTAGAGAGGCTGAATCAGCGAAGATCTTTTACCCGCCTAGCCTTACCCATCGAACGCATAACACTCTCTACCGGGCACACCTCGACCTGGGTGCTGATACCAATGTGCGTCTTGATGGCATGCTGGAGCTGTTTCGCGGCTTCTTCACAAGCCACGGGGTCGCGGGCGATGTCATGATGATTCGCCTCTACACGAACAAGCACCATGTCCATATTGCCTTGGCGGCTGACTTCGATCTCGTAGTGGGGAGAAAGCGACGCGATCTTGAGCAGTTGCTCTTCGATCTGGGTGGGGAACACATTCACCCCGCGAATGATCAGCATGTCGTCGCTGCGGCCAGTGATCTTGTCGATGCGTCGCATGGGGCGCGCGGTGCCCGGCAGCAAACGGGTCAGGTCACGGGTGCGGTAGCGAATCACCGGTAGGCCTTCTTTGGTCAAGGTGGTGAACACCAGCTCGCCGTATTCGCCGTCTGGCAGGACGTCACCACTGACCGGGTCGATGATCTCGGGGTAGAAATGATCTTCCCAGATGGTCGGGCCATCTTTGGTTTCCAGGCACTCCATGCCTACGCCCGGGCCCATTACCTCAGAGAGACCGTAAATATCGAGGGCGTCGATGCCCAGGCGCTGCTCTAAGGCTGTGCGCATGCTGTCGGTCCAAGGTTCGGCGCCGAAGATGCCAGTACGCAAGGGCAGCGTATGCGGGTCGATGCCTTGGCGCTCCATTTCGTCCGCGATGTTGAGCATATACGAGGGGGTGACCATGATGATGTCCGGCTCGAAATCACGGATCAACTGAACCTGTTTCTCGGTCTGGCCGCCCGACATGGGAATCACCGCGCAACCCAGGCGTTCGGCACCATAATGCGCGCCCAGCCCACCGGTGAACAGACCATAGCCATACGCCACATGCACCTTGTCGTTGCGGCTGCCGCCGGCGGCGCGGATCGAGCGCGCCATCACATCAGACCACACATCAATATCGTTCTGGGTGTAGCCGACTACCGTCGGTTGCCCGGTGGTGCCGCTGGAGGCATGGATGCGAACGATCTCGCTCATCGGCGTGGCCAACATGCCGAACGGGTAGTTGTCGCGCAAATCGGCCTTGGTGGTAAAAGGTAGTTTGGCGAGATCCGCCAGCGTCTGGATATCGTCGGGATGCGCCCCAGCCTTGTCGAAGGAGTGGCGGTAGAAGGGCACATTGTCGTAGGCGTACTTCAGGCTCCACTTCAGGCGCTTGACCTGAGTGGCGCGCAGCTCGTCGACGCTGGCGGTTTCCAGGGGATCGAGCGTTGCAGTATCGATACGCGTTGCGGGCTGATTCATCAGGGGGCTCCGATCAAGCTAGTTGTTATTGGACTAGTTTCTAAATGCGTCATGGTCTATGGAGTGGCTTTAGTAATGCTTATAAGCGCTCAATGTCATTGGCTATCTCCAGCAGCGGTGTCTTCCAGGCGGCGTACGCTGCCGCGAATTTTGTAGGAACGCCCGCGGAACAAGGCAACGGTATCGCCGTGCTGATTGCGCAACGTAATGTCGTAAATGCCGGTACGCCCGCGGCGGCTGCGCTCTTCGGCGGTGGCGGTGATCTCGTCGCCCAGCTGGCCGGGGCCGAGGTAGTCGATACTGCAGCCAGCGGCCACGGTGGCTTCATCGTAGCTGTTGCAGGCAAACGCAAAGGCGGAATCGGCGAGGGCAAACAGAAACCCGCCATGGCAGTTGCCGTGCCCCTGCACCATGTCCTGACGCACGGTCATGGTCAGTTCGGCGAAGCCGGGGGCTACGCGAGTAATACGCATGCCCAGCCCTTGGCTGGCGTGGTCACGGGAAAACATTGCCTCGGCGCAGGCTTCCGCCAGTTGCTGCGGGTTCAGCTGGGAATCACGCATGAAAGCTTTCCTCGTATAGGGCTTCGAGCCGAGCAAACACCTGACGCTTGGCCTCAAGGTTCTCGACGATAGCCTCGATAACCAAACGGCTATCGGTCAAGGCATTAATGGCGCCTGTGCTGATGATGCTAATAGTGGCGGTAGAGAGAAGGGTTGGCATATCACTCTCCCTTGAAGGTGGGGCGACGTTTTTCCATAAAAGCACTGACGCCTTCGCGGTAATCTTCGCTGCGCCCAGCAAGGCGCTGAAGGTCGCGTTCCAGGTCGAGCTGTTCGTTGAATCTGTTATCGCTGCTGGCATGCAGGGCGCGCTTAATCAGCGCTAGGCCATGGGTTGGTTGAGTGGCCAGGTGGCGAGCCATGCTCATGGCTTCTTCTTGAAGCGCCTCATCGTCGACGCAGCGCCAGATCATGCCCCACTGTTCGGCGGTCTCGGCGGGCAGCTTGTCGCCCAGCATCGCCAGGCCCTTGGCGCGGGCCATGCCCACTAAGTTAGGCAATGTCCAGGTGCCGCCGGAGTCTGGAATCAAGCCGATCTTACAGAAGGCCTGAATAAAGCTTGCCGAGCGCGCGGCCAATACGATGTCGCAGGCCAGGGCGATGTTGGCACCGGCACCTGCGGCCACGCCGTTCACCGCACAAATGGTCGGGAACGGCATGTCTTTAAGGGCGCGCAGCATGGGGTTGTAACGTTTCTCAAGCGACTCGCCGAGGTCGGGGGCTTCTGCGCCGGGCGCGACGCTACGGTCGGAAAGATCCTGGCCGGCGCAGAAGCCTCGACCGCTGCCGGTCAGCAGCAAAGCGCGAACGCTTGAATCCTGGCGCACGGCTTTTAGCACCTTGCGCATCTCGGCATGCATTTCGGTATTGAAGCTGTTCAAGCTTTCGGGGCGGTTCAGCGTGATGCAGGCGACGCCGTCTTCCACGCTGTAAAGCAGGGGCGCTTGGCTCATGGGTAATGTCCTTGTGTCAGTGCCCTTGAAAAGTGGCAGGTCGTTTTTATTGGAAGGCGCATGCCCTTTTCGCGGTCGGCGGTGCCCGCCAGTGACCGTTCGGCCTGTGGTGTACAGGATGAATCTCTGCCGAGTATAGATTTATTTTGATACACATCAATATTATATGGGTGATTATAATGTGTCGCTTGTTGGTGTTGTTGGTAGTTTGTTATTTATTAACAATAACTTGTGTGACTTTTTTGCGAATATAAGATAATTGTTAGACGATGGTATAAAAAAACCAAGGTCGTCTAAAAAACTGACTTACAGCAGGGTGCGTCGAGTTTTTAGATAGCGGTGTGCCCATTCTTCAGTAGACGGCGACAGGTAAAGTGTTTGATGTTTTGTTACGTAAAATATAATCTTAGTTGATATTGCGTATCAAGATAGATTGAGCGCAGGAGCGCCCCATGACGCAATCAGCGCAGCAAAGGCGCGATAACCCTAGGTGGCTACACAACTGATGGGGCAGGGGCCGAACAGTTCGAAGAGCGGGCGATGGGGGCAGCACCCCACACGGCCAATCAAGCTAACGGAGAGTGTTATGCCTTACTATCGACTTGAAGGGGTGACGCCGGTGGTACACCCGACCGCCTATGTCCATCCTACTGCGGTGTTAATTGGCGACGTAATCGTGGGCCCCAACTGTTATGTAGGCCCCGGCGCGGTGATGCGTGGTGATTTCGGGCGGCTGGTGCTGGAAGAGGGATCTAACCTTCAGGATACCTGTGTGATGCACGGCTTCCCAGGCTGCGTCACCAAGGTTGAGAAGGATGGCCATATCGGCCATGGCGCGGTACTGCATGGCTGCGTGATTGGGCGTGATGCCATGGTCGGCATGAATGCCGTGGTGATGGACGGCGCCAACATTGCCGAACGATCTATCGTTGCGGCGGCAGCGTTCGTTAAGGCGGGCTTCGAGTGTGAGCCCCAGTCACTTGTGATGGGGGCACCCGCAAAGGTTAAGCGCGCGCTGAGTGATGAAGAGTTCGACTGGAAACAGCAGGGTACCCAGGAGTATCAGCGCTTAGTGGGCCGTTGTCGGGATAGCCTGGAGCCCTGTGAACCGCTGGCAGAACTCGATGCTGACCGTCCAACCTTGCTGGCTGGTGATACTCAGCCCAAGCAGCAGACCTTAGCATAGCGTGGCAAGGCGATGCTGTTGGTATGGCTCGCTACCACAACCACATCACTCCCCCCTGGCGGGCCATCCCCCAACCCCAGCCATGGGTCGATGGCCCCAGGAGGCCTTTGTGATCGCCCCTGAAGGTGAAGAGATTCATTGCCACGAACACGGCCGGATCAACGTCTAGTTCCTCTGGGGCCGCTACGCTGCACTAGACGACACCGCTAGCTGCTGTGCGCGCGTCCTGGGCGGCAGCCCCAGGTTCAGGCAGAGGCACCGCAGCCCCATAACCCCCCTTGAGAGCCAAGTCTCAGACCTGAGTCGGTCGGAAAATTCGGGTGCCGCCACGGTCAATGATGACCAAATTCGCAGAGGCAAAGTGTTTCAAGACCATACGCGACTGTCGCAACTTGGGGCACCGATTGTCGCTTGCTGGCCAAGCATCTAAAAAACTCGGGCAAGAAAATCACTCCAACCACATGAATAAAAAGAAGTTGTTGATAGTCGGCGCGGTCAATGCAGGTTGAATGGTACTGGCACATACCTTCGATGTTCGCCTGCGCAGACCACCGCAGACGAACATCACGACAATAATAATGCGTGGAGAACTCTCCGTGATGAGACATGCACTTCCCATAGGGCTCTGTAGCCTAGCCCTGCTGCTGCCTACGGGCATCGTCTTGGCCTCTGCTGGCAGCGAGGCCATCGACAGGTACTGTTCAGGCTGCCACCAGACCCAAAGTGGCCCCCAGAGCTGGAGCCGCATTAGTGCACAGCGCAAGACCCCGGAAGGTTGGGACATGACGATCGCGCGCATGCAGACCATGCACGGCCTGGAGCTGCCCCTGGAGGCGCGCCGGGATATCGTCAAGTTCCTCGCCGATACCCGCGGCCTGGCCCCTGAGGAGAGCGCGCCCCAACGTGAGCTGATCGAGCGACGCCTCAACCGTATTGAGTCTTTCGATCATCCCAGCTACCAGGAGATGTGTGCCCGCTGTCATACTGGCGGCCGCGCCCAACTGCAGCGCCGTCCCCAGGAAGAGTGGGAGAGACTGGTGCACTTCCATGTGGGCCAGTTCCAGACCATTGAGTACCAGGCCATGGCACGGGATCGTGACTGGTTCGATCTCGCCCTGAACGAGATCGCTCCCTGGCTGGCCGAGACTCAAAGTCTCGAAAATGAAGCCTGGGAGTCATGGCAGCAGGCCGAACAGACCTCTCCTGAGGGCGACTGGCAGCTCTGGGGGCACTGGCCCGGAGAAGGCGACTTTTATGCCGACGTGACTATTAACGCCGCTGAAGGCGAGGATGCCTACTCCCTTAGCCTGGACGGCGCTTTCACCAGTGGTCGCCCGCTCAGTGGCGAAGGCCAGGCCATCGTTTATACCGGCTACGAGTGGCGCGCCAACCTGAACCTCAACGGCCGTGATTTCAAGCAGGTGCTGGATCTCTCCGGCGTGCATCCCAGCGGGCGCATCTTCGATGATCATGACGATGCTTTTGGCATGATGGTGGAAATGGTGCCTCACGAAGCGGCCGAGTCTGCTGTGTTGGCCAGCCTGCCCGCCTCGCTCAAGGCCGGCGAGCGCAGCCGGCTGGTGCTGCTGGGCTACGGCCTTGGGGAGGGAGAGATCAATCTGGGGGAGGGCGTCACCGTGCGTAACGTGGTCGAACGTAGCGACATGCGCCTGGTGCTGGACGTTGAGGCCAGCACCGATCTTACGCCCGGCTGGTTGACTATGCAGATTGGCGAGATCAGCGCTGAGAGACTGCTCGCTGGCTACCGCACGGTGGATCGCCTGGAGGTAAGTCCAACGCTGGGAGTTGCTCGCATCGGCAACGATAAGACTCCGCCAGTGAGCGGCGTCTTCACCGCCGCCGGCTATCTGGATGGCGCTGATGAGACCATCCCGCTGGGGCAGGTACCGGTACGTTGGAGCGTGTCCCCCTGGGACGAGATCGCCGAGCGCGACGAGGATGTCAGGTTTGCGGGCATACTGGACGCCGCCACAGGGATCTTCTCGCCGGCCGGGGCCGGGCCCAACCCGCTGCGCCAGTACAACGCCAACAGCGTGGGCAACCTGCGGGTGACCGCCAGTGTGGTGGGACAGGAGGCGATACAGGACGAAGCCCAACTGATCGTTACCGTGCAACGCTGGAACAACCCACCGCTTCGCTAGGAGGTCACCATGGGAATCTTACAAGCCATACCCGAGAACCTGCATCGGATGGAAGTGGAAGGCCAGCCGCTGTGGTTCCATATCCCCACCACCAGCCTGTTTGCCCCGGATGCCCTCAGCGAGGAGCTGCTGGCTCTGGCCGGGCGAAAGGAGGGGCTCGACAGCGGGGCGCTGCCGGGACATCTGACACATCAGGTCAGCGGCGACGATATTCAGGAGCGGCTGCTACAGCTCAAAGCGCTGAAGCTGATCACCGATGGAGTCGTCCAGGCCTATAATCCCAGCGTAAAGGTGGAGCAGTTCCCGCTCTCTACCGTGGTGCTCAACGTCAATACCGGCTGCAACCTGAGCTGCAGCTACTGCTATAAGGAAGACCTGGATACCCCCCGGGACGGCAAAAAGATGGATCTGGCCACCGCCCAGGCCTCCATCGAGATGATGCTGCGCGAGGCCCCCCAGCGGGATCGCTACAACATCGTCTTCTTCGGCGGCGAGCCGCTCAGCAACATGCCGTTGATCCGCCAAGTGGTTGACTGGGCCGAGGCGCGCATCTACGGGCTCGGCAAGGCAGTGGATTTCACGCTGACCACCAACGCCACCCTGCTGAATGAGGAGAAAATCGCCTTCTTCGACGCCCATCGTTTTGGACTCACGGTGAGCATGGACGGCCCCAAGGCGATCCACGACAAGAACCGCATTGCGGTCAACGGCCAGGGCACCTACGATCTGGTGGCCAAGCGCATTAAACCTCTGCTGGCCAGCTATCGCTCACGGCCGGTGGGGGCCAGGGTGACCCTGACTCGTGGCATCACCGACGTCATCGGTATCCACGCCCACCTGGTCAATGAGCTGGGTTTCGCCGAAGCGGGCTTCGCTCCCGTCACCTCTGGTGATATGGCGGCCTACAATCTTACCGGCGACGAGCTCAAGCAGGTCTTCGACGGTATGGTCGAGCTCGGTGAGCGGGCCGTGGCAGCCGCCATTCAGGGGCGCGATATCGGCTTCGGCAACTTCAACCAACTGCTCACCGATCTTTGGGAAGGGCGCAGCAAGGCGGTGCCCTGCGGCGCAGGCCTAGGGTTGGTCTCGGTGGATCATGCGGGCGATGTACACCTCTGTCACCGTTTTACTGGCTCCGAGATGCCTACCTTCGGCAGCGTCCAGGAGGGGCTTGATCACGCTGGTCTCAAGCAGTTTATCGAAGCCAGGAGCGATCGCTCCGAGCGTGGCTGCAGCAACTGTCGGATCCGCAACCTCTGCTCCGGTGGCTGCTACCACGAGAGCTACGCTCGCTATGGCGACCCCATGACCCCCACCTATCACTACTGCGACCTGATGCGCGACTGGGTCGATTTCGGCATTCAGGCCTATGCCCGCATCCTGCGCCATAACCCCGATTTTCTCGACGGCCCCCTGGCCGGGAGGCAAACAGCATGACGAATAACAAGAAGAACTTGACCGCACTGGGGTTGGCCCCCCTCAACCGCAAGGCCCGCGAAATGGAGCGGGCCGCCAGCCCAGAGGCCCTGGAAGAAGTGCAGGCCATGCAGACTATCGCCGGGTGCACTTCCAGCTTCGACCCGGGCTGGGAAGTGGATCCCTTCGGCGGCGTGGCCTCGCTGTGCCAACCGATGGAGGCAGATCTCTATGGCTGCGCTGACCCCTGCTGGTGGCCTGCTCAGGTACCGGACACCATGAACACCTACCCCCAATGGGGGGATGGGGCCGATCGCGCTGAGGATGATTGGCGCAAGTTCGATAGCGTCTATCCGGGAGACGAGAAGTGATGAATACCTCAGAAATGAAGCGGCTCACCCTGCCCCTAATAGGGCTGTTGGCCTTCGCTGCCCAGCCCCTGGTGGTTAATGCTGCTGTCGCCGGTGAAGCCAGCGCTGACGAAGTACGCGAGTATCTGGTAACCATGGCCCGTCCCAACCAGCTCTACGTGATCGACCCGGAGGCCCAGGAAGTGGTGCGCACCTGTGACGTAGAAGGCGACTTCGGCTCCGGCACTCTGCAGCTATCACCGGATGACCGGATCGCCTATGTGCTGCACAACCGCTGGGAAGACGTGGTGGGCATCGACCTCACCAGTTGTGAGGAAGTCTTCCGTGCCAGCGGCTCAGGCAACTCAATACGCGCTAAATCCATCGCCTCCCTGGCCGTGAGCCCGGACGGTAGCCGACTCTATAGCATCTGGGATCGGGTGCGGCTAGGTATCGACCATTACGAAGTGTTGGAGCCACAGCTGGCGGTCTATGACACGACAGCGGGTCTCGCTGCCGAGCCCCTGACCACCTTCCCGGCACCGCGCCAGGTGACGACCATGGGAGCCGCCGAGGACGGTTATCTCTATCTCGCTGGCGCTGATATATATCGGCTCGACCCGGAAAGCGGCGAGACTGAGATCGCCATCGCCAACCGGAATTGGGATCGCCCCAGTTTTAGCTCGCCAGATTCCTTAGCCGTGTGGTCTATGGGCGAGGTAACCAACGAGTTCCTGCGCCCCTACACGGTGGCGGAGCATCCCGGCGAGGAGAACGAGGCCTGGCACTGGGGCGTCAGCCGAGTCGACCTAGCCACCGGCGAGACTGAGAACAAGGAGATTGTCCCTTTCGAGTTCATCATCTTCTCCATGGTTTCTGATCCCCGGGAGAGGGACGTCTTTTACGGCGTCTACACCCAACTCAGCAAGCTGGATGCCCGCACCCAAGAGATCGTGGATGTGATCGATCTTGATCATACTTACTACAGCATCAACACTTCCTATGACGGTTCGCGGATTTACCTGGGCGGCGCCTCCAGCGATATCGCCATCTATGATGATGACTTCAATGATCTGGGGCGCATCCGCTTGCCCGGTGATATGAGCACAGCAACGCTGAAGGTGGCACGCTTCTAGGTTGCCGTTACATGATCCTTCTGGCCGGCGCTTGCTAAAGCGACCGGCCCTTTTTGCTGGGGGCAGCCCCTATGAATGATGAATGAAGAGAGCGTCGATGCGTGAGCCTGACTTCACTCGCGACACAGGGGCGCTGCCCTGGGGCTGGCTCTACCGCCCCCTCAAGGCGCGGCGCCTGGCGCTGGCCCGGCTGCTGACGCTGAGCCTGGTGGCGACCCTGCTGGCGCTGTTGCCGCCGCTGCTCACCCAGCGGCTGATCGATCACGGCCTGATGCAGGGGGACTTCAACACCGTTTCTACCTACGTTGCCGCCCTGGTGGTGGTAGGACTCGCCGCTCTGGCCCTACAGGGACTAACCCGGCTGCAGCATGTGGCGCTCTCCGCCCGGCTATTGCTGTCGCTGCGCCGCTCCTTGCTGCGCCATCTGCTGCGCCTGGCTCCGGCCCGCTGGCAGGCCCGAGGGCGAGGCGACCTGATGAGCCGTCTCGATGGCGACCTGTCTATCCTCCAGGGGTTCGCCCTGGACGGTCTGCTCAGCGGACTCTCCAACCTGTTAGGGCTGGTGGGAGCGCTGGCCATGATTGGCCTGTTCAGCCCCATGCTGATGGCCCTGGTTGCCGTGCTGGTACCCATCCAGTGGCTGTGGCTGCGCGCCTGGCGCCCGGCCCTGACTCGTCGTCAGCAGGCGCTCCGTGAGCAGAGCGGTGAACTCTCCGGCTTCTGGCAGGATACCCTGGCCCATGGCCCCTGGTTTCAAGGTCAGGCGCTGGAGCCGTCGCGCCTCAATCGCCTCCAGGGGCTTGGCCACGAACAGCTGCGGCGCCTGTTGGCGGTGCGTCAGGTGGGCTTTCTCAGCGACGTGGGGCCCCAACTGATCCTCTCCCTGGCCCGGGCCGGGGTGCTGCTGTTGGGCGGCTATCTGGTGATTCAGGGGCAGTTGCAACTCGGTGAGCTGATGGCCCTGTTGGCGTATCTCGGTATGGTGATGGCCCCCATCGGCGGCCTGCTGGGACTCTATGGAGGTTGGCAGCGGGCCCGGGTCAGCGCTTGCCGCCTGGCCGAGCTCTTCAGTGAGCCCGCCATGCGTGATCCCTACCGCGGCAGCCGTCCTGCCGGGCCTGGTGAGCTTTGCTTGGAGGGTGTGCGTTTCCGCCACCCCGGCCAAGCCGATTGGCTTCTGGATGACATCGATCTCGCGCTTCCGCCGGGCAGCAAGGTGCTGATCGCCGGTCCCTCCGGAGCTGGCAAGAGCAGCCTAATCCGCCTGCTGCTGGGGCTGGAGTCGCCCGAGTCGGGTGAGATTCGTGTCGATGGCGTGCCGCTCGGCGAGCTCTCCCGCCATCACTGGCTCAAGCAGGTTGCCTGGGTGGAGCAACACCCCAGCCTGCTACGCGGTAGCCTGGCCGAGACCCTGCGCGCCCTGGCCCCCGAGGCAAGTGACACCGAACTGCTCGATGCGCTTTCCCGCGTTGGACTCGCCGACTGGCTGGATGCCCTGCCAGAAGGGTTAGAGAGCGAGTTGGGCGATTTGGGTGGCAAGGTCTCAGGCGGCCAGCGCTCGCGCTTGGCCCTGGCTCGGGCACTGCTAAAAAAGCCTCGCTTGGTGCTGCTGGACGAGCCCACCGCGGCGCTGGATTCGGCAGCTGCCCGAACCTTCGATGCCCTGCTTGACGAGGTACTGGGGGATACCACCCGACTGATCATCAGCCACCAGAGCGACCACTTTGGCAATCTGGATGCCTGCTATCGACTCCAGCAAGGGCAGCTGATCGCGGGGGAGGCAGCATCATGTCTCTAATATCGGCCCTCAGTCCGACCCTGGGCGTGATCGATAGCGGGGTACCTCCTGGTACGGCCCTGGCGCGTTTCCACTCACCCAGTGGTGCCGACCCCGGGGATCGCCTTGGCCATGGCCGGGCGATCCTCGCCACCCTGGGTCATTATTTGCCGCTGACGCGGCTGGAGATCGCCCTCTACAAGTTATTCGAAGAGCGTCTCACCGCTAACGCCGATGCCCTGGCAGCGGCCTTCGAGTGGCAAGCTGAGGTGCCACCGGCCTGGGTGCTCTGTAGTCTGGGGTTGCCCCGGGCCGATGCGCGGCTGCAGACGGCGGTGGAGAGGCTTCAGGCTGCGGGCACCCGCATCGTCGCTGCCAGCCCGCGTTTTGGGGCGCCGGTCTACCCTGCAGCCTGGCCCGGGGTGATAGCGGTGAGCGGCGCCGCGGGGCTGATGCCGGGCCCTCCCCAACGTGACCAGGATGGCCGCTGGTACGCCTGCGTCTGGGCGGGCCGAGGGCTCTCCGAGGAAGGCCAGGTCTGGCAGCCCTGGCAGGTGGGGCCACCACCGGCAGGAACGCCACCATCGCTGGGTGGGTCAAGTTTCGCCGTCGCTCATGCCCTGGGCTATTGGCTGGCGGAATCGACCGGTGAAGGGGTGGTGATGCCGGAAGAGTGGAGTGCGGGCTCGGGTAGCGTCGGCCAGTCGGGGTGATCGGCCCACCAGCGGGCCACCGCCATGGCAGCGGGGCCAGCGGCCACCAATAGCGCCCGGGCCGCGTCGTGGTCGCCCTCCTGCATGGCCTTGACCAGGGGCGCCAGGGGGATTCCCGCCACTGCCTGGATCCCCAATGGCTGATCCGGGGTAAAAACCAGCTCCCGCTCAGCCAATCGTGTACCGATGATGGCCAGGCCGCGGCCCACTTGTACCCGGGCCCAGGGCTCCGGTAGATGCAGCGGTTGATGATCGGGCCAGTGACAGCGTGCCGTCCAGTAAGGCGCCGGGTCGGTGTCTATCGACTCTTGGTAGGCGGCCTGACGATAGAAGTCGCGGCCAGCCCGGGCGAAGCGCCAGTACTGGGCATCCTGGCGGCGTTGATGGAAGCGCTCCAGGGGAGCAATGCGGGTTTCTTCGAACAGGCTATTGAGAACCGGTGCCAAGCCGTGGGCCGAGGAGAGCGCATTGAAAATGCCCTGTCCAGAGAGGGGGTCGATAGCCATGGCGGCATCCCCCAGGCGCCAGAGGCGCCCCTCTCTCACCCGGGTGCGCCCTAGCAGGCTGGGGCGCTGGTAGTGGTGGCGAATCTTAGCTTGGCCCCAGAGCTGGGTCAGGTCGGGCTGGGCGGCGAGCCAGGCGTCGGGGTCGCAGCGCGCCTGGCATAGCGACGCTTCCGTCAGGGCCAACTGCAGATACTGCTGGCCCTTGAGCCGCGACCACCAGGCCCAACCGCCGCCGGGCAACGACAGGGCGGCACTGGCGGGGGCGGAGTCGGCGGCCTCGCCGCGTAGGATCCAGGCCGGGGTTGACCAGGGGGCGGCGTCGCGGAACTGGCGCCGCGCCGCCGCCCGACCCCGGGCCTCCACGCCCCAGGAAGCGGTCAGTATGCGACCATCTGCCAAACCAAGGCGAACGTCACTTTTCAGGCTCTCCAGGAACGTGATCCGCGCCTTGATCACCGGGATGCCGGCCTCGTGAAGATCTTCCAGCAGGGCGGCATCGAAGGCCGGGCGCGGCAGCAGCCACTCGGCGTTGGGCGCCCGAATCTCACCACCCCAGATAACCCGCCGCGGCAGGGGCCCCACCGCGCAGGCGGCGGCCCGGTGCAGCCCCAGGCTGTGTAGGGCCTGGAGGCTGCGCCGGGCAATGCCCTCGATGGCCCGGTAGTAGCGGACACGCCCCACC
This sequence comes from Halomonas sp. IOP_14, assembly GCF_021021315.1. NCBI lineage: Bacteria > Pseudomonadati > Pseudomonadota > Gammaproteobacteria > Oceanospirillales > Halomonadaceae > Halomonas > Halomonas sp. IOP_14. Next base: position 140,145 of record NZ_JAINWD010000008.1, on the reverse strand, counting down.
AGGGTGACTCGCCGACCGGCGCGATGCAGCAGCATGGCCAGAGCTGCCCCGGCGGGGCCGCCTCCGGCGATCACTATCTCGCTATCCACGTCTTGGCGCATCAGAAGAAGAATCCCACTAGTAGTTGGGCATAGAAAGCGGTGTCGTCGTCGCCAAGCTGAATACCGCCCTGGGCCGCACTCTTGTTCGGACTGTACCAGCCGAGCAGTGGTGAGACATAGAGCCAATCGATGGGCAGCCACTCGGCATAGAGATTGAACTCACGCCCGCCCATGTCGGGCTGGTTAGTGGTGTCACGGCTGGAGAAGTCGTAAGCCAGAAGTCCCAGGTGCAGGCTCTCATTCAACGAGCCCTCCAGACCCAGCCGCCACACCTCGGTATTGCTATTGAAGGGGCCGGCATAGTTTCCTGCTACCTCGCCCTGGAACCAAGTTCCGTAGCCCCGGGTGAAACCGTAGAAGAGCGGATCCCACTCTTCGGAAAAGCGGCTGTAGCGCAGCGACAGGGTAGGTTGACCGGGTAGCTCGCTGAAAGTCCAGGCCGGCTCTAGTGCCCAGGCGTTCTCACGGGTGTTCTTGCGCTGATGGGCGAGCTCACCGCGCAGGGTCAAGGCCTCGTCCAGGATGCGCTGTTCGAAGCGCAGTCCATAGACATCCATACCATCGCGCTGGGCCAGGAAGTCGTCAGCTTGGGCCTTGTCAACTCCCAGACCGCGCAAATAGGTCGCCTCCACTAATCCACTACCGTGATCGTGGGCCAGGGTGAGAGCGGCCATCTCGGTGCTGGCTTGAGCCGGATTGTCCGATTCGAACCAGGCCACTTGGCTTTGCCAGCCTTCGTGACCCAGGGCTACCATTGCGGTGCGGTCAAAGGCTTGGCGCCCGGCTAGGTAGTAGGCGCCGCCGCGATCCAACTCATCGCCCAGGGAGTCTCCCAGGCTGACCGCATCGCCAGCCACCAGGAAGCCGTCGCCGAGGGTAATCGGCTGGCGTCCAGCGGAAACATCCACGCGCCAGGGCGAACTGGAGTCGCCCTGCGACTCGCTACGGTAGCCGAGAAAGGCGTCCTCCAAATCGAGCTCACGCTCGCTGCCAGAGGTAAAGCCAGCGGCGTCGCCGTCGCCCCAGGTGGCGGTGCCTACGGTGCTAACTCGACCATAGAGGCCATCCGCCTTGGGGGCGAGTTCGGCGCCCAGGGTCAGCACTCCTTCCTGCCAGCGGTGACGCTTCGCCTCGGCGGCCCCGGTGGCATACCCCCGGTCGCTGTGGAAAGTACCGAGCAACGCCTGAATATCGATATTCACGGTGGAGTGGCCGATATCGGCCATCTCGTAGGCCTGAGCGGGGAGTGTGGCGGCCAGCAGCAGTCCGCCTATCGAGCCGGAGAAACGCGAGTTAAAGTTGTTCTTATGCATTGGATATTCCCTTGAAGGTGGAAGGCCAGTCACGATGCCAGGACAGGGCTACATCAAACGATCATCACAACCGATTTCTGCTCTGTGTAATGTTCGATCAGTGAATCGCCGAGCTCGCGGCCAATGCCCGACTGTTTGAAGCCACCGAAGGGCATGCAGGCATCCAGCAGGTTGTGGCCATTGATCCAGACGCTGCCGGACTCAATCTCTGGCACCAGACGATTAACCGCGGCAAGATCGTTGGACCAGATGCTCGCGGCCAGCCCATAGGGAGAGTCGTTGGCCAGTAACACCAGTTCTTCCAGCTCGCGGAAGGTCTGTACCACCACTACTGGGCCGAAGATTTCTTCCTGCACGCAGCGGCTCTCCTGGGCCAAGCCGGTGATCACCGTGGGCTCTACGAAGTAGCCCGTTTCGCTGCCCTTACCGCCGCCGGTAACGATGGTGCCGCCGTCGCTGCGCGCCTGCTCGATATACGCCAGTACTCGGTGCTGCTGCTTGGCAGAGACCAGCGGGCCAAGGGTACAAGTGGGTTCCCAACCCGGCGCTAGCGTCAGGCCCTGGGCCTGTTCGGCTAGCTTGGTGACGAAGGCGTCGTGGATCGACTCATGCACATAGATCCGCGATCCGGCGGTACAGACCTGCCCCTGGTTGAAGAAGATTGCCTGAGCCGCGCCGGCAGCGGCTGCCTCAATATCGGCATCGGCCAGCACCATCACCGGTGATTTGCCGCCCAGTTCCAGGGTGGTACGGGTCAGGTTCTCCATGGCGGAATGCCCGATCTGCTTGCCTACAGGGGTCGACCCGGTGAAGGCCACCTTGTTGATACCTGGGTGGCCAGCCAGCGCTGCTCCAGCGGTATGACCCAGACCAGTGACCACGTTGAGAGTGCCGGCCGGGAAGCCCACTTGCTCGGCCAGTTCCGCCAGCAACAGGGCGGTGAGCGGGGTGTCCTCGGCGGGCTTGAGCACGATGCTGCAACCGGCGGCTAGGGCTGGGGCCACCTTCCAGGCTGCCATCAACAGCGGGAAATTCCAGGGGATGATGGCGCCCACGACGCCTATGGGCTCGCGGCGGGTATAAGCGACGATCTGCTTGTCTTCGGGCAGGAAGGGCATGGAGGGGGTCATGCTGCGGCCTTCGATCTTGGTGGCCCAACCCGCGGTATAACGGATGAAGTCGATGGCCAGGGCCACGTCCATATGCCGTGAAAAGGTCACCGGCTTGCCGTTGTCCAGGGTCTCGAGCAGGGCGAAGTCATCGGCGCGGGCCTCCAGAGCGTCGGCGAGATCCAGCAACAGCTTCTCCCGTTGGGAGGGGCGCGACTTGCGCCAGCCACGGAAGGCCTCCCGGGCGGCACTGACCGCGGCGTCGATATCGTTGGCATCGCCCGCCGGAACCCGGCTGATCACCTCGGCGGTGGCGGGATTATAGACATCTAGGGTCTGGCCGCTGGTGGCGGGACGCCACTGGCCGCCGATAAAGAGGGTGTGGCTCTTGTCAAGCCAAGCTTGAATGGCGGTGGAGTGCTGCGTCATGGTTGTGCTCCTGTTAGGCTGATTTATGATTGTTTTGAGAGCGTGCCAGTCATTGCACGCCTCCAATACTCCCTAGCAAGCCCCGTGCCAGCTCAGGGGTACAATATAATCAAAACAAAATCAGCGAGTTGCAGGTCGGTTTTGAAGATGCTCTGTCGTTGTTCCTGCGTCGTTTTGTCGTCGGACACGACAGCTGTCGCATCCTGGGACAGGTCGCCAACTTCGCGGGGAGAGAACCATGATCTCCAGAGCAGCCCTGAGAACCTCTGATGTGATTCGCCAGGCCCGTGAGCATCTGCTCCGCGGCCAGCAGCTACCGTTAGGCATGCTCGATGCCTGTATCGACCGCTCGTGGCAGCGATGTATGGAGCACGGGCTGCAGCCTGGTACCCGGCCTGAGCTGCCGCGGCTCGATAGTGGCGAACTGCGCACTCAGCGTGAGACGCATCGTCGTCTGATCGAACTGGCTGATCCCCTGATCAGGCGAGTGGCCGAGGATCTGCGTGGCTGCCAGTTGCTGCTGGCCACCCCAGATGCCACCGTACTCAAGAGCTATGGTCAGCGCTTCGTGCTTAATGATCGCTTTCACATCGGGGCCGGCATCAACCTGGACGAACGCTGGTTCGGTACCAATGCACCGGCCCTGGCGCTCATCGAGCGGGCGCCGGTATTGGTCAAATCCTGCGAGCACTTGCTATTCCCCGACAACCCGGTCTCCTGTGTAGCTGCCCCGCTGTTAGATCTCAACGGTGACTGTCTAGGCTTGATCGATCTTACTTTTGAGGCCGACCACCCCCGCCCCGAAATTTTTCTACGCCGAGTACAGCAGCTCACCGGGGCCCTGGAGCAACGGCTTTTTTTCCGCCACTACCAGCAGCACTGGGTGCTCCAGGTGCACGCATCGCTGGCCGAGCTGGACAGCGTGAGCTGCGGTTTGGTGGCACTGAATGAGACCGGTCTGATCCTGGCGGTTGATTCCCAGGCCGCCCAATGGCTTGGCAAGGCCTCCGCCGCATTAATCGGCCGTCATATTGAAGAGTTATTAGGCAATTCCTGGAAAGAGATCTGTCGCCAATGCGAAAGTTGTTCGGCCTTGCTGGGGCTGCCGCTCACCGGTGGCCAACTGGTGGGGCGACTCAATCCCCCTGACCAGTGGCAGCCGGCGGCTCTGAGCAACGAAGCCTCTGTGGTGCCGGTTTCGCCCGAACCATCCCTCTGCCGTGATCTTGAGGCGTTAGTTGAGGAGTGGCCCATGGCTCTGGCCCGGGAGGCACGCCGGGCTAGTCGGGCGCTGGAAGTAGGCCTGCCAGTACTGCTGCAGGGCAAAACTGGTACCGGAAAAGAGCAATTGGCCCGAGCGCTGCATACCAGACTTGGTGAGCAGCGGCCCTTCGTGGCACTCAACTGCGCAGCCCTGCCCGAAAGCCTTATCGAGGCAGAGCTGTTTGGCTATGGGGAAGGTGCCTTCACCGGCGCCCGTAAGGGGGGCTACAGCGGGCGGCTGGTGCAGGCTAATGGCGGCACTTTGATGCTCGACGAGATCGGTGACATGCCGCTGGCGCTGCAGGCCCGTCTACTGCGGGTGCTTCAGGAGAGAGTGGTGACGCCGCTGGGCGATCACCGCGAGGTACCTATCGACTGCCGAGTAATAGCCGCTAGCCATCGCGATCTAGAGATCCTGGTGACGGCCGGCGACTTCCGCGAGGATCTCTATTACCGCCTAGCTGGAGTAGTAGTAGAGCTTCCCACGCTGAATGAGCAGGGCGATCTAGCCGGACAGATTCACGAACGTTGGGCATCGCTATGCCGCCGTCATGGCCGCCATTTGGTTTTGGATGAGACCTTGGTAGAGCGTTTGACCGCCTACCTTTGGCCTGGCAACTGGCGGGAACTGGAACACTGCCTGGAAGCGGCTCTGGTGGGAGCCGAACCAGAGTGCCAACGGCTGACCATGGAAGGGCTTTCGCCACGCTGGCAGCGCAAGCTGACTCAGCCCATGGAGAGTGGCGTCGACAGTACGGCCACATCGGAGGGTGTGTGCAACGGCTCCCAGGAGCTGCGCGAAATGGAGCGGGCCCATATGGTGCGCACGCTCGAAGCCCACGACGGCAACATGACTGCCGCCGCCCGGGCGCTAGGCATCAGTCGCTCGACGCTCTATCGACGGTTGGGATGAGCCCCACTGGATGGATGTGACGACTGATTCATCGGGCTCGTTAGGCGTTCAATCCAGCCCGCCGAAGCGCTGGTAGAAGCTGGGGCCAGGGGCGGGTAGTGGGCCCTCGGCGGTTTCCAGATGTTGATCCAACCAGCGTTCTGCACGTTCGTAGAGCAAACGATAAAGGTTGCGGCAGAGCTGATGGGCGTAGCGTCCTTCCCACGCCGTGGGGAGTAGTTCCTCAGGCAGGAGGGGGTCGCGTAATTGAACCTTGCGATACTCGTGAATAAGCAAAGTGCGGGCAATGAAGCACTCTTCCTGCCCCAAATGGTTCTCTGCGTTGAGCGCGTTCCAGAGTGGGCGAAACTTAACGAGAAAGCGTTGGTAGAGCTCGGCTAATTCGTCGAGGTTCCAGCTCTCTCTGACCTGGAGACGCAGCGGCTTACTGGTCATGGGCTCCATTGCCTGCGTTTGCATTACAATCGTATCGTCTGCTGCATCTAGTTCTTGCAAGGCCGCCATGGTCTCTGCACATGACAGCGTTGGATGCGCCAGCACGCCCTGAGCAAAACTACCAAAGCCTAGCCATTCAAGCTCATCACGAATCTGCTGGCGCCGGTCTGGGGGAAGCTGTGTCAGCAATACCAATGTCCACTGTCCCGACCAAGCTGGCTGGGTGCCGTGATAGACACGCTTGAAGGCTTGTTCGAAACGACGCCGACCAGGGCCACTCAACCGATAGTAGCTGCGACGACCAATCTTCTCTCCCCGTAGCCAGGTTTCATTGGTCAGCCGGTAAACCGATGTACGCACCAGCCGCTCATTGATACCGATGGGCTCCACCAGTTTCGATAGACTGCCTAACCACACAGTGCCGCCCCGCGGAACGATAGAGTCGCCATAGACGGTAATAATCAATGAACCGGCGCGAATTGGCCGACGCTTCTGGAAGTCATCAATAAGCGTAGCGACGCAGTCTTTAGCTGACGACATGGTGAAAGTTGGTTCCCTTTGCGGTGAGGTTGTCGCTAAAAGCGACAGAAAATATGATGAATGTAGAAGATTATCGTATCACGTTTTCTTGTGATTTGGCCTGAGTCGGCACTCTCTTGATAGGAAGTCGCTGCGTCCACTTCCTGGCGTAATGGCGTCTATGAGCGCTGTAATGCTCTGCTAAGTCAGGTTTGAAGGTAATCGTCCAATGTGTACATTATCACTGGCAGAATTGTGAAAAGTACCATGGCTATGACTAATAGCAGGGACGGTGTGTTTAATACGATAAAGAGCCGCTTAGTTATAGTCTTCCGAAGGGGGTATGTGAAAGCTGAGGGCGCCCTGAATAGACCCTCTTTATGTGGATTAAGTGGGCGAAGAAAATAGCTGACTTAATCATGAGCTAGCGGAGCCAGCTCACTCTTTATCGCGTCTTATCGGTGGAATTGCTTTTCGCGTTCGGGCTGCCAATAAATAGCATCGATGCGGAGTCGTGCCTCGGTATTATTGGGTAACGGCCATTCGATGATGTCGCCCACTTTGAGGCCGATCAATGCAGCACCAATAGGTGCCATGACCGAAATGCCGTCCGCTACGCTTTCCAGGGAGTGCGGATAGACGAGGGTACGAATCATCTTAAGCCCGCGGGTGAGGTCGGTGAAGCGAACCTGGCTATTCATGCTGACCACGTCATCTGGAATATCCTCCGGATCGCAGACTTCACCTCGTGCTAGCTCTTCCTCGAGTAGCTGAGCCACGGCCATGTCTTTCTCGGATGCATTGTCGATCAAGCGCTGGAGGCGTTCGGCATCAAGACGGTTAATAATAATAGCAGGACGTTGTCCCATGATTACTCTCCTTAGAAAGCAATAAGTTTAAACCAATAAAAAACAGCCCTTCCCCAATAAAGGAAGGACTGCGTGCTTTTTATAGTATAAGCGATTTATAAAATAAAGACGATCAGGTGACCCCTTGTTCAATCATAGCATCAGCCACCTTTCTGAAACCTGCAATATTGGCGCCTAGTACCAAATTGGTTTTATCACCAAACTCTTCGGCTGTATCGGCGCACTGGCGGTGAATATTGGCCATAATCTGTTTTAATTTTTGGTCGACTTTCTCCAGTGGCCACTGCTCCATGCTGCTATTTTGTGCCATTTCTAACTGACTGGTAGCAACGCCACCTGCATTGGCCGCCTTGCCGGGCCCATAGGCAATTTTAGCGTCTAGAAAAAGGTCGACGGCCTCTTTGGTAGAAGGCATGTTGGCCCCTTCACTGATACACGTTATGCCATTAGCGAGCAGAATCTCCGCATCGCTTTCGGTCAGCTCATTCTGCGTCGCGCAGGGGAACGCAACATCGGCTTGAATACGCCATACGGCATTCCCGCCCTGAGGGTAGTCACGGGCAGAAATGTAGTGCGCGTCAGGGTGCTCATGTAAGTAGGCTTCTAAAGAGGTGCGCTGCACTTCTTTGAGCTGTTTGAGTAAGCCTAAATCAATACCGTTTTCATCGTGAATGGTGCCACGTGAATCGCTGCAGGTGACTGGTTTAGCACCCAGTTCGTATAGCTTCTCAATGGTATAGATGGCTACATTGCCAGCGCCGGAAACGAGGCAGGTCTTGTCGCGCAGCTCTTCTCCCCGGGCAGCCAGCATGTTTTGTGCAAAGTACACTGCACCGTAGCCGGTAGCCTCTTTACGGCCTAGCGAGCCTCCCCAATTAAGCCCCTTACCTGTTAGCACGCCCTCATAGTGGCCAGTGAGTCGTTTGTACTGGCCAAAGAGATAGCCAATTTCACGCGTACCGACGCCGATATCGCCTGCAGGTACATCGCAGTGAGGACCAATATGGCGGTAGAGCTCGCTCATAAACGCCTGACAAAAGCGCATGATCTCGTTATCTGATTTTCCTTTGGGGTCAAAATCGGCGCCGCCTTTACCGCCGCCGATTGGCAAACCGGTTAACGCATTTTTGAAAATTTGCTCAAAGCCGAGAAATTTGATGGTGCCCGAGGTAACGCTGGGATGGAATCGTAAGCCACCCTTGTAAGGGCCAAGGGCAGAGTTGAACTGAACGCGATAGCCTTTGTTGACCCGCACTTTCCCAGCATCATCTACCCAGCTTATCCGGAACATGATTTGTCGTTCGGGCTCGACTATTCGCTCAATAATGCTGTGGTGATGATAGTAATCACTTTGCTCAAGTAGCGGGCGCAGGCATTCGAGCACTTCTTCAGTGGCTTGATAAAATTCTGACTGTGCAGGGCTGCTTTTATTAAGGCGTGTCAGCGTATCGTGAACGTAGGGCATCGGAACATATCATCATAGTTATTCAACAGAGTATTGGCTGGCCAGAGCGTTAGAATATTTAACTGGCAGCATGCTTCTGTGCATAGCCTATGCCGGTTCGGTATGGGTAAATATGATGGGGGGTTTAGACTAAAGTATGCGTTTGAAAGGTTCGCCTCGCTTATTTTCCACAATCTAATAAACGATGGATAAACGTTTTGAATTGGTTGATATTTTTGTATAGCGTCTAGATAGATGTGCTACCGGCCGGAAACCTGGTCAATCCCCATTTCTTCGCGGCAGCCTTCTATCGAAATAGCTATCAACAGCAGCGTAGACTCTTTTCGAACTATAATTAATTTAATAGAAGCGCTTTATCTATCGCGATAAACTCACTGGCCGCATTTATTAGCGATGCTGCCGTCAGTTGGGGAACGCCATAAACTTCGACTTTTTTGCCATGCTTAGCACGGATTTTTTGGACTAGTAGATCAAAATCACCATCGCCGGATACCAGCACGATCACATCTGCCTGTTCTGCGTACTCCATGGCGTCAAGCGCGATGCCTACATCCCAATCGCCTTTTGCGGAACCGTCTGACCGCTGAATAAAAGGCTTTAATTTCACCTCAAAACCAATCGCTCTGAGTATGTTTTGAAACTCTCGCTGCTTTTGGTCACCTCGATCGATGGCATAGCAAACAGCTTTAATAACCTCTCTGTTAGCGGTTACTCGTGCCCAGAATTTGTTGTAATCAAAGTTTTTGCCATATGCTTCGCGCACGGTGTAATAGACGTTTTGAATATCAACAAATACGGCAACGGTGGTCATCAATTCGCCTTTTCAGGAACATATTAGAAGAAGCCGGGTTAGCTAACACCAGTCTAACACTCAGCCGGTTGTCGCCCTTCATCCATTGGGCGCAAGGCTATAGAAGATCATTTTTGTACAATTATCGGTAGCTTTTGTATGAGTTTTTTGATTTTGAATGTCGTCATATGTTGACCTATGCCAACCTCTACCTCGTATGCGCTAAAGCGGCTTTGTCTCATTTAGTGAGATGAACTCGTGAATTTGTCTTGTTATGTTTTAGCTCACATAGACAAATAACGATAAACATAATGCCGGTAAATGAAAGCATCACCTCATCAGGCCCTACCACTCTCGTTCATGCCATGCAGATATTGCAGGTTACTGCACGTGGCGGCCACCGGGGTGCAAGTGTAGACGATTATCTGAATGAATTGAGTTTCAGCCGTCCTACTCTCTATCGGTTGTTAAAAGGTCTCAAGCAGCAGGGATTTTTACGATCTTCTCCCATTCGTGGGCGTTACCTGCTGGGTTATGAGCTGCTGGTGCTTGGCGCCCAAGCGGGAAATGGTGCCGGGTTGCGTGATTTGGCCCGACCAAGGTTGCTGACACTCGCGCAGCGCTGGGGCGACAGCTTCTACCTGTTCGCTCGCGATGGCGTTAATGCCGTTTGCCTGGAAGTGCAGAACGGCGCTTATCCCGTGGGCAGCTTTGTTAGAGCGACGGGTGGACGTTTGCCGCTAGGCGTTGGTCAAGCCTCAATTGCCTTACTTGCCTACCTGGGGGCTGATGAGCGAAGCGAAATACTCAACCATAACGCTGAACAGCTGATGGACGAATACGCGATTGCCATCGCCGACATCGAAGCCGAAATTTCCCACCAACTGAAACATGGTTACGCCCGTGGCGTAGAAGGCTCTTTGCTTCCGGAATACAGCGGCCTGGCCATTCCTATCCTCGATCATAGCGGCCACCCCCTGGGTGCCATGAGTTGTTCGATGCTCAAATCGCGTATGACGAAGAGCCATAAGCTGGAAGTACTCCAAGGCATGCAGGAAGAAGTGGCTGCCATGGTCAATCAGGCCCATGGCCTGCTGTATCTGGATTAACTCTCTATGCCACACACTACGCACCCAAGCCATCAACGCCCTTGCGGCTGGAACGCTTGGCTAACCGAGCGCCAGCCGCGCCCCGCCTTAAGTGGTCAATCTGAGGCAGATGTCGTCATCATCGGGGCTGGTTATACCGGTTTTGCGGCAGCCTCGGCCTGGCAGCAGGCGCGCCCTGAAGACCGCATCAAAATCCTCGAAGCTGACCAGGTAGGTGAAGGGAGTCCAGGGCGTAACTCCGGCTTTATGCTGGAAATTGCTCTAGCCAACGATGCTCGCCCCGAAGAGCTTGAGCGCATGGAGAAGCTGAACGCGTTAAGCCGACAAACCATGGCGTTACTGCGCGAGCGTGTCGAACGCCTAGGCATTGACTGCCAACTCGAGCGTAGCGGCACCTATCGCGCTGCCCGTAGCACGATAGGCCAACGTGCCTTGAGCCAGTATGAGGAGTTTCTGAAAGCTGCCGGTCTGTCTTACCAGACCTTGAACGGCAGCCAACTCGCTGAGCGAATCGGTACGCGCTACTACACACAGGGTATTTATTCACCGGACTGCTATCTCGTCCAGCCTGCAGCATTGATTGTTGGTTTGGCAGATTCATTGGAAGCCGGCATCGAGCTGCATGAGCACTCGCCCGCGACTCAAATAGTGCCTGATGGCAAGAAGTGGCGTGTGACTACACCCGAAGGCGAAGTAACGGCTGAACAGGTGATTCTGGCCAATAACGCTTTTTCTAGGGCTTTGGGTGCAGACCCTTCGCGGCTAACCGCTATTTATACCTATGCCGCTATTACCGAGCCTTTACCGCAGCCCGAGCGCCAACGCATCGCCGAGACGACCTGGGGACTGCTACCCGCACACCGCTTAGGCTGTACGTTGCGCACCACCGCTGACGGACGTTTGATGATCCGCTCGCGTTACAGCTATGAGCGCGAAGCCGATAACGCCCGTATCGAGGCCGAACTGAAAGTGAGCCTTGAGGCCCGCTACCCCGAACTTACCCCAGTGCGCTTCGACAAGGTTTGGGGAGGTACCACCGGGCTGACTCATAACGGTGCTCCGCTCTGGGGCGAGATCCAGCCCGGGTTATATGTATCAGCGGGGTGCAATGGCGGCGGTATCGTCAAGGGTACCTTCCTGGGGGATGCTTTAGCTCGCTACGCGCTCGGCCAACCGGTTGAGGATATTGCATCTTTATTCGGCAAAGCGAGCTGGATGCCGCCCGATCCCGTACGTCGGTTGGGTTTTTACCTGACCAGTGAAATGGAGCGCCGTAAGGCAAAAAACGAAACCTGACTCCACCCACCACTATAAAAAAAGAGAGATGACAATGGATCCTCAAGATCATATAGGGCTGCTGTCCGTCATGCCGGCGGCATTGGCCATCGTGCTGGCATTTGTCACCCGTAATACGGTTTTCTCGCTGGCTGTTGCTTGTTTCGTTGGGGTGATTACCCTGGGCAATGGATTGATGGGGTTTCCGACGCTGCTCAAGGAAACCCTGGGCACCACCAGCTTCTCCTGGATACTGCTGTTGGAGCTATTCATTGGCACGGTGATCGCGTTTTTTCAACGCACTGGGGCGATTCAGAACTTTACCGCCTGGGTGGAACGCCGTGCCTTATCGCGGGTGCGGGTTCAACTGGTTGCCTGGGTGATGGGCATGTTCGTTTTTTTCAGCGACTACTTCAGCCCTCTGTTTGTCGGCAGTACTATGCGTGGACTGACGGATCGTTACCGGGTCTCGCGGGAAAAGCTGGCGTATATCGCTGACTCCACCTCGGCCCCGGTGAGTGTAATGGTGCCTATCACTGGCTGGGCAGTGTTTATCTCCGGTTTGTTGATCGGCATGGGCCCCATCGAAAATGCTGCCCAGGCGATGGGGGTATTCCTGCATGCCATACCTTTCAATCTCTATGCATGGCTATCGGTGTTGGTGGTCGGGCTGGTGATCGTGGGCGTCATTCCGCTCTTCGGGCCGATGCGTGAAGCTGAGCGTCGGGCTCAGGAAGAGGGCAAAGTGCTACGCGACGGGGCAGAACCGCTGGTGGGTGAGGAACTGACGGAAATTCCGCCTTATGAAGGAGCACGTACCAGCCTGTTTTGGAATTTTTTCGCCCCGGTACTGGTAGTGATCGGCGTTGCGGTGGGCACCTTTATCGTGATGGACTCGGCCAAGACCATGGAGGCATTTCTGGCGGCTTCCGTGTTTCTCGGTATCGTTATGCGCCTTCAGGGCATTCCCTTCAACGACATTATGAAAACCTCGATGGCGGGGATGAAGGGAGTAATGCCAGCCATTATCATTCTGGCGTTAGCCTACTCGTTGAATCAACTTTCCAAAGACATGGGCACGGCCAACTATATCGTCGAAGCCACCGCTGGCTGGCTAACACCTGCTTTGCTCCCGGCCATGACGTTCCTTATTGCCGCCGTTATCGCTTTTTCCACCGGCACTTCATGGGGCACTTTCGCTATCATGATGCCACTCGCCGTGCCGCTCGCCTTTAACTTCAGCGGCGATATGATTACACCGCTGGTGTATGCCACAGTGGCCGCCGTGGCGGGAGGCGGTGTCTTTGGGGATCACTGTTCACCCTTATCGGATACCTCTGTGCTCGCCTCGACCGGGGCCGCCTCTGATCATATCGACCATATCAAAACGCAAATTCCCTTTGCGCTAGCCGTCGCCTTGCTTTCCCTGGCCATGTATCTGTTGCTCGGCCTTACCCTGTAACCCTCTCCGCCCTGCGATAACAGAGAGGGCGTTGTCGTAGGGCTAACATCAATTTGATACTACTCTGTCGGGCGGCGCATCACGATCATCAATATCCTTGGTCTGTCTACTGGTACGCAGCTGGATGCTATGGCAGCAAGTTAGTAAGTCGACCTAGCTGGCTAAATTAATAGAAAGGGAGTGGCGAAAGCCTCAATGGCAGTTCTATTTAAATAAGCATTGATGGCTTAAACAGTTCCGTACGGTCGATGGATTGACCCGACAGCATGAACTCTCCCATACCCCGGTAGTGCAGCGATTCTTCCTCATCTGCCGAAGGCGCTGCGTGGGCTTTAACGACCTCAAAAACAAACAGGTTGTAGCGTTCAATCATGGCGTCATCATGCAAGCGGCACTCGAAAGACGCATAGCATTCCTCTATCCGTGGCGCCCCGACCTTTTCTGACTTGCCTGGGGTTAGCTCAAACGCTTTGAACTTGTCGATCTCGCTTCCTGAACAGTTACCGATACCCACGACCTTATCGACAAGTGATGCCGAAGGAATATTGATTACGCATTCGCCGCTGTTGCACACCAGCGCATGGGAGTGATTCCCGGCATCAATAACGCAGCCTAAGAGTGAGGGGGAGAACGCCATGACCATGTGCCACCCCATGGTCATGATGTTGGTTTGTTGTTGCCATTGTGATGACACCAGCACAATCGGGCCAGGTTCAAGAAAGTGCCTGGCGTTGGAGACAGGAAAATCCTTCTTCGCTATCGGGTGTGGCATAAATAACCTCCGATTAGATTAGTTAGGCAGTCGGGCGGCGCATTAAGGTCATCAGCACACCAGCGCCAATCAAACTACCGGCGCCGCAGCGGTGTAAGAGGCGGCGAAACTTGGCGGTCATCAGCTGTCTGCTAGTGGTCGACAGCAGTGTGTAGCCGAGATCTGAGATGACACCGATCACAAGAAACGTAGCAAACAGAATCGCCAACTGGGGCGCCAGAGGTTGGGTTTGGTTAATAAACTGCGGCATGAATGCCATGAAGAATAGAATGCTTTTGGGGTTTAGCAGCGTCACCCAGAATGCTTTTGCGGTGCTTTGCTGAACGTTCACCCCAGAGGCTTCCAGGTCATTCAATTGGCCGGATTCACGCCACATCTTGATGCCTAGATAAAGCAGATAGAGAACCCCTAGCCATTTAACCATGGCGAATAGCTCCGCCGATGCCATCAGCAACGCGCCTACGCCGGCAAACGAAAGTGACATCGCCACCAGGTCACCCAAGAAAAAGCCAGGCAACATCGCCAGAGCAGCTTTGCGACCTTGATTGATGCCGGTCACTACCAGTAGAGCAACGGCGGGGCCGGGGGACGCGATAACCAAAAACGAAGCCAACACAAACGATAGCCAAAGCTCAATCGACATAGCGTTAATCTTCCTGTTGTTGAATTATTAATTTTATCTCGCCGTATAGTTGTAAGCCCTGGAATGCCGCGTGGCAATTATGTTCAGTGGTCATTCTCTCACCTATGTGAGTGAGGGAAGATATGGCTGGTAGTCCTTGGTGGAGGCTTCCGTAAGCCTGAAAGCGGACATTCAACAAAGGCTGCCTGCTTAACTCCACTTATCGTTCTGATGATCACTGGAGATTACCCGCTACCTGTTCAAAATCTGCATTGCTCATCGCGGAAGTTGCGAAGACAATGCTCATAGCGACCTTGTATACATGCAGCCAATGGCAGTGGAGGACTCCGCATGAAAGCGTTGTCGAACATGGGGTTTGCCCTATTTGGAGCCGCGCTGGTGGCGATCAGTTACGGGCTTGCACGTTTTGCCTTTGGTCTGTTTGTACCTTCTATCAGTGCCGAGCTTTCGCTGACGTCTTACTTGGTCGGCATTATCGGGGCGCTGCCGTTTATTAGCTTTGTGCTTTCCACACTGGTCGCGCCGCTTGCCGCTGATCGGCTCGGTGCGCGCAACTTAGCCATTCTCTCAGGGTCTTTCGGTGTTGGCGGTTTAGCATTGATCAGCCAGTCGTCAGACGCGCTATCGCTTGGTATTGGTGTGTTTATCTGCGGGATCTGCACTGGTTTAATGATGCCCGCGCTGACCGCTGCGATGCAGGCGCTGGTGAGCCGTGCAATGCATGGGCGCGTCAGCTCGATTATGAATGCCGGTACTAGCATCGGTATTATCGTGGCGGTACCGACCGTTGTGTTCTTGTCGGATGCATGGCGACTGACCTACACGATATTTGCTGCGCTTACCGCTATGGGGGGCGTGGCGGCATGGTACTTCATCCCTTCAGTGTCACGGGTCATTCCAGCTAATGCTGCACCACCACCGCCCATCACTAGGTCGCAATGGTCGCGCCTCATTCGGCTTACGATTTTTGCCTTCGCAATGGGCTTTGTATCTGCGCCGTACTGGCTTTTTGCTCCCGATCTGGCGGTTACCCTTGGCGCGCTCTCTCCAGGGCACACCGGTTGGCTATGGTTCGCGGTAGGTATCGCCGGGCTCGGCGGTGCCGTGATAAGTGATTTGGCCGACCGTAATAATCCACCCATCACCCAGGCGTTGATGTTGATGATGCTGTCTTCAAGCTTGGCGTTGCTGGCCGCTAGCCCTGGTCAATTAGCGCTGGCGATATTTTCCGCGATGGTTTTCGGTCTCGCTTACATGAGCTTAACGGGGCTGTACCTGATGACCGGCATCCGACTGCTGCCTGGGCGGTTATCGATGGGGCCGGTATTACCCTTTATGGCCTGCGCGCTTGGGCAGGCGGTGGGCTCGCCGGTGATTGGTGTGCTGGTCGACAGGCTTGGGTATGCGGATGCGTTTTCGATCTTTTCGGTGGTCGGCATCCTGGTCGCGGTGCTATCACCGCTTTATCCGGGCCATATCGACTATTTGACAGAAGAAGAGCCGCAACCGACAGAGGTTGAAGATACTGGCCTTCAGGCCGCTTACGATCATCAACTGCTGGATGAAAACGGTGACCCCATCAAACCTGTTGCTGAAGATGCCGAGGCCCCTTAGCTGAGTAAGCTACTAGCCAGCTTAGGCGCTTGGCGAGAGGCTGCATTGCATTATCCTCCGTGACCTTACAAAGGTTTCGGAAACGACCTCCAGTGTTGCATTTGCGACGGAGAGCCAAGTTCGCGCAATCGTTTTGTCGCTATCCGCCCTATTCGTGCCAATATACGACCAAAGAGCAATGCCACCCCTGAACTAGTGAGTATTCACGCTAGTAAAGGGAAACTAAAAGACGCCAGCGACGCCTACATACTAATAAGAAAAAAAAAGATGATTAAAAGGTGACGGAGGGTAAAACCATGACATCAAATCTAGCAAAAGACCCGGCAGCAAATACCAATCGTGCGGGCGAACCGCAAACCCTTGGTTTTCTACTATTAGATAATTTCACACTGATTTCCCTGGCGTCGGCGATAGAACCTTTACGGATGGCCAATCAACTGGCCGGTCGTGAGTTGTATCGCTGGTTTACCCTGACCCAAGACGGTCTGCCCGTACGCGCCAGCGATGGGCTGCAGGTGACTCCTGATGCCTCTATGCAGACCCCGCTCTCGCTTGAGTGGGTGGTCGTTTGTGGCGGGGTAGGTCCGCAGCACAGCGTTACCCGTGACCACATACGCTGGCTTCAGTCGCAGTCACGCCAGTTAAAACGATTAGGCTCGGTATGTACGGGCAGTTGGGCGCTAGGGCAGGCCGGATTGCTGGATCACTATGAAACCAGTGTGCACTGGGAGTGTCTGGCCTCCATGCAGGAAGCGTTCCCCAACGTTATTCTGACCCCGCACCTTTTCTCTATTGATCGTGATCGATTCACCGCTTCAGGCGGCACAGCGCCGCTCGATATGATGCTCAACCTGATTGCTCACGACCATGGGCGCGAGCTTTCGGCAGGCATTTCCGAGATGTTTATCTATGAACGCGTGCGTAACGAGCAGGATCAGCAGCGGGTACCTCTTAAGCACGTGCTGGGCACCACTCAGCCTAAGTTGTTAGAAATTGTGGCGTTGATGGAATCCAACCTTGAAGAGCCCATCGAGCTCGATGAACTGGCAAGCTATGTGAATGTTTCACGGCGCCAGTTGGAGCGGTTGTTCCAGCGCTATTTGCTTTGTTCACCGTCTCGCTATTACCTCAAGCTGCGTTTAGTGCGCGCTCGGCAATTGCTCAAGCAAACGCCTCTGTCGATTATCGAGATTGCTTCTGTTTGCGGTTTTGTGTCCACGCCCCATTTTTCCAAGTGTTATCGTGAATATTTTGGTGTGCCGCCGAGAAATGAGCGCTTGGGTGTGCACGACCGCCAAGGAAATAACCAAACTAAGTCGACATCGTTAATTCAGCGATGGGGGGGCGAGCCTTATAAAAGCGAACCTCTTTCGAGTGCCCAGCAGGCGCTTGCCCATGCCCAGGGTGAGCCTACCTTTGCCAGCGTGCCGCTACTGAGCTGATAGGTACTTCGTCACCACTATTCCAAACCTGCTGCTTACCTCCGGGCAGCAGGTTTTTTAGTAGCCGCTATCATTAAAGTACTCCCCCTTCTTTGCAAAGGTCAGCGGATACACGGGTAGTTGTCGTGTTCACGACACGATGACGCTTTTGGAATTTCCGCCGTCGTTTCCAAGAGCAGCTAAACCCAACGTCAGCGCTATGCTCGCTACATTAACCAATGTTGGAGCTTAGCTATGACCCCCTCTGAACTGCACAATGACGCCATCGTCATTGATGGTCTGATCATCGCCAAATGGAATCGTGAGCTGCTTGAGGACATGCGTCGCGGCGGTCTTACCGCTGCCAACTGCACAGTCTCCGTGTGGGAAGGTTTTCAGGCCACGGTCGATAATATCGTCAAGTCTAACCAGTTGATGGCGGAGTGTAGTGACCTGGTGCGCCCTGTTCGCACCACCGCTGACATCACTCGCGCGAAAGAAGAGGGCAAGACCGGCATCATCTTCGGCTTCCAGAATGCCCATGCCTTTGAAGACCAAATTGGCTACGTTGAGATCTTCAAGCAGCTGGGCGTGGGTATCGTACAGATGTGCTACAACACCCAGAATCTGGTGGGGACCGGCTGCTACGAGCGTGACGGCGGCCTGTCTGGCTTTGGCCGCGAAATCGTTGCCGAGATGAACCGGGTTGGCATCATGTGCGACCTCTCTCACGTCGGTGCCAAGACCTCCGAAGAGGTCATTCTTGAGTCCAAAAAGCCAGTCTGCTACTCACACTGCCTGCCCTCCGGCCTCAAAGAGCATCCGCGCAACAAATCTGATCAAGAGTTGAAATTCATTGCCGACCACGGCGGTTTTGTGGGTGTCACCATGTTTGCGCCGTTCCTCAAAAAGGGCATCGACTCAACCATCGAAGACTACTGCGAGGCGATCGAGTACGTCATGAATATCGTCGGTGAGGACGCTATCGGCATCGGTACCGATTTCACCCAAGGGCATGGTCAAGAGTTTTTCGAGTGGTTGACCCATGACAAGGGCTACGCCCGTCGCCTCACTGACTTTGGCAAGATCATCAATCCCAAAGGAATTCGCACCATTGGGGAGTTCCCCAATCTCACCGAGGCACTCCTCAAGCGCGGCTTAAGTGAGACCCAGGTGCGCAAGATCATGGGCGAGAACTGGGTGCGTGTGCTTAAGGATGTGTGGGGCGCCTGAGGATACCGCCATAGCAAGGGACGGGCGCCAGAGGTAAAGCCGCAGTAGTGCCCTGACACGCGGCTTTACCGGCGATAGGCCTACGAGGGGGCGCTGTGAATCCCTCCCTGGACGCTACTTTTGCCATCCATGGCAAAAGACCCCCTCTACGGCCTATCCCCGGCGCCGCTTCCCTTGCAGAACGGCTGCTTAGCTACTTCATAACAATCAGCAAGATTTGAGGAATACAACCGTGACCAAACTGGCCCCCGCACTGCCCATCGAAGTGGATAGCGAAACAGGCGTCTGGACGACCGATGCGCTGCCTATGCTCTATGTACCACGGCACTTTTTTATCAACAACCATGTGGCCGTCGAAGAGGCGCTGGGTGCCGAGAAGTATGCCGAGATTCTCTATCACGCCGGCTACAAGAGTGCTTGGCACTGGTGTGAAAAAGAGGCCGAATGTCACGGCATCGAAGGTGTGGCCGTCTTCGAGCACTACATGAATCGTCTCTCCCAGCGCGGCTGGGGGCTTTTCCTTACTGAGCAGATCGATCTCGACTCGGGCACTGCCCAAGTACGACTTGAGCACAGCGCTTTTGTTTACCAGCTTGGCAAAACCGGGAACAAGGAAGAGTACATGTTCACCGGTTGGTTCGCCGGGGCCATGGATCAAATCCTCGCTGCCTGCGGAAGTTCACTGCGTACCGTTGCCGAGCAGACGCAGAGTGCAGCCGAGCCTGGCTGTGATGTAGGCATCTTCGCCGTCCAGCCGCTGACCGACGCTGCCCGCTAACTGGGGTACGAGGAGAGACAAACATGGCATTCGACGCAATTTTCGAGCCGATCGAGATCGGTAAGCTGACCATCCGCAACCGTGTGGTCAGTACCGCTCACGCTGAGGTGCATGCCACCGACGGCGGCATGACCACTGAGCGCTACGTGAGGTACTACGAGGAGAAGGCCAAAGGTGGTTGTGGTCTATGTATTTGCGGTGGCTCATCGGTGGTGTCCATCGATAGCCCTCAGGGCTGGTGGAGCTCGGTAAACCTTTCCACCGATCGCATTATTCCGCACTTCCAGAATTTGGCCGATGCCGTGCATAAGCACGGCGGCAAGATCATGATCCAGATTACTCATATGGGACGCCGCTCCCGCTGGGACGGTTTCGACTGGTCGACCCTGGTATCCCCCTCCGGTATCCGCGAGCCGGTGCACCGCTCGACCTGTAAGACCATTGAGGAAGAAGAGATCTGGCGTATTGTCGGCGACTTTGCCCAGGCCGCGCGCCGGGCAAAGGAAGGGGGCCTCGACGGTGTTGAGCTCTCTGCCGTGCACCAGCATTTGATCGATCAGTTCTGGAGCCCACGGGTCAACAAGCGTGAGGACGAGTGGGGCGGTAGCTTCGAGAACCGTATGCGCTTCGGTATGGAAGTGCTTAAAGCCGTACGTGCTGAAGTGGGCGACGACTTCTGCGTTGGCATGCGTATCTGTGGCGACGAGTTCCACCCGGATGGTCTTTCTCACGACGATATGAAGCAGATCGCCGCCTACTACGATGCCACCGGTATGGTGGATTTCTTCGGCGTTATCGGTTCTGGCTGCGACACTCACAACACCCTGGCCAACGTTATCCCCAATATGTCCTACCCGCCGGAGCCTTTCCTACACCTGGCGGCGGGGATCAAGGAAGTGGTGAACGTGCCGGTGATCCACGCCCAGAACATTAAGGATCCCAATCAGGCCCAACGTATCCTTGAAGGGGGCTATGTAGACCTGGTGGGCATGACCCGGGCACATATTGCCGACCCTCACCTGATCGCCAAGATCAAGATGGGCCAGATTGATCAGATCAAACAGTGCGTGGGCGCTAACTACTGCATCGACCGCCAGTACCAGGGCCTCGACGTGCTGTGCATTCAAAACGCCGCGACATCCCGGGAGTACATGGGACTGCCGCATATCATCGAGAAAACCGAGGGCGCCAAACGCAAAGTCGTCGTGGTGGGCGGTGGCCCCGGCGGTATGGAGGCAGCGCGGGTAGCCGCTGAGCGCGGTCACGATGTCACACTGTTTGAGGCCGCTGACGCCTTGGGTGGGCAGATTACGATTGCCGCCCAGGCGCCCCAGCGTGACCAGATCGCCGGTATCACCCGCTGGTTCCAGCTGGAGCTGGCGCGGCTAAAAGTCGACCTGCGTCTGGGCACCCGCGCCGATGAGGAAACGCTGCTCGATCTGCGCCCGGATATCGTGGTGCTTGCCACTGGTGGCCAGCCCTTCCTTAGCCAGCACCCCGAGTGGGGTTACTCGGAGAATGCTGAGGAGAGCCTGGTAGTCAGCACCTGGGATATTCTCTCTGGCAAAGTGGCACCAGGTAAAAACGTGTTGATTTATGACGCCATCTGCGAGTTCTCCGGCGTCTCGGCGGCGGATTTTATCGCCGATAAGGGCGCCAAGGTGGAGATCGTCACCGACGATATCAAGCCCGGCGCGGCGGTGGGCGGTACCACCTTCCCCACCTACTACCGCAGCCTCTACGAGAAGGAGGTGATCATGTCCTCCGACCTGATGCTGCATAAGGTTTACCGCGAGGGCGATGGCTTGGTGGCGGTGCTCGAAAACGAGTACACCGGGGCTCTGGAAGAGCGCGTGGTGGATCAGGTGGTCGTTGAGAACGGTGTACGCCCTGATGAGGCGCTTTATTACGCGCTTAAAGAGCAGTCCCGCAACAGAGGGCAGGTGGATCTGGAAGCACTCTATGCAATCCAGCCGCAGCCTTGTCTGAGCGAGTCAGGAGATGGTTTCCTGCTGTTCCGGCTAGGCGACTGCACGGCACCGCGTAACACCCATGCGGCCATTTACGACGCCCTGCGAATCTGCAAGGACTTTTGACTTAGGCGAAAGCCAACAATAATGCGGGGCGCCAGAGCAGCCCCGCCGCCGAAGCCAATGGCACCAAAGATGAGGTGAGCACCATGCTCGAAACGCTCTTGCCGATACTGATTTTTACTGCCCTGGCCCTGGCAGTAATCGGCGCTGTACGCCGTATACGCCTGTGGCGTCAGGGGCGCCCCTCGCGGGTGAGCCTGTTCAAGGGGTTGGTGGCCCTGCCGCGCCGCTATTTGATGGATCTGCACCATGTAGTGGGGCGTGACAAAATGATCTCCAACACCCACGTGGCCACCGCCGGTGGCTTCGTGGCCGCCGCCGTGCTGATGATCCTGGTGCACGGTCTGGGGATCGCCAACCCATTGCTAGGCGGATTACTGCTACTGGCTAGCACCTCCATGTTTGTCGGTAGCCTCTTCGTGGCGCGGCGGCGGCTTAACCCTCCAGCTCGGCTCTCCAAGGGCCCCTGGATGCGCTTGCCCAAGAGTCTGATGGCGTTCTCGATAGGCGTCTTCCTGATTACGCTGCCCACGGTAGGTCTGCTGCCCGAAGGTCTGCTTGAAGGGGGCAGTAGCTGGTTGCTGGCGCTGGTATTAGCGGGCGTCGTGGCCTGGGGCCTGGGGGAAATGTTTTTCGGCATGACCTGGGGCGGGCCCATGAAGCATGCTTTCGCCGGCGCCCTGCACTTGGCCTTCCACCGTCGCGCCGAGCGCTTCTCCACGAAAAAAGGGGGCGTCGGCCGGTCAACGGGTCTCAAGGCGCTAAACCTTGAGGATGAAGCAGCGCCTCTGGGCGTGGAAAAGCCTGCCGACTTTGCCTGGAACCAGCTGCTGGGCTTCGATGCCTGCGTGCAGTGCGGTCGCTGCGAGGCGGTTTGCCCGGCATTTGCCGCCGGTCAGCCGCTCAACCCCAAGAAGCTGATTCAGGACATGGTGGTGGGTATGGCCGGGGGTAGCGATGCCGCCTATGCCGGCTCCCCCTACCCCGGTAAGCCGGTAGGTGAGCACGCAGGCTCTCCCCACGGGCCCATTGTGGCACTGCAGGGGAAGGCTCTGGTCGACGCCGATACTCTCTGGTCCTGCACGACTTGCCGTGCCTGTGTCGAAGAGTGCCCGATGATGATCGAGCACGTGGATGCGATTGTCGATATGCGCCGCCACCTGACGCTTGAGCGCGGTAAAACGCCCAACAAAGGCGCCGAAGTGCTCGATAATTTGATCGCCACCGACAATCCCGGTGGTTTCGACCCTGGTTCGCGGCTCAACTGGGCGGCGGATCTTAACCTACCGCTCATGGCCGACATCAAGCAGGTCGACGTGCTGTTGTGGCTGGGGGATGGAGCCTTTGATATGCGTAACCAGCGCACTCTGCGGGCACTGGTTAAAGTGTTGCGGGCCGCCGAGGTAGATTTCGCGGTATTGGGCACTGAAGAGCGCGATAGCGGCGATGTGGCCCGGCGCCTGGGCGATGAAGCGACGTTCCAGTCCCTGGCGAAGCGCAATATTGCCACCCTGTCCCAGTATCGCTTCCTGCAGATTGTTACCTGCGATCCCCACAGCTTTCATGTGCTGGGCAATGAGTACGGCGAGCTGGGCGGACATTATGAGGTGCGTCACCACAGCACCTTTATCGCCGAACTGTATGATGCCGGTCGGTTGACCTTTGCCCCCTGGAAAGGCGGCAGCGTCACCTATCACGACCCGTGTTACCTGGGGCGCTATAACGGTGAATACGAGGCACCGCGCAACGTACTTAAAGCGCTGGGCATCGAGGTCAAAGAGATGGAACGCTCCGGTTACCGCTCGCGCTGCTGCGGCGGCGGTGGCGGGGCACCGATTACCGATATTCCCGGCAAGCAGCGGATTCCCGACATGCGCATGAATGACGTCAAAGAGAGCGGCGCTGAGCTGGTCGCGGTGGGCTGCCCGCAGTGCACCGCCATGTTGGAAGGGGTGGTGGATGCCAGCGCCGAGGTGCGCGACATTGCCGAACTGGTGGCCGATGCCCTGGTAGAGCGTCCCGCGGGTGATGCGTCTGGCGGATCCCGATGGCCTGCTGCAACGACGACTGCTGAGGAGGTGATCGTATGAGTGAGATTATTCGCCGCGATCCGCGTCGTGAGTGGATCGCCCGGAACCGTCTGCATCCCGAGTACGCCAGCGTGCTTGCCGCTCTTGGTGTAAACAGGGATGGCAGCGGAGCGGTCAGCGAGTGGCTGGGCCCCAACGGCGTGGTGCGCAAGAACCCTCGTGCCATCGGTTTTATCGGCCCCAATGGTGTCAAACGGATTGACCGTAGTGGCCTCCAGCAAGGGGGGCAGGCCACCGCGACCACCACTGCGGCCCGCGATAGCCGCCGCACGGTGACCATTGATCAGCCCGCCTTCCTGGTGGCCGTGGTGCCCGACCTGACCGGCGGGCGTCTCTCCGGACATGACAAGGATCTGCTGGGCCTGGCCCGGCGTGTGGCGGATGCCGACGCCGAACAGCCCGGCGCTGTGGTGGCGATCCTATTTGGTGAGTATAAGGGCGAGGGTGGCGGCGAGCTTAAGGAGCAGACGCTGGGCGAAGCCGGGATCGATCGCGTCGTGCATCTTGATGATGAGTTTTACGCGGGGTTTGCGCCTGAAGCGCGTCTGGCGGCTTTAAGCGCCGTCGAGCGGGAGATGACGCCGCGCTTCTGGCTATTGCCAGACTCACCCCTGGGCGGAGCCGATCTGGGGCGGCGGCTTGCCTTGCGCCTGGGTGAACGCGCTGCCACCGGGGTGTGGCAGGTGGAAGCTGATAATGAGGCCACTTTGGGTTGGCGCTGCACGGCCCGTGGTGCCGCTGGGAGCCTGGATATCCAGCGCCCTCTGCCGCGGGTTGCGCTGGCGCTGGCCGAGTGCGCCGAGCCGGTGGACGAGACGCGTCACGCGGCCGAGCACCTGAGTCTGGCGGCAACAATCCCCACCACCCTATCGCGTATAGAAGACCTGGGGCAGGTGGCCGTGGATCCCGCTGGCGTGGCGCTGGCCGAGGCTGAGTTCATCCTCTCCGGTGGCAACGGCGTCAAGCAGTGGGACGCCTTCCACCATGCCGCGAAAGTCCTCGGCGCTACCGAAGGGGCCTCGCGTGTCGCGGTGGACGACGGGTTTATGGCCCGCGATCGTCAGGTGGGCGCGACGGGCACCTGGGTGACCGCCCGAGTGTATATGGCGGTGGGTATTTCAGGCGCTATCCAGCACCTGCAGGGCATTCAGCGCTGCGACAAGGTGGTGGCGATCAATCTCGATCCGGGGTGCGACATCATCAAGCGCGCCGACCTGGCGGTGATTGGCGACAGCACGCAAATTCTGGCCGCGCTAGTGGCCATGGTGGAACAGCAGCGGGGAGGGCAGCGCGATGCAGCCTGATCTACACCAGAAGCAACAACAACAGGGAATCGACGTGGCGGTGCTGGTCTCCATCGGCCGTCACCCTACCACCGGCCGTGCGAGGCGCGCAGAGCAGGATGCCCGGGGCCTGGAGCTTGCGCTGGCCATAGAGGCCGAGCTGCCGGGCACCCGGATCAGCATGCTCCACGCGGGTTCCCAGGACGATGGCAGCGAAGCAGCTCTGCGCGGCTACCTGGGCATGGGGCTCGAGTCCATGACATTGCTAGAGCAGCCCGAGGGCAGCGACGCCATTCCTGCCTTGGCGGAACACCTGGCCGCTACCTCGCCTCAGCTAGTGATTACCGGTGCCCGGGCCGAGCGCGGTGAAGGCTCTGGGCTTTTGCCCTATGCGTTGGCAGAACATCTCGGCTGGCCATTGGTTAATAGTTTGGCGTCGGTAGAAAAGGTGGAAAATGGCGTGGTAACGCTGCTTCAGGCGTTGCCAAGGGGCCAGCGTCGCCGTCTCAAGGTGCGCTTACCCGCCATCATCAGCGTGGATGAAGCAGCGCCGGCGGCGCGTCAAAGCGCCTTCGGCCCGGCGCGTCGCGCCACCTTTGCGATCACGCCGACTACCCCTGAAGCCGACAGCGAGTTAGCTCAGTGGCATCTGGCCCCAGCGCGTAAACGGCCTAAGCGTCTGAAAATCGTTAAAGCTGCGTCGGCCAGGGATCGTTTCAAGGCGGCAGCTTCCAAGTCGGAGGGCAAAGGCGGGCAGGTGCTCACCGATGTGTCCCCCGAACAGGGCGCCGAGGCGATCTACAAGCTGCTCAAGGAGGAGGATGTGCTGCGCTGAACTAGCCTGCGCATCACGCCGCTAATCATCACTCAAGCCCACCTTTGTCAGGTGGGTTTTTCTATTGACCGGTAAAGCCCGGATAAAGCCGCAGGCGCTGTCTTTCCAGACGCAAGCCTATCCAGGCATGCACTACCAACACCAAAATAACCACGCCACCGCCGACCAGCGTCGAGGTCGTAGGGGTTTCTCCCAATAACCACCACACCCACAGCGTGCCCAATGCCGTTTCAACCAGATAAAACAGCGCCACTTCCGTTGACGACAGATAGCGGGTGGCGCTGTTGATCAGCACCGTGGCCAAGGGCATCTGTACCAGCCCCATCAGTGCCAGTACGCCATAGCGTTGGGCATCCAGATCCAGCGGTGAGGCCATGGGCAGGGCAACCGACGCAGAGAGCAGCCCACCACCGGCAACCACCGTCATAGGGTCAATCGCTGGGTAGCGTCGCAGCAGAGTCAGGTTACCGCCGATAGCTGCCGCGGCCGCCAAGGCATAAAGATTACCTACCAGCATTCCCATGGCCCCTTCGCCCATGAACACCAGGCCCATGCCCAGCATGCAGATGGCAATGGCCACCAGCGTTCGCAGCGCGACTTTTTCACCCAGGAAAATCCTTGAAAACAGCGCAGCAAACAGCGGCGCGGTGCTCAGGATTACCACCACGTTGGCCACGTTAGCGTTCATGACCGCCAGCACAAAAAGGCTGGAGATCAGACCCAGCAGTATGGCGGAGGCTAGCGAGGAAAAGGGGTTGCTCCTCAGCGTCGCCAATCGCTTGCCAACACTACACAGCACCCCGAGCACGCAGAACATTAATATTCCGCGCCAGAATACGATGGTCCAGCCATCCGTATCGGACAAGCGTATCAACAGACCGTCGAAGCTGAGGCATACCACACCGAGTATCACGATAAGCAGGCCGCGCTGGTACGAACTTAGCTGCATGATCCTGTCTCCTGGTCAGCAAAAAAACTAACCGCCCGCCGGGTAGGCGAGCGGTTGAGTGGTTAGTAGCAGGCCAATGATCGTTGGCCCACTCGGGTTGGGTCTCGGCGCTTAACGATTGTCCGCCATGACCGTGCTCGCCGTGGCGGCTTGCTGATGAGGACGAACCAGCCAGTAGCCTACGGCCCCGGCGATAAACAGCATGCTGCCGCAACCTATCGCCAGCAGGTAAGCTCCTTGAACCGCACCGGATGAGAGCGCGAAGCGCTCGGCAAATCCGGCTAACGTCGCCGCGTACTGTTGCCACAAAAACAGCCCGATGGCGGCCCCAGAGAGCATGGTGCATATCGCGATCCAACGGGTGCCAGATACCCAACCGCTTACCGCGCTGGTATCAAACTCATGCAGGAAAGCTCGGTACGCTGTCTCGGCCTGACTCACGAGTGTCATTTTTGATGCCAAGACGATCGCCGCCAGCGCCATCAGCGTACTCAGCAGCACCGGGTGCAGATAAACGGGCAGACTGAGCCACTCGGCCTGCACCATCAACGAGAGAGCGACATTGCCGACAAAGCCTACGGCCAAGCCCCAGCTAGCGCCCGCGGCGGTGATCCGCCGACTCCAGATGCTCATTAATGCAACCGGACCCCAGGAGGAGGCAAACAGGGTGGCAGCAAACCACACCACCGACATCACCGCCGGTGGTTGGAATAGCGCGAGCAGCAGTGCTATCAGGCCCGCGCCGAGCACCGCCATACGGCTTTTGCGCATGGCTGATTTCTCGTCGGTTGAGGCGGGCAGGATATCGTTGGAGAGGCTAAAGCCAATGATCGACAGAAACGTCGAGCAGGACGAGAGCCCAGCGGCGAACACGCCAGTGAGAATGACCACCCCAAGCCAGGTAGGCAGCACGTTGAGGGCCACCCATATCATGGAGCGTTCAGGGTCGAGCTGCGGGTCATAAAGGTTGATCGCCGCGCCAGTCATCATCATTAGAGCGTAGAAAACGGCAAGTGCCACGGCGGTCAGCATGGCCGAGCGCATCACGACATGCTCGTTGCGGGCCATCAGGTAGCGGCTGGATTGCCAGGGGCTCGCCGCCAGCACCGCCGCCCAGACTAGGCCCAGCGTCAGGCCCCAGATCAGCGCCTCGCCGGGGGAGGAGAAGCTGGCCTCCGGCCCTTCGATCACCCCATGCCACAGCGCGATGCCGGGCTTGTCGGTCTGGCTTAACAGGCCTTCAACGACCCCGCTCCAGCCGCCCAAATCCTGGATCACGTAGAGCGACCCACCTACCGCCGCCAGCGAGAAGATCACAAACATGATGGTGTCGGTCAGCATGACCCCCGGTGAGCCGGAGTAGAGGATGAAACCGGTATAGGTCGCCCACACCAGCACGAGGCCCACCCAGTAGGGCATGCCGGTCAATTCCGAAAACATGATGCCCGCGCCCTGCATTACGCCCAGCAGGTAAGCGCCCAGACCGATGATCGTGGTGAGTCCGGCAATGGCCTGCACCCGACGCGAGGCAAAGCGTTTGCCGAAAAACTCCGGCACGGTACGCGCCCCGCTGCGGCGCAGGTAGCGGCCGAACACCAGCGCGCCCAGCAGGCAGCCTGAGGTGCTCACCGCCGCAAAGATCAACATGACAAACGGATAGCCCTGATAGGCAAAACCCGTCTCGCCGAGAAAGGCGCTGGTGCTTAAGTAGCTGGCCACCAGCGTGCCCAGGATAAAGAAGGTGGGCGCATTGCGACCGGCGACCAGATAGTCATCCAGGCCCTTGACGCGCCGCCCAGCCAGATGCCCGATAACAAAATAGCCGACCAGACTCAGCAGTATTGCGATGGTGTAGATCATTGAAATAGCCGTGGAGTTGTTGATGTTGTTTAGCTATGGTGCAGCGCTTAGCCTGCTTGCTCATTGCCATTAGCGGCATCCAGTGCCGGAATCACGACACAATATCCGCAAACCAAAAGGGGCGCCATGGCAATGGCGCCCCCGAAAGCAACAGATGCTTGATTTGGTTAACTGGCGATTTTTGGCACCGCGTTGATCTGCTGCCACTCCTTGTGAAGCCCTTTGTAGAGGCTGAAACACATCAGCAAGAGAACCAACGTAAAGGGCAGCCCCGTAGCCACTGCGCCCGCCTGCAGTGCGCTAAGTGCGGTGCTTCCGCCGCCATACAGCAGCACGCCGGCAATCACGCCTTCAAGCGTTGCCCAGAATACCCGCTGACCCTTGGGGGCATCGGTCTTGCCACCTGCGGTGATATTGTCGATGACTAGCGAGCCGGAGTCTGACGAGGTAATAAAGAACACCAGCACCAGAATAATCGCCAGCGTTGACGTGATGCTGGTCAGGGGGAGCTGTTCCAGCATATGGAACATGGCAAGCGAAACGTCGCCAATGCCGTTAGCCAGTTCTCCTACGCCGTTTGCAGCCTGGAAAAGTGCCGTGCCGCCAAAGGCGCTCATCCAGACCAGTGTGACCAGCGTGGGTATCAGCAGTACGGCGATCAGGAACTCACGAACCGTGCGACCCCGCGATACACGAGCGATGAACATGCCGACGAACGGAGACCAGGAGATCCACCAAGCCCAATAGAAGACGGTCCAGCCGTGGTACCAAGTGTCATCATCGCGGCCAATCCAGTTCGACAACGGCAGTAGGTGGCTCACGTAGTCCAGCGCCGTGGTGCCAATCCCCGTCAGAATCATCAGTGTCGGCCCCGCCACAATCACAAACAGCAGCAGCACCGCCGCGATGACCATGTTGATATTCGAGAACAGCTTAACGCCACCGTCGATACCCCGCCATACCGAGATCAGCGCAATTACCGTGACTACCACGATAATTGCCAGCTGGGTACCGATGGTATTAGGAACATCGAACAGATAGGCGAGGCCGCCAGCTGCCTGGGTAGCGCCAAACCCAAGTGAGGTAGCCAAGCCAAAGATGGTGGCCAGCACGGCAAGAATATCGATGATATGACCTGCCCAGCCACGCGTTCGCTCGCCTAAGATGGGGTAGAAAGCGGAGCGCAGCGTCAGCGGCAAGCCCTTGTTATAGGAAAAGAATGCCAGCGAGAGTGCCACCACGCCATAAATGGCCCAGGGGTGCAGTCCCCAGTGGAACATCGTCGCCCCCATGGCGGCGCTGGCGCCCTCCGGCGTCCCCGCCGGTGCATTCAAGGGCGTCCCATACCAGTCGGTGTAGTAGGCTACGGGCTCAGCAACGCTCCAGAACATCAGACCGATGCCCATGCCCGCCGCAAACAGCATGGCGAACCAGGAGGTGCGCGAGTATTCCGGTTTTGCATCCTTGCCGCCTAGCCGAATCCGCCCGAGTGGCAGGCAGATCAGTACAAGGCAAAACACCACAAAAATATTGCCAGCAATCATAAACAGCCAGTCGAAGTGTTCGATCGACCAGTTTTTGGCAAGCCCTAAGTGAGTATTAGCAGCATCTGGATAGACCAGCGCGTAGATAATAAACAGTAGGATGGCTAGAGCAGAAAGCGGAAAAACGGGGTTATGAAAGTCCAACCCCAATATCTGGGTATTGTCCTGTCCAGGCGACAGAACCGGGTCGTCGTTGTTTTTCATTGGGTTTCCTTGGTGGCTCTTATTAGACGTCGGGTATGCATCACATCGCCGACTCTAGGCTTTGTACGAAAACTGCTTGCGCTCGCCCATACGTTGTTAAAAGTCGGCTCAAAATACTCATTTACACTCCGTAAACTCCGTTTTTTCGCCGATTTTTGCCTAGTCTGGCCTTCGCTCAGCGACTTTTCGTGCAAACCCTAGGAATTGTTGAGCCTGTTGCAAAGGAGGAGTGTCGTGAAAGCGACCTCTATCTATCCATCTTGGTTAGGATGTCTTGAATAGATACGTGAGTGCCTTTTTGGGGTAAGTCTCCAGGCGCGGAGGGGATAGGGTGGGATAGCGCAATCAACCATCATGAACAGAACAATAAGCCACAGGAGCCAGCCATGAATGCAGCCAACCGCGGAGTGGTCTACAAGGGGCCGGGAGAGGTCGCCGTTGAGTCCATTGCCTATCCTGAACTCGCCATCGGCAATCGCAAGTGCGATCACGGCGTGATTCTCAAGGTAGTTACTACCAACATCTGTGGCAGCGACCAGCATATGGTACGCGGCCGCACCACCGCACCATCGGGCCTGGTGCTTGGTCACGAAATCACCGGCCTGGTCGTCGAGTGCGGTCGCGACGTCGAATTTATTCAGCCCGGCGACCTGGTTTCTGTGCCGTTCAACATTGCCTGTGGTCGCTGCCGCAACTGTAAAGAAGGCCGCACCGGTATCTGCCTCAACGTCAATCCAGCCCGTCCTGGCGCCGCTTACGGCTACGTGGATATGGGCGGCTGGGTCGGCGGCCAGACAGAATATGTCATGGTTCCCTATGCCGACTTTAACCTGCTGAAGTTCCCGGATGCCGATCAGGCCATGGAGAAGATCAAGGATCTGACCCTGCTCTCCGATATCTTCCCCACTGGGTTCCACGGCTGCGTTACTGCCGGTGTCGGCCCTGGCAGCACTGTCTATATTGCCGGTGCTGGGCCCGTAGGTCTGGCGGCCGCGGTTTCCGCTCAGTTGCTGGGGGCGGCCTGCGTGATCGTTGGCGATATGGTCGAAGAGCGTCTTGCCCAGGCACGCAGCTTTGGTTGCGAGACCATCGACCTGACCCAGGACGGCGACATGGCCGACAAGATCGAGGTGATCCTCGGCGAGCGTGAGGTCGATGCCTTTGTCGACTGTGTCGGCTTCGAAGCTCACGCCTGTGGCTGCAATCACGGCAAAGAAGCGCCCGCGACCGTGCTGAATTCGGCGATGTCGTTGACCCGTGCAGGTGGTCAGATCGGTATTCCGGGCCTCTATGTGACCGAAGACCCGGGTGCGGAGGACGAGGCCGCCAAGCAGGGGGCTCTGAGCATGCGCTTTGGTCTTGGTTGGGCCAAGTCTCACAGTTTCCATACTGGACAGTGCCCGGTGATGAAGTACCATCGACCACTGATGCAGGCTATTCTGTTTGGCAAGGTCAATATTGCCGATGCGGTGAATGTCCAGATGATCACTCTGGATCAGGCACCCCAGGGCTACGCCGACTTCGATGGCGGCGCTGCTAAGAAATTCGTTATTGACCCCCATGGCAGCGTAGCTTAATAGCTTATTTAAGAAGTACTGAGCAACAAGACCTGATCCCTGCCTGAAGGCAGGTTAGTGCGACCCTAGACGGCGCCCCGCGGGGTGCCGTTTTTGTTCATCCGGTATAAAACCGATCAAGATAATAATGAGTACCCCATGACCGTCCAGACCGTGACCCCCAAGCGCCGCTTCCGCGGCAAGCCCCGCGGCCGTGATCTCGATCCCAGTCTTCTTGAGGGGTTGCGTGAACTGCTGGGTGACGAACGCCAGAACGCCACGCTGCGCCGCCGCGACCTACTCATTGAACATTTACACAACATTCAGGACACCCGGGGCCATCTACTGCTGGCGGATTTGCGTGCCCTGGCTGCTTACATGAACCTGCCCATGGCGGCCGTTTACGAAACGGCCACTTTCTATGCCCACTTTGACGTCATCCACGACGATCAACTGCCGCCGCCAGCAGTCACCATTCGCGTTTGCGATTCCCTCACCTGCCAGTTGGCCGGTGCTGAGGCGCTTAAGGCACAGCTTGAAGCGAACGTGGATATTGAGCAGGTACGGGTGCTGCGGGCGCCCTGCATGGGACGCTGCGACACGGCGCCGGTAGTCGAAGTAGGCCACCACCATGTGCCGTTCGCCACCCAGGCGCGGATCGCGTCGGTGATCGAAAAGGGCCACTTTCACCCCGATCCCGTCGACTGGCAGCGATTGGACAACTATCGCCGCGAGGGCGGTATGGCGTTGCTCCAGGCCTGTCACGACGGCAGCGTTACAGTAGAAGCGCTCATGGAGGCGATGCAGCAGGCCAATCTGCGTGGCTTGGGTGGCGCGGGTTTCCCTACCTTCAAAAAATGGACTTTCGTGCGCCAGGAGGCCGGCCCCCGGTACTGCGCTATCAACGCCGACGAAGGCGAGCCCGGTACCTTCAAGGATCGCTACTACCTGGAGCGCTCGCCCCACCAGTTTCTTGAAGGGGCCTTGGTCAGTGCCTGGGCGGTAGACGCCGAGGCGCTGTATATCTATCTTCGCGATGAGTACCCAGCGTTACATAGCGTGGTGCGCGAGGCGATTGGCGAGCTTGAGGCTGCTGGCCTGGTGGCACCGGGTTACATTGTGCTGCGCCGCGGCGCGGGCGCCTATATCTGCGGCGAAGAGTCGGCGATGATCGAATCTTTGGAAGGCAAACCGGGCAAACCCAGGCACCGCCCACCGTTTGTGGCTCAGAAGGGGCTCTTTGATCGGCCGACGCTGGTCAATAACGTCGAGACCGTCTACTGGATCCCCATGATCTGGCAGCGAGGCGCTGAGGCTTTCTCCAGCCAGGGTCGCCATGGCCGCGTAGGGTTACGCAGTTTCTCTGTCTCGGGTCGGGTCAAGCAGCCCGGTGTGTATTTGGCGCCCGCGGGGATAACCCTTCAGGAATTAATTGACGAGTATTGCGACGGCATGGCCGACGGCCACCGCTTGGCGGCCTACCTGCCTGGCGGCGCCTCCGGCGGCATTCTGCCCGCTGCCAAGGCCGATATTCCCCTCGATTTCGACACCCTTCAGGAGCACGGCTGTTTTATCGGTTCCGCAGCGGTGATCGTACTTTCCGATCAGGACGATCTGCGCGGGGTGGCTACCAACCTATTGGCCTTCTTTGCCGATGAGTCCTGTGGCCAATGCACGCCCTGCCGGGTGGGCACGGAAAAAATGCTCACGCTGCTCGAGCGCAACGAATGGGATGCCGGGCTGATGACGCAGCTCTCCCAGGTGATGATAGATGCCTCCATTTGTGGGCTTGGTCAGGCGGCACCTAACCCGGTGCTGGGGCTGCTCAAGGATTTTCGCGGCGAGCTGGCCGCCCAGAACGTAATCGTCAAGGGGTAGGGGGATGAACATGAGCATGAGCGAACAAAACCCAGTCACAAGCTTTACCCTGACGCTGGATGGTGTTGAGGTGAGTGCCCAGCCAGGTGAAAGCCTCTGGCAGGTGGCCAAACGCGCCGGCGAGACCATTCCCCACCTGTGTTTCAAGGACGCCAGCGGCTACCGCGCCGACGGCAACTGCCGCGCCTGTATGGTGGAAATCGAGGGCGAGCGGACGCTGGCCGCCAGCTGTCTGCGCGAAGCAGCCCCCGGTATGGTGGTCAAGAGCGCCAACTCTGAACGCGCGCACACGGCCCGCAAGATGGTCATGGAAATGCTGCTGGTCGACCAGCCTGAGCGGGAAGAGAGCCCCGACAGCTCAAGCCATTTCTGGGCCATGGCTGACCAGCTGGCCATTGATGCCACGGCGGTGCGCCGTAAGCTGCCCAGGCGCGAAGAGCGCGAGATGCCCACCGTGCATCATGTGGCTTCCCGGACGGATAGTTTGGCGCAGGACAGCAGCCACTCCGCCATGCGCGTCAATCTTGACGCCTGCATCGAGTGCAACCTGTGTGTGCGTGCCTGTCGCGAAGTACAGGTCAACGACGTTATCGGTCTGGCTCATCGTGGGGCGGCATCCAAGATCGTGTTTGATTTCGACGACCCCATGGGCGATAGCACCTGCGTGGCCTGCGGCGAGTGCGTTCAAGCCTGCCCCACCGGCGCCCTGATGCCCGCTACCCTGGTCGATCAGGCGGGCCACGGCGATTCTGCCGTCACCGACCGTAAGGTCGACTCGGTGTGCCCCTACTGCGGGGTGGGTTGCCAGCTCACCTACCATATCAAGGACGA
Source organism: Halomonas sp. IOP_14 (assembly GCF_021021315.1). Taxonomy (NCBI): domain Bacteria; kingdom Pseudomonadati; phylum Pseudomonadota; class Gammaproteobacteria; order Oceanospirillales; family Halomonadaceae; genus Halomonas; species Halomonas sp. IOP_14. The sequence goes on along the minus strand of NZ_JAINWD010000008.1, from coordinate 105,509 downwards.
TGAGATCCTTTATGTGGAGGGGCGCGACGGCCCCTCTAACGAGAACCGGCTATGTGTTAAAGGGCGCTTCGGCTATGACTATCCGCGCCATCCATCCCGGCTTGTTACCCCGCTGATTCGTCGCGAGGGTGTCGCAAAGGGAATCGACCCGGACTTCGACCCCGCCAAACCTCTGACGCATTTCCGCGAGGCGAGCTGGGATGAAGCCCTGGAGGCTGCCGCCGGCGGGCTTGTGAACCTTAAAGCGGCCCATGGCCCTGATGCCCTGGCGGGGTTCGGCAGCGCCAAGTGTTCCAACGAAGAGGCGTGGCTGTTCCAGAAGTTGGTGCGTACCGGCTTTGGCTCCAACCATGTGGATCACTGTACCCGCTTGTGCCACGCAAGCTCAGTGGCGGCACTCATGGAGTGTATTGGTTCAGGCTCGGTAACCGCCTCCTTTATGCAGGCCAGCCAGGCCGACGTGGTGATTCTTACCGGCTGTAATCCCGCGGTAAACCATCCGGTGGCGGCCACCTTCTTTAAACAGGCCGCCAAGCGCGGTACCAAGATAGTGATAATCGACCCCCGTGGTCAGTCGCTGGATGCCTACGCCCACCTGAGCGTGCGCTTTTCACCGGGCGCCGACGTGGCCCTCTTTAATGCCATGCTGAATGTGGTCATCAGTGAAGAACTTTATGATACGGCTTATATCGCCGAGCATACCGAGGGCTTCGAGGCCCTGAAAATTCATACCGTCGACATGACCCCCGAAGCGATGAGCGGCCTGTGCGGCGTTGAGCCCGAGACCATTCGCGAGGTGGCTAGGCTCTATGCCAACGCCGAGCGGGCAATGATTTTCTGGGGCATGGGCATTTCCCAGCACACCCACGGTACCGATAACGCCCGGTGCCTGATTTCGCTGGCGTTGGCCTGCGGCCAGACCGGTCGCCCTGGCACCGGCCTGCATCCTTTGCGGGGGCAGAACAACGTTCAGGGGGCTTCTGATGCCGGGCTGATTCCCATGGTCATGCCCGACTACCAGCCGGTCAATGATGATCAGGTTCGTGCGGCGTTCGAAGAACTGTGGAATACCAAACTGGATCCCACGCCGGGTCTCACCGTGGTGGAAATTATGGACGCTATCACCGCGGGCACCATTCGCGGCATGTATATCCAGGGCGAAAACCCGGCGATGTCCGACCCGGATCTGGCCCATGCCCGGGCCGCACTGGCCAAGCTGGAACATCTGGTGGTACAGGATCTGTTTGTCACTGAGACTGCCCAGTTTGCCGATGTCATCCTGCCTGCCTCCGCCTGGCCTGAGAAAAACGGCACCGTCACCAACACCAATCGGCAGGTGCAGATGGGGCGTGCGGCGTTGCCGCTACCGGGCCAGGCCAAGCCGGACTGGTGGATTATCCAGGAAATCGCCAAACGCTTTGGCCTGGACTGGGATTACCAGCATCCGCGGGACGTCTTCGCCGAGATGAAGCAAGGCATGCCCTCACTCGACCATATCTCCTGGGAGCGTCTGGAGCGCGAGCAGTCGGTGACCTATCCCTGCCCAGCAGAGGACGCGCCGGGGCAAGACGTAGTCTTCAGTGATGCCTTCCCCACTGTCAGCGGCCGGGCGAAGTTCGCGCCAACGCGCCCGCTACCACCTGATGAGCCGGTAGATAACGACTACCCAACGGTACTGACTACCGGGCGCCAATTAGAGCACTGGCATACGGGTTCCATGACCCGCCGTGCCAAAGTGCTCGATGATCTGGAGCCGGAAGCCGTGGCGAGCTTGGCGCCCGCTGAGCTTATCCGGCTTGGGATGGTGCCAGGCGATGACCTGACGATCACCACCCGGCGAGGAGCCATCACCCTCAAAGTGAGGACGGATCCGGGCATGCCAGAGGGTATGGTCTTCGTACCCTTCTGCTACGGAGAAGCGGCGGCCAACCTGTTGACCAACCCGGCGTTGGATCCTTATGGCAAGATTCCGGAGTTCAAATATGCGGCCTGCAGCCTTGCCTCTGCCGGAAAGTTGCCCGCTGATGGTGGAACTATATAGATAGTGGATCGGCGCTTGTATTAAAGGTCTTTAACCAACCTGAGCGCGTCGTAGATGGCCGCGTGGGTGTTCCGAGACTCGACGGCATCGCCGATCCGAAAGAGCTGGAAGCGGCCATCCGGGTTGCTAGTCACGCTCTGGGGGGCGCCCACGATCAGGTCATCGTAATTCACCTCGCCGCGGTTGCTGGCGTGCGGTTTTAGCTCGAAATAGACATCGGCCATCGGTGTGATGCCGTAGTTGACGACCACTTGGTCGATACGCCGCTCATGATCCATATCCTGCTGGCCATGAATGGCATAATCGCTGGTGATTTCGGCGAGCAGTTCACTGCCGTCGCGCTGCACGGACTTCAGCCGGTAAGTCGGCGTGAAGGTGACGTTGGCACGCTGCAGGGAACGCATGTAGGGCACCAGGTTCATGGCCATAATCTCTGCGGAGAAGGTGCGATCCGGCGTCATAATCTCGAGCTCGGCCCCCGCGGCGGCAATGATCTCAGCCGCCTGCAGGGCTGCATGGTCGCCTGCATCGTCGAACAGCAATACCCGTTTGCCCGGCGGCACGTGCCCAGACAGAATGTCCCAGGTGTTGACGACTAAGTCGCTACCCATCGCGGGCTGATCTTCCAAGGGATAGCCGCCGGTGGCTACGATCACCACATCGGGTTTTTCGGTGAGCACGTCCTCGGCTTCGGCCCAGACGTTGTAGCGGATCTCGACGCCGAGTGCTTCGCAGCGCGCCAGGCGCCAATCGATGATGCCCAGCATCTCGCGACGTCGCTCACTCTGCGCCGTGAGACGTATCTGCCCTCCAGCATCGCTGGCGGCTTCGAACACCACCACCGAATGGCCACGCTCACCGGCAACACGAGCGGCTTCCAACCCTGCTGGCCCTGCGCCGATAATCACGACTCGCCGTTGCTGTGCCGCCTTGGGAATGGTGTGGGGCATGGTGGTTTCGCGCCCGGTGGCGGCGTTATGGATGCAGTAGGCGGCACCGCCTTGATAGATGCGATCAAGGCAGTAGTTGGCGCCAACGCAGGGGCGGATCTCTTCCTCCCGCCCTTCGGCGATCTTGCGCACGATGTGCGGGTCGGCCATGTGGGCACGGGTCATGCCGATCATGTCGACCTTGCCTGAGGCGATGGCATAACGGGCAGTGGCGACATCCTGGATTTTGGCGCCATGGAAGGTGGGGAAGTCGATCTCGCGACGTATTTCGCCGGCAAAATCCAGGTGCGGGGCGCTGGGCATGCCCTGGATGGGAATCACGTCGGTGAGCCCTGCATCGGTGTCGATGTGGCCGCGAACCACGTTGAGGAAGTCGACCAAGCCGCTACTCTTCAAGCGTCGCGATATCTCCATCCCATCGCCGGAGGTCAGCCCGCCCGGCAGCATCTCGTCGCCGGTGTAGCGCACGCCTACGATAAACGCTTCACCCACCCGCTGGCGAATAGCGCGCAGCACGTCGAAGGTGAAACGTAGTCGGTTATCGAGATCGCCGCCATAAGGTTCCTCAAGGGTATTGGTCAGCGGCGACCAGAACTGATCCATCAGGTGACCATAGGCCTGTAGCTCGATGCCATCGAGACCGGCGGCGTGCATACGCTCGGCGGCATCGGCGTAGTCACGGATCAGGCGCTCAATATCCCAATCCTCTACCTGCTTGGGAAAAGCGCGGTGGGACGCCTCACGACGATGCGAAGGCGACACCGCTGGCAGCCAGTCGCCCTTATCCCAACGGGTGCGCCGGCCCAGGTGGGTGAGCTGGATCATCACTGCGGTGCCGTGCTCGTGACAGGCGTCGGTCAGCTCACGCATCCAGGGCACTACTTCATCCTTATAGGCGAGAATGTTGTTGAACACGGGTGGGCTGTCCTTGGCTACCGCCGCGGATCCGGCAGTCATGGTCAGACCAAGGCCTGCCTTGGCGCGCTCGACGTGATAGGCCCGGTAGAGTGCCTTGGGCATCCCATCCTCAGGGTAAGCGGGCTCATGGGCTGTCATCATAAGCCTGTTTTTCAGGGTGAGATGCTTGAGCTGGAAGGGCTGCAGCAGCGGATCGTTAACCATGGGTAGCGCTCTATTTTATTGTGTATTTAATAAATCTAGGCGCTAATGTTCATTGTTGTCAATTAAATGTTCAATGATGTACATTTCGAGGCGAACATGTTTAACCGCTGGCACGGCTGGGAGGTAGGTGGTGTTAGCCGATCAGGCTTGCTGTGGGCTAGTAAGTACCGGTTGGAGAATAATAACCATGGCGGGCATGGAAGCGTTGCAATTCCCTGGACCCAGGCGGCTGGCCGGTGAAGATTTCGACATAGGCGGGGATGCGCTGCATGCGCACCTCGAGCGGTTCCTGGGTCTTCATCGAGATATAGCCGATCTGGGTTAGATATATGGTGCGGCCACGAACGTTGGCCGCCAGCGGATCATAGCCGTAGCGCTGGAACATTCGCGCCAGTGCTTCGATACGGGTGGCATCAGCTGCATCGATTTCACTCACTACTGACGCTGACTGTAGCGCCCAACTGCGCATGGCGAACTCTAGTGGGGAGTCGAACAGTTTAGGATCCAGCCAGCAGTCGAAGACATTGAGCATCGCCTCGACGATATTCTCGGCATAGGCTTCGGTTTGATGTACTAGTCCTTGGGTATTCTTTTCACGCCAGCGTGCGATCAGTGCCTCCAGCAGTGCCTCGCGATCCTTGAAGAACCAGTAGAAACTGGTTCGAGAAAGCTTTAGTCGCTTGGCCAGGGAAAGAATGCGCACGCTATCGACGCCTGATTCCAGTAGTAGCTCAAACGCCGCATCAAGCCAGACGTCTTGAGAACCCTTGGCAGCGGGAATATCGGTGGATGGCATTGAGCAGGTCTCTAAGAATAGTCTAGGAGTAGTGTGGCAAAGTGTACACAGGTGTCTCTTATGTGTACACGTTGTCAGCTACTCTGGCTAAGTCCTAGTGACGGTAAACGTCGCTGCCTTGATCCTTCAAGTTTTAACCTTGGGCTAAGTGTAACGTCGGCGCATCATATCCTAGGTTCTCGAGCATGCGGGCGGCGTACCAGTCGATAAAGTCGATAACGCCGAACTCATAGGTCTCGGAGTAAGGGCCGGGTTGGTAAGCCTTGGAGTTAATGCCACGCTGGTTCTCTTCGGCGAGTTGGCGATCCTGGTCGTTGGTCGCATCCCATACTCGGCGGAGCTGCTCGGGGTCGTAGTCAACGCCTTCCACGGCATCTTTATGAACCAGCCACTTAGTGGTCACCACGGTTTGCTGCGGGCCAAGCGGTAGCACGCGAAATACCACCGCGTGATCGCCCATGAAGTGATTCCATGAATTGGGCAGATGCAGAATGCGCAGTGAGCCCATATCAGGGCTTGTTAATCGGCCCATTAGTTTCTTACAGCCGGGTTTACCGTCCATTGTCATGGAGACAATGCCATCCAGCAGCGGCGTGCGGGTCAGTCGATTGCGTTTGCCAAGGCGCTTCAACTGATAGGGAACTTGTTCCTCATCCCAATCTGCTTGTTTGCATGCCACCAGTTCCTTATAGGCAGGCGTTGCACGCGGATCCTCGGTGTCATCAAACTCTTGCAATGAGTTCAGCAGCTCAGGATGAGCGCCGTTGCAGTGATAGCACTCGCGGTTGTTTTCGATGACGAGCTTCCAGTTGGCTTGCTCGACGATACTGGACTCGACGGCAACCTTGACGTTGTCCATTTGGTACGGCTCAAGGTAATGCTCAAGCGTTTGCAGAAAATCATCAATCGCAGGCGGTTCATCGCTCAGGTTGATAAAGATGAAGCCTCCGGCTGTATGCACGTTGACCGGTTTGAGGCCAAATTGATCGAGATTGAAGTTAGTGCCCATATCGCTACCGGCAAACAACAAGCGGCCATCAAGTTCATAGGTCCACTGGTGATACGGACAGACGAGCTTTGCAACTTTACCCTTATCCTTTACACAAAGGCGCGAACCGCGGTGGCGGCAAACATTGTGAAACGCATGAATAGCGCCTTCACTGCCGCGCACGATGACGATGGGATTATTACCAATATCCAATGTCATGAAGTTGCCCTTGGTAGGGATCTCGCATGTCATGCCGGCAAACAGCCATTCCTTTTCGAAGACCTCCTGCATATCAAGCGCGAACAGGCGGGCATCGTTGTAAAACGGCTGTGGAAGCGAAAAGGTACGTCCTCTTTCTTGCAGCATCTGAACCGTTGAGTCACGAGCTGCAGCGAGTGGATCATCCATCCGATTAGAAACATTTTTTTCCATTACCAGTATCCTCGTAAACCTCCGCTCCCCCCTCAAGGGCTGCGAATCGGCCGATAGTCAATATTGCGTATCTTGTTGTTCTGTTGCGTAACCTGGCGTTTGATTCAAATGTGGCCTGACGTCAGGCTCCGATTGTGTTGCAGGCGCTGGCCTGCCAATTGTCTGCCCGCGACATTAGATGGCGTAGTGGCGACGAAAAAAGAGGTTTCTAAGCGATAAAGAGTGGCACGAGGTAAGTGCGAGTCGCTGTCAGGTAAGTCGGTCGGCAGGCGCGTCCCCAAAATGCAGCTCAAAGGTGCTGACCGTATCGCAAATACGGTTCGGCGATGCATGGTGATGAAGGCTGGTCAGGCAGAGGCGACAATGACAACTAATTTTTTCAATCCGGTCACGACCCAAACCTGGACCAACGGCCGCCACCAGGTGCGTTGCGTCAAGGTGATTCAAGAAACCCAGGATGTGCGCACGTTCTGCTTCATGGCCGAGCAGCCTGTACTGTTCTTCTTCAAGCCCGGTCAGTTCGTGACCCTCGAGCTTGAAATTGATAATCAGCCGATCATGCGCTCCTATACCATTTCCAGCTCTCCCTCCATCCCTTACAGCTTTTCCATCACCGTTAAACAAGTGCCGGGCGGTAAAGTATCTAATTGGCTACACGCCAATCTGAAGGTGGGCGACGAGCTGGTGGTGCACGGGCCGGTAGGTAATTTTAACTCTATCGATTTCCCTGCCGAAAAAGTGCTGTTTCTCTCGGGCGGTGTGGGCATTACCCCTTTGATGTCCATGACACGCTGGCTTTTTGATACCAACGCCGCTGTTGACGTTGAGTTCATACACAGCGCTAGAGCCCCCCGTGATGTGATTTATCACCGCGAGCTGGTGCATATGTTTTCGCGTATTCCCGAGTTCAAGCTGCATATTATTTGCGAGAACAAAGAGGATATCGGCGAGGCCTGGGCCGGCTACCGTGGCTACCTTACCCAGCCGCTGTTCGAACTCATTGTGCCGGACTTTATGGAGCGGGAGATATTCTGCTGCGGCCCGACCCCTTACATGAACGCCATCAAAAATATTCTTCGTGCCAACAACTTCAACATGGATCACTACCATGAGGAGTCGTTTGGCGCTACGCCGGTTGAGGTACGTGAAGATGTCCTTGAGCTGGCCGAACAGGCAGAGGTCGATGCCGAAAATGTCGACACCAGCGACTTGTTTAGTATCGAGTTTGCCTCTTCAGGGAAAAGTGTGCGTATTCAGCCGGGGGAGACGGTTCATGCGGCGGCGGCCAAGCTGGGTCTGCATATCCCCAAAGCTTGTGGCATGGGGATTTGCGGTACTTGCCGAGTGGAGCTCAAGTCGGGAGAAGTGGAAATGGAGCATAACGGCGGCATTACCGATGAGGATGTCGAAGAAGGCTATATCCTGTCGTGCTGCAGTCGGCCGAAGGGGGATTTAATCGTCGATTTTTAGCCCCGGCAAGCACCTTGCTGCCTAGTTTTAAGCGCCCTAAACGGTTACTTCCCGTCTAGGGCGCTTTGCTTTTTGGGCGGCGTCAGCCGTGTTATTGGCTAAATCTTGCCGATGTCGCAAATACATCGCGTGGTGACGTCGGCAAGCATCTTGGGCCCGGACTCCAACGATAGTATCGCGGTAAGAACGCGTTGATAGGGACTTTGGTTAGCGGCCGGGGTTTATCAGCATTAAAGAGTATATCCAGCACTTAATAAAAAAGTGACTAATGAGGAGGCGGTAATGCTTCAGAATAATTTTTCCCCCAATGCACGTTTGGCCAGTTACGACACGTTGCTTGCTGAAGCAATTGCTGAAGAAACGGTTCGCCAAGAAGCGCATATTGAATTAATCGCCTCCGAAAATTATACCAGCAAACTTGTCATGGAAGCGCAAGGTACACAGCTGACCAACAAGTATGCAGAAGGCTATCCAGGTCGCCGTTACTACGGTGGCTGTGAGTTCGTTGACAAGGTTGAAGCCTTGGCCATTGAGCGGGCTTGCCACCTTTTTAGTGCCAATTATGCCAATGTGCAGCCGCACTCCGGGGCCCAGGCCAATGCCGCTGTGTTTATGGCACTGGTATCGCCGGGCGATACGGTATTGGGTATGAGTCTGGCCCACGGCGGCCACTTAACCCATGGTGCTGCACCCAACTTTTCGGGTAAGCATTACAACGCCGTGCAGTATGGCCTCAAGCCGGAAACCGGCGAGATCGATTACGAAGAAGTCGAGCGCTTAGCTCGCGAGCACCAACCGAAGATGATCATCGCGGGCTTCTCCGCTTACTCTCGTGTGGTGGACTGGCGACGTTTTCGCGCTATTGCCGATGAGGTAGGCGCCTGGTTGATGGTCGATATGGCCCACGTCGCTGGCTTAGTGGCCGCTGGCCTCTATCCAAGCCCGCTTCCCTTCGCTCATGTGGTCACCACCACCACCCATAAAACGCTGCGTGGCCCGCGGGGTGGTTTGATTCTCTCCGCCCATGGCGACGAGGCTCTGTACAAGAAGCTCAATGGGGCGGTATTTCCGGGGCAGCAGGGCGGCCCGCTGATGCATGTTATTGCTGCCAAAGCGGTAGCGTTCAAGGAGGCCATGAACCAGGAGTTTGTGCGCTACCAGCAGCAGGTGATCGATAACGCCCAGGCCATGGCCAAAGTGTTTATGGAGCGCGGCTACGATGTGGTGTCCGGCGGTACCGACGACCACCTCTTTTTGGTTTCGCTTATCCGCCAGGGCATTACCGGTAAAGATGCGGATGCTGCACTTGGCCGCGCGCATATTACGGTGAATAAAAACACGGTGCCCAACGACCCACAAAGCCCCTTTGTGACGTCTGGCCTGCGTATTGGCACCCCAGCGGTCACCACGCGCGGCTTCGATGCTGAGGAGTGTAGCGAGCTGGCTGGCTGGATCTGCGACATCTTGGACGAATTGGCTGCAGGCAAAGACACGGCTTCCATTGAAGCCGAGGTGCAGGCCAAAGTGACCGACGTGTGTGCCCAGCACCCTGTCTACGCTGAGTCCGCCGCTGAAGCCGTCGAATCCATTGCTTGAATCGGCTTGCCGGCAGGGCCCGGCGCGGCTGAACTGAGGAGACCACTATGCAACGCTATTCCGGCTTCGGCCTGGTCAAGCACGCGCTGAGCCACCACGAGAACTGGGAGCGCCAGTGGCGCAACCCCACACCCAAGAAGCAGTACGATGTAATCATCGTCGGTGGTGGCGGTCACGGCTTGGCCACGGCCTACTACTTGGCGAAAGAGTTCGGCGTCAAGAACGTGGCGGTGATTGAGAAAGGCTGGCTGGGCGGTGGTAATACCGCCCGTAATACCACCATTGTGCGTTCCAACTACTTATGGGACGAATCCGCTGCGCTTTACGAACACGCCATGAAACTGTGGGAAGGGCTTTCCCAAGACCTTAACTACAACGTCATGTTCTCCCAACGGGGGGTGCTCAACCTGGGGCATACCCTGCAGGACATGCGCGATATCCAGCGTCGGGTGAATGCCAATCGGCTGAACGGTATCGACGGTGAAGTTTTAGACGCCAAAGGAGTGCAGGAGCTAGTGCCGATTATGGACTGCTCCAAAAACGCGCGTTACCCGGTAATGGGTGCCTCCTGGCAGCCGCGCGCGGGGGTGGCCCGCCACGATGCCGTGGCCTGGGGCTATGCCCGCGGTGCCGATGCCCACGGCGTGGATATTCTCCAGCAGACCGAAGTCACCGGCTTCAAGATTCGTGATGGCCAGATCTACGGTGTACACACCAACCGTGGCGATATTGAAGCCAAAACCGTCGGCTGTGTGACTGCCGGTAACTCCTCCGTGCTGGCCAAGATGGGCGGCTTTAACTTGCCGTTGGAGTCCCATCCGCTGCAAGCCTTAGTCTCTGAGCCGATCAAGCCTATTCTCGATACGGTGGTGATGTCGAACCAGGTGCATGGCTACATCAGCCAGTCCGACAAGGGCGACCTGGTGATCGGCGCGGGCATCGACGGCTATAACGGCTATGGTCAACGCGGCAGTTATCCCACCGTGGAGCACACGCTCCAGGCGATCGTTGAAATGTTCCCGATCTTCTCTCGGGTACGCATGAACCGTCAGTGGGGCGGTATCGTCGATACCTGCCCGGATGCCTGTCCGATTATCTCGAAAACGCCGGTGAAGGGTCTGTACTTCAACTGCGGTTGGGGTACCGGCGGCTTCAAAGCCACACCAGGGTCGGGGCATGTATTCGCTGCCAGCCTGGCCAAGGGGGAAATGCACCCCATCGCCGAGCCGTTCTCCATGTTCCGCTTCCATAGCGGCGCACTGATCGACGAACACGGCGCTGCCGGTGTTGCCCACTAGGGTTCATACGAGAGGAGTATTCGCATGTTCTATATCTACTGCCCCTACTGCGGCGAACACCGTGAGGAAGAGGAATTCCACCCCAAGGGCCAGGCGCATATCGAGCGCCCCAAGGAGCCCGAGGCGTGTAGTGACGAAGAGTGGGGGGATTACCTGTTCTTCCGTGACAACCCCCGTGGCGTTCACCATGAAATGTGGGTGCATGCGGTGGGTTGCCGCAAGTTTTTCAACGTGACGCGCCACACCGTGAGCTACGAGATTCTCGAAACTTACAAAATGGGCGAGCAGCCGTCGATTACTGCCGACAGCCAAAGCCAGGCTCGCGAGGGCGCTGCGGTAAGCCAACAAGAAGGAGTGCGGGCATGAGCCAGTCCAAGCAACAAGTGTACCGCCTTAACACGGGCGGCCGTATCGATCGCTCCCGCACGTTGAGCTTTACCTTTAACGGCCAGCGTTATCAAGGGCACCCCGGGGATACCCTGGCTTCGGCGCTGCTAGCTAACGGTGTGGATATCGTTAACCGCAGCTTCAAATACTCTCGGCCCCGCGGCATTGTCGCTGCGGGCGCCGAGGAGCCCAATGCCATTGTGCAGCTAGGCAGCAGTGAAGCGGCCCAGGTGCCCAATGTACGCGCCACCCAGCAGGCGCTATATGAAGGCTTGGCCGCCAGCAGCACCAATGGCTGGCCGAACGTACAGCGCGACCTGATGGGCCTGTTCGGCAAGCTGGGCGGGCAGTTTATGCCACCGGGGTTCTACTACAAGACCTTCATGGCGCCGGCCTCGATGTGGCTGACCTACGAGAAGTACATCCGCAAGGCGGCGGGGCTGGGTCGCAGCCCCATGGAAGCCGATCCGGATAACTATGATCACTTCAATCAGCACTGCGATGTGCTGGTCGTCGGCGCAGGCGCCGCGGGTCTGGCGGCAGCGCTGGCCGCCGCGCGCAGCGGCGCTCGGGTGATGGTGGCCGATGAGCAGGAAGAGATGGGCGGCTCGCTGCTGGCCAGCCGCGAAACCCTAGAAGGCAAGCCGGCGGATCAGTGGGTGGCCCGGGTGCTGGACGAGTTGGCGAGCTGCGAGAACGTCACGCTGCTGCCGCGTACTACGGCCAACGGCTATCACGATCACAATTTCGTTACCCTACATGAGCGGCGCACTGAACACCTGGGCGATACGGCACCGGTGGAAAATGGCCACCGTCAGGTACGCGCACGCCTGCACCGGGTACGCGCTGGTCAGGTGATCCTGTCCACGGGCGCCCACGAGCGTCCGCTGGTCTACGCGGGCAATGACGTGCCGGGCAACCTGCTGGCTGGCGCTGTGTCGACCTACATCCGCCGCTATGGCGTGGCACCGGGCCGCAAGCTGGTGCTCTCCACCAGCAACGACTACGGCTACCGCGCTGCCCTGGACTGGAAAGAGGCTGGCTGTGAGGTCGTCGCTATCGTGGACGCCCGCGAGGCGCCGGCGGGCGATTGGGTCGATGCCGCTCGCGGCCAGGGCATCAAGATTATTACGGGCAGCGCCGTTATCGAGGCGAAGGGCAGCAATAGGGTTACTGCAGCGCGGGTCGCCAAGATTGATATTGGCGCTTTCAAAGTCAGCGGCCCGGTTCAGGAGTTGGCCTGCGACACCATCGCCAGCTCCGGCGGCTACAGCCCGGTGATTCACTTGGCGTCTCACACCGGCGCGCGGCCTACCTGGCGCGACGATATTCTCGGCTTCGTGCCGGGGCTGGTGAAGGGCGTTCAGGCGTGTGGCGGTGCCAACGGCTGCTATGCCCTGGGTGACGTGCTGGCGGAAGGTGTCGAGGCGGGCATCAAGGCAGCGGCCGCCATGGGCCATGCCGTTCAGACGGTCACTCTGCCGAGCGCTGAACGTCTGCAGCAAGGGCCTGCGGTGGCGCTCTTCCAGGTGCCTCACGAGAAGCCCACGCTGCGCGGCCCCAAGCAGTTCGTCGACCTGCAGAACGACGTCACTGCGGCGGGCATCGAGCTTGCGACCCGGGAAGGCTTCGAGTCCATCGAGCACATCAAGCGCTATACCGCGATGGGCTTCGGTACGGATCAGGGCAAGCTGGGCAACATCAACGGCATGGCGATTGCCGCCCGTTGCTTGAATCGCTCCATTCCCGAGGTGGGCACCACGGTGTTTCGCCCCAACTATACCCCGGTGACCTTCGGCGCCATCGTCGGTCGCCACTGCCGTGATTTGTTCGATCCCGAACGCTACACCGCGCTTCACCAGTGGCACGTGGAGCGCGGCGCTGAGTTCGAGGACGTCGGTCAGTGGAAGCGTCCCTGGTACTACCCACAGAAGGTGAATGGCAAGACCGAGACGATGCACGAGGCAGTGGCTCGTGAGTGTCTGGCAGTGCGCGAGAAGGTCGGTATCCTCGATGCCTCGACGCTTGGCAAGATCGATATTCAAGGGCCAGATGCGCGTGAGTTTCTGGCGCGGATTTATACCAACAAGTGGGAGAAACTGGCAGTCGGCAAGTGCCGCTACGGCCTGATGTGCAAAGACGATGGCATGGTCACCGATGACGGCGTGACCAGCTGTCTGGCTGAAAATCACTTTTTGATGACCACCACCACCGGTGGCGCGGCGGCCATCCTCGAGTGGCTGGAGTTGTGGCATCAGACCGAATGGCCGGAACTGGATGTCTACTTCTCTTCAGTGACTGACCACTGGGCCACCATGACGATCACCGGCCCGGAAGCGCGCAAGCTGCTCGCTGAGATCAGTGATCTCGATCTTGACCGCGATAGCTTTAAGTTTATGGATTGGCGATCCGGGAAAGTGGCGGGGGTGCCTGCACGGGTCTTTCGCATCTCCTTTACCGGCGAGCTGACCTTCGAGATCAACGTTCAGGCAAACTACGCCATGCATGTGTGGCAGACCCTGTTCAAGCATGGCGAGAAGTACGGCTTGACGCCCTATGGCACCGAAACCATGCACGTTCTGCGCGCTGAAAAGGGCTTCATCATCGTGGGTCAGGAAACCGACGGCTCGGTCACGCCGGAAGACCTGGGCATGCAGTGGTGCGTTGGCTACGACAAGCCCTACTCATGGATTGGTAAGCGGGCCCTTACGCGCAGTGATACCAAACGTGAGAACCGCAAGCAGCTGGTGGGGCTCCGGCCCAAGGATCCGAAGGTGATCCTCGAAGAGGGCGCTCAGATCGTGCTTGATCCCAAGCATGCGATTCCTATGCCCATGGTGGGGCATGTTACCTCCAGCTACTACAGCCCGATTCTGGATTCAGGGTTTGCGCTAGCGGTGGTTAAGGGTGGCCATCAGAAGTTGGGTGAAACGGTTTACCTGCCCATGGCGGATGGGCAAACCCATGAGGCTGAAATCGTCAGCACCATTTTCTACGACCCCAAGGGAGAGCGCCAGCATGTCTAACGCGGCCACTTTCGACACCCGTACTGATACCGCTATCCCGGTAGAATCCCCGTTAGCCTATAGCTATCGTCGCAGCGGTGCGCCCCAGGCCGGCGGCCCAAGCCGGCTTCAGCTACGCGAGCGGGCAATGCTTGGGCATTTGATCCTACGGGGTGGTGCCATCGTGCTCGACGAGGCGGTGCGCGACGTGCTGGGAATCAGCTTGCCTGGACAACCCCAGTCGTTGGTACAAGATGCCAGCGGTGAACGTTCTGTCCAGTGGCTCTCCCCGGACGAGTGGCTGGTCATCGTGCCAGGTGGCGAAGAGTTTCCACTGGAGACCAAGCTGCGCGAGCAATTGGGCAGTGCCCACTTCGCGATTAGCGACGTCAGCGGCGGCCAGACTCTATTAGAGCTTTCCGGCGAAGCAGCCCGAGAGCTGTTGATGAAAACGGTGATCTACGATGTTCATCCCAGCAATTTCCCGGTGGGGAAAGGTGTCACTACCGTCTTCGCTAAGGCGACCACTATTCTTCGTCGTCCCAGTGAAGAGCGCTGGGAGTTAGTGGTGCGGCGCAGCTTTGCCGACTACTGCTACCGCTGGTTGCTGGATGCCGGGGCAGAATTCGGCATTAACGTACAACAATAAGCGGGCAGGCCGGAGCGCTGTTCCGGCCGCTATGATCTTCCGCAACGGTCTGCCGCTAACTGAGAAGCATGCACTATGAGCCGAATGAGCGATACCTGGATACTGGCCGCCCAATGCCCTAGTCGCTTGGGAACGGTGGACGTCGTCACCCGCTTTCTAAAAGAGCAGCAGTGCTACATCACTGAACTCAACTCTTTCGATGATCGGCTCGGCGGGCGCTTTTTCATTCGCGCCGAGTTTCGCCCAGAGCAAGATGAGTTTCATGAAGAGCGCTTTCACACCGATTTTTCAGCGCGGGCAAGCGAATTCGATATGCAGTTCGAGTTGACGGCGCCGGGCAAACGCACCGGCACCGTGATTATGGTCTCCAAGGCCGATCACTGCTTGAATGATCTGCTCTACCGTTATCGGACAGGGCAGCTTCCGCTGGATATCAAAGCGGTGATTTCCAATCATCCTGATCTGGAGCCATTGGCAGCATGGCACGATTTGCCCTACCACTACCTGCCGATCACGCCCGAGACGAAATTGCAGCAGGAGGCCCAGGTACGCGAAATCATCGCGGATACCGACGCTGAATTGGTGGTGCTAGCAAGGTATATGCAAGTGCTTTCCCCCTCTATGTGTGAACTATTAGCCGGACGGGCGATCAATATTCACCACTCGCTCCTGCCCGGTTTTAAAGGCGCCAAGCCTTATCATCAGGCATATGAGAAAGGGGTTAAGCTGGTCGGCGCAACGGCGCACTACATTAATAATGACCTTGATGAAGGGCCGATTATTGCCCAAGGTGTCGAGCCTGTGGATCACACCCACTACCCGGAGGATCTGGTTGCCAAGGGGCGTGATATCGAGTGCCTCACCCTGGCTAGAGCGATTAGCTATCACTTAGAACGCCGCGTGTTCTTTTATTCAGGGCGCACAGTCGTTTTTGGCAACTAGTTTTTTGGTAACCAATGCTTTTGCCTAATGCTGTTGTTAATAAACGAAAACAGTTTGAGCGTGCTTTTATAACTGGGTTGCTGTCGTTGCTAAGCTTTTGCCAGAGCGATACGTAACCCTTTGTTATTTTTGATAAAACGTGCCTAAAGGTATCATTTTATAAATATAAAAATATCATCAATAAAAGATAGATTAGTTTTATTTATCATCACGTCAATAACTTATTGAAATTGTCAGGCACCGCCTGATTTTCCCCTGTTTATACGTCAAGAGGTGCTCCAATGCCTATCAGTGTTTTCGACCTTTTTAAGATTGGAGTAGGCCCCTCCAGTTCCCATACCGTCGGGCCCATGCAGGCGGCTTTTAAGTATGTCACAACCCTGCGCGAAAACAGCCAGCTCGATGAGGTAGGGCATCTTGAAGTCCATCTTTATGGCTCGTTATCTGCCACGGGTATCGGACATGCCACCGATAACGCAATTATTATGGGATTGATGGGTGAACGCCCTAGCACAATAGATCCCTCGATTATTGAGCCAGCCATTCAGGCGCTTAAAGAGAGTCAGTCATTACAGCTTGGTCGACAAAAAGAAGTGAAGTTTGTTTGGGAGAGTGACCTCTATTTTCATGAAGAGAGCTTGCCTCATCACCCTAATGCCATGAAGCTGGCGGCTTTTACGCATCAGGGCGACTTGGTGTATGAAAATACCTATTACTCAGTGGGCGGCGGCTTCGTGGTTGAACAGGCCCAGGTGGATATGCCGCTGGACGATTTGGGTGGCGTTACCATTCCTTACAACTTCGATACGGCAGATGAGCTCTTGGCGCTATGTAAAAAAGAGCAGCTAAGTGTCAGCCGGCTGATGCTGGAAAATGAGAAAGTATGGCGGACGGAGGAGGAGGTCAGAAACGAACTGTGGCGTATCTGGCAAGTGATGTGTGAATGCATCGACAATGGATTAACCCACGAAGGGGTACTGCCGGGGGGGTTAAACGTTAAGCGCAGGGCTAAGCTGCTTCACCAGCATCTTCAAGCGGCAGAGCAGAATGATTGCCTGATCGCCTCAACGTTTTCAGCGATGGAGTGGGTGAATATTTTTGCCCTCGCCGTTAACGAAGAGAATGCCGCAGGGGGGCGCATGGTCACGGCGCCCACCAACGGCGCCGCAGGCATCATCCCCGCCGTCTTGCACTACTATATGAAGTTTCAGCCCAATGCCTGTGAGAAAAACGTGGTGGATTTTTTGCTGGCGGCAGGCGCCATTGGCATTCTGTGTAAGAAAAATGCTTCGATCTCCGGCGCCGAAGTAGGCTGCCAAGGGGAGGTCGGATCGGCTTGTGCCATGGCAGCAGCTGGCTTGGCTGATGTGATGGGGGGAACGCCCGAACAAGTCGAGCATGCGGCCGAAATCGGCTTGGAGCACAATTTAGGATTAACCTGTGACCCTGTGGGTGGGTTAGTTCAGATTCCCTGTATCGAGCGCAATGCCATCGCAACGGTAAAGGCGATCAATGCCGCTCAGATGGCATTACGCGGCGATGGCACTCACTTTATATCGTTAGATAAAGTGATTCGTACCATGCGGGATACCGGCAGGGACATGCTGGATAAGTACAAAGAGACATCCAAAGGTGGATTAGCGGTAAATGCCATTGAGTGCTAAACAGCGTCGGCTGAAGTAGATGTAAATGCTGGATCCTTGCTGAGAAAGGGTTCAGCATTCTCTTTTTGAGCTATGGGTGCAAAAGAGGTCGTTAGCTGGTCAATCCCGCCATTCCCATCACAAACTTAAGTCCCAATGAAATCAGCAAGAGAACACCCACACTCGAAAGCCAGATGGTGACTAACCAGCCCAGGCGCTTGGCGAGAGGCTTCATTGTCTTACTCCTCAATACACAGGGGATAGGGGGTTAATGATAAGCGTCGCCAGGTTTTACCTTGCCGCGAAAGACGTAGTAACTCCAGGCGGTGTACATCAAGATAATCGGCAGAATAAACAGCGTGCCTACTAAGGCAAAGCCTTGGCTTTGGGCGGGGGCGGCGACCTGCCAGATAGACGCATCGGGCGGTATAATCGTTGGCCACAGGCTAATGCCCAGACCGCTGTAGCCTAAAAATACCAGCGCCAAGACCAACACAAAGGGCAGGGCGGTGTCTTGAAAGGTGATAGCACGCCATAGCCACCAACCTACCAGCATGACTAACAGCGGTACCGGTAAAAACCACAGCAGGTTGGGTAGCGAAAACCAGCGGGCGGCAATATTCGGGTAAGCCAGCGGTGTCCATACACTGACCAGGGCGATCATCACCAGCAGCCCGAGCATCAACGGTTTGGTGATCCGATACATCCGCTGTTGCAGGGCGCCTTCGGTTTTCATAATCAGCCAGGTGCTGCCCAGTAGCGCATAGGCAAACAGCAGGCCGATGCCGCAAAACAGCGAAAAAGGCGTGAGCCAGTCCAACGCGCCACCGCTGAAGTGAACGCCATCGAAGGCGATACCCTGAATATAGCCACCCAAGGCAACCCCTTGTGCAACGGTCGCCAGCAGCGAGCCGCCAATAAAGGCTTTGTCCCACACATGGCGCCGCTCGGGGGATGCTTTGAAGCGAAACTCAAAGGCGACGCCACGAAAGATCAGCCCCAACAGCATCACGATCAGCGGAATTGCCAGCGCTTCCAGAACCACCGCATAGGCGAGGGGGAAGGCGGCGAATAGCCCCGCACCGCCAAGCACCAGCCAGGTTTCGTTGCCGTCCCACACCGGGGCAACCGTATTCATCATAATGTCGCGCTCCGGCTCGTCATGCACGCGCAGAAAAAGCAGGCCAATACCTAAGTCAAAACCATCCATGACTACATACATCATCAAACCAAACAGGATGATAATGGCCCAGGTGAGCGATAGATCGATTCCCATAATGCACCCCTCATATCTATTAGTGAGTCGTCTGCGTTTCGTTAGCCGCCGAGAGAGGCCGGGCGGGTGTGCGGTGATGGCCTGGGCCACCTAAGGCGGGCGCAGAGGGATCGCCAAGGCCTTTATTCACCAGGTGCATCATGTAAATAACACCGGTACCGAAGACGGCCAGATAAACCACCACAAAGGCGGTTAAGCTAATGCTGAGGTGGACGGCGCTGTGCGCTGAAGCCGCATCGGCGGTTCTTAATAACCCATAAACCACCCAGGGCTGGCGGCCCACTTCGGTGGTAAACCAGCCCGCCAGCAGTGCCACTAGCCCTGCTGGCCCCATGCATAACGTGAAGAGTAGAAAGCGGCGAGACTCAAATAGCCGCCTTTTGACGCGCAGAGTATTGCCCACGATGGCAAGCACAATCATCAACACCCCCAGCCCCACCATCAGTCGGAAGCTCCAGAACACGATGGTCGAGTTGGGGCGATCTTCTGGGGCGAACTCCTTAAGCGCGGGAATTTGTTCGGTCAGGCTGTGCTGTAATAGCAAGCTGCCCAGCACGGGGATTTCCAACTTGAAACGGGTCTCTTCACCCGCCATATCGGGCCAGCCGAACAGAATGAGCGGAGTGGGTTCGCCGCTGCTGTTATCCCAATGCCCTTCGATGGCGGCAATCTTGGCGGGCTGGTGCTCCAGGGTGTTGAGGCCGTGCAAGTCACCCACCACGGCCTGCAGTGGAGCAGTGATCGCCAGCATGAGCAGTGCCATGGAGAGCATGGTGCGCGCTTCAGGGGACGGTCTACCTTTTAGCAACAGCCAGGCAGCAGAGGCCGCGACAAACAGCGCCGTGCTTAAAAAAGCTGCTAGCGCCATATGGGCCAGGCGGTATGGGAAAGACGGATTGAAGACAATCTTCATCCAATCAACGGGGATCACCACACCGTTGACGATGTCGTGGCCTTGCGGGGTTTGCATCCAGCTATTGGAAGAGAGAATCCAAAACATCGACACGAGGGTGCCGAGTGCGACCATGCAAGTCGCAAAAAAGTGCAGGCCTCGGCCGACCCGCTCCCAGCCAAAGAGCATGACGCCCAGAAAACCGGCTTCCAAAAAGAAGGCCGTGAGCACTTCGTAGGTGAGCAGAGGCCCCGTGACGCTGCCCGCAAAGGCGGAAAAGCCGCTCCAGTGAGTACCGAACTGGTACGCCATCACAATGCCCGAGACCACGCCCATGGCAAAATTGACGGCAAATATTTTTGACCAGAAGTGGTAAAGGTGACGATAGGTATCCCGCTGGGTCTTTAACCATAGCCCTTCCAACACGGCCAGGTAGCTGGCTAAACCGATGGTGATGGCGGGAAAAATAATATGAAAGGAGATGGTAAAGGCAAACTGCACCCTGGCCAGATCAATGGCCTCAATTCCGAGCATGGCGCTTCCTCCGATGACAGCCACTTGTGCGCTTTAACGCTTTTGCGGGCTGGTATAGCCGCTGTGTGGCTTCATCGGAATAGTTTAGCGATTGCTGTGCTGCATAACAGGCTCAGTTTTTAACTAAAAAACCGGATCAGTCGAAAGGAGATGGCGTTTGGAATACCCGCTAAAAGAGGCTTAATAACCTGCCTAGTGTTTCCATGCCGCGCTCACTGCTAGGTGTCCAGGGGTGGCCGTAACTCAGGCGCACGCAGTGTCGAAACTGCTGGGTCGCGGAAAAGATCGGGCCCGGCGCTAAGCTAACGCCATGGTCGAGCGCCGTATTGAATAGCCGCAGCGAATCTACCTGCTCGGGAAACTCCACCCATAAAAAGTAGCCGCCCGCAGGACGGGTGATGCGAGTATTGGCAGGAAAGTAGCGATCCGCCGCTGCCAGCATGTTGCCTTGTTGGGCTTCCAGAGCATGGCGGAGCTTACGCAAATGACGGTCATAACCGCCATGCTGCAAATAGTCAGCGATGGCCGCCTGAGCGGGCACGGAAGGCGAGATCGTCGTCATTAGTTTTAGCCGCGAGATGGCCTGAGCATAGCGACCGCCCGCTACCCAGCCCACCCGGTAGCCCGGCGCTAAGCACTTTGAGAAAGAGCTGCAGTGGATGACCAGACCCTCATCATCGAAGGCTTTTACGGGCACGGGCGGCGTGCTGCCAAAATACAGCTCGGCATACACATCATCCTCTAGCATCGGCACTTGGTGCTGTTTTAGCAGCTGATAAAGCGCTTGTTTGCGCCCTTTACTCAGGCTGGCGCCGATTGGGTTTTGCAGATGGCTCATAAACCAGCAGGCTTTGATCGGAAGCGTCCCTAGTCGCTCTGCCAGTACCTCCAGGTCGATACCCTCCCGTGGGTGAACGGGTATCTCCACCGCGCGCAGTTTCAAGCGCTCCAACACTTGCAGGCTGGCATAAAACGCTGGGGACTCGATCGCCACCAGGTCGCCTGGCTCGGTAACGCACTGCAGGGCTAGATTAAGGCCCTCCATCGCGCCGTTGGTAATCACCAGCTCTTCCATCGGCAGTTGAATGCCGCCCAGCATGTAGCGCAGGGCAATCTGCCGACACAGATCGGTATGCCCGGTGGTCATGTCAGCCACCACCTGTTGGGGCGAAAGCGCCCGTAACCCCCGCGTCATACTGATACTCAAGCGCGAAAGCGGAAACAGCTCAGGACTGGGAAAGGCCGATCCAAAGGGCACCGTTCGGTCATCTTGAAGCGAGCCAAGCACCGAGAACACCAACTCGCTGACTTCTACCTCTGCTGGGTCGGTGGGCTGCAGCGTTACACGCGGTTCGTCCAGCAGGCGCCGGGCGTGTTCACGCACAAAATACCCCGAGCGTGCCCTTGCAGTGATAAGCCCACGGTTCTCAAGTAAATAGTAAGCCTGGAACACCGTAGAAGGGCTAATGCCGTGATGGCGGCTAGCCTGGCGCACCGAGGGGATTCGTTCCCCTGGGCCAAGCACACCTTGGCGAATCAGCGTCGCTATCTCATCGGCAAACTGTTCGTAGCGTTTCATGGGATAAACCGTCGGTGTATTGATTAAAACGCCCGAATGCTCCATCACAGTGTTAGCTGGCACAGCGCGGATCTCTGCTTATAGAAAGCACCACTGTGCCGCATGTGCGAAGCGTAAAACAGACTCAAATATAGTAATAAACAGCATATCAGAAAGCAGCGGTGTGAGAGGCTAGTGCTAACTGATACGCCTTATTTCTCTAAAACTGCATCTGTTTGTGCCATCCCTGTATGAGCATAGTAGCGGCTAACTTAAAAGTCGCGCCTTCTAACAAATGCTTAATCATCTACCCCGCGACGCCCCTCGACCGCATAAACCTCCATTCTTTCTTTTTTGGGTATCGGTATGACGCAACGCATTCCACTGCAAGACATGACTAACGAGGCGGCGGTTGAACACCATACGCCTCCGTCTAAGTCGCCCAATTCTCAGTCTCCCAGTAGCAAGCCACCGAAGCTCGGACATATTTATGTGCGAGAAATAAGCGGTTTTTTTCAGCGTATCCGGCGCTTTTCTAACTGGCTGTTGATGGCGCTCTATTTCGGCTTGCCGTGGATCAATTGGGGTGATCGGCCGCTGGTGTGGTTTGACCTCTCTGCCCAAGAGTTCCACCTGTTTGCGGCGACGTTTTATCCACAGGACTTTATCTTGCTCACCTGGATTCTGGTGCTGTGCGCTTTTGGGTTGTTTTTGATCACGGTAGTGGCTGGGCGAGTGTGGTGTGGCTACAGTTGCCCGCAAAGCGTGTGGACGTTTCTGTTTATCTGGTTCGAGCATCGCCTGGAGGGGCCGCGGCACCGGCGCATTCGGCGTGATAAAGCGACAGGTAGACTGGATACGCTATGGCGCAAAACCGCCAAACATGCGGCTTGGCTGCTGATTGCGTTGGCAACGGGAATAGCCTTCGTTGGTTACTTCACGCCGATAAGAGCGTTAATAGTGGATATGTTTACTCTGGATATGCACCCTTTGGCTCTGTTCTGGATCGGTTTCTTTACCCTGTTTACCTACTTGAATGCTGGTTGGCTCCGCCATCAGGTATGCCTGCATATGTGTCCCTATGCGCGCTTTCAGTCAGCGATGTTCGATGCTAATACGCTGATTGTTTCCTACGACGCTGCCCGTGGTGAGCCGCGCCGTCACCATTCTCAAAAGGGTGTTGAGGCAACTCGAATCGGCGACTGTATCGACTGTGAACTCTGCGTTCAGGTATGCCCCACCGGTATCGATATTCGCGATGGGCTGCAATACGAGTGTATTGGCTGCGCGGCGTGTATCGATGCCTGCGACAGCGTTATGGCGCGGATCGATAAACCGCTTGGCCTGATTCGTTACACCACCGAGCGTGCTCTGGAAGGTAAAACGACCCGTTTCTGGCGCCCCCAGCTGTTGGCTTATACGGCGGCGTTATTCTCCATGGTGGTACTGTTAGTCGGTTTCTTGAACGCCCGGGTGCCCATGGATGTAGAGATTGCCCGCGACCGTCAGGCATTGTTTGAAAGCACGGCAGAGGGTCGCATTATCAATTACTACAACGTGACGCTGCGCAATCAAGATGGCCAAACCCATCATTACGCGGTATCAGCCGCGGGGTTGCCAGGGCTTCGTCTGCAGGGAGTGGATACCTTAGAGGTGGCGGCGTTTGAAACACGCAGCCTGCGTCTAGCACTCACCGCCGATGCGGATGACCTAACGCAGCCTAGCCATCCTATCGAACTGCACTTTATCGCCTTAGATGACCCTTCAATAACGAAGGTCAGTGAAACACGTTTCCTGGGGCCTTCAGGGGAGTAGTGGGTACGGATAGCTGATTTTTGCGATCCGTAGTCTGATCCGGCTTTTTTGAGGCTTTCTGAGCCTGTACTTGTCAGCTGTGCGCAGGCATAGTCTTTAAGTTAGTTTGAACGCTAACAAAGCTGTTTTTCGCCTAGCAGGTTCGGTTTTGTTTAGGAGGTGTCTGTTAATATGTTGATATACATTGTCTTTTTTATGATTTTTGTGGGTGTGACCGTTGCTTTATATCAGGTATACGAAATTCATTACAATATAAACGTCGGCAATGATAAGAAGTTGTCGAAGGCCGATAAAAGCCGCTTAAAAACGCTTTCTGACCAAGCTAAAACCGCTCAACAAAACCATGCATGGGGAGATTTCGATCAAGTGGCGGCCAATGCCTTGGGCCCTGAGTTCAATCGGGATATCGCCTTGGCAGTGTTTTCTGAAGAGGAGGCAGGCAGCTATGCAATCCCTTTACTGCGGCGTAAAAACAGATTGAGTTTTAACGGCGTTAGAGAAGGTGCAGAGCGACAGCGCATAGAAGTACGCCACTTGCCGTTTTGGAAAACAACGCTGCCACATATCAATATACGAGCAGCGTTGATTACCCTGGTGATTGTTAATTGTTTTCTGGTTCAGCTATTAGCGGCCATGACTGTCTACACGATTAGCTATCCGATATCGACTCCTTTTCTGGCCTGGCTTAACGACCCCCTGATCATCATGCTGGTTATTTATGCCTTTATCTTTATGTCGCTGCTTGTTTCAAAGTTTGATAGGTATATGCACGACCTTTATCAACTTGGAAAGCTGTTTAAGAAAAAAGCTGTTTAGGCATCGGTGCAGCGCGCAATCTCATTAGCCAGTTGTTCCAGTAGCGCATCGTAAAGGCCAGCATCCAGCGTCAGACCCACGCCCAAGGGATCCATGACGCCGATATAAGCCGACGTATCTCCAAACACGTTATTGACCATCTGCGGATTGAACTGGGGTTCACTGAAAACGCACTGGATATTTTCGTCATTCACCAGCGTTTGCAGTTCCTCAATACGAGCCGGGCTGGGTGACGATGCGTCGCCGATGGAAATAGCCCCGGCCGCTTGGACGTTAAAGGCCTCCTCGAAATACTGGTAAGCATCATGGAAAACAATAAAGCGTGTGTTGGCTAAACGATCCTGAATATGTTCCTGAAGGCTGGTTAAGTCCTCTTTCCCCTGGGCGGCGTTTTCGCGATAGTACGCTGCGTTATCAGGGTCGATCTCACTTAACTGCTCGGCGATGGCATCGAGCCAACGGCGGGCATTGACAGGATCCAGCCAGGCATGGGGGTTCATGCCGGTATGGCTGTGATTATGACCGTGGTGGTCATGATCGTGCCCACTTTCGTCATGGCTGTCTTCATGATGGTGGTGTTCATGATCGCCATGATCATGCTCATGATGGTCGTGGTCGTGGTCGTGGTCGTGGTCATGATCATGGTGCCCGTGACCGTGTTCATCCCCATCGTTGAGCGCAAAGGTCGCGCCTTCGCGGTATTCCAATGTGGTGATGCCAGGCACATCCATTAGCTCAAGGTGGTGTGCATCACCCGCTAGGTTGTCAATGGGGCCTGATAGCCAGGGCGTCAGCGCGTCGCTTACCCATACCACCAGATCTGCATCATCGAGGGATTGTGCTTCGGAAGGCCGTAGCGAATAACCATGCGGCGAGGCACCGGGCTGAATAAACAGCTCAGGATCGCCGCGCTCCCCCATCACCTTGGCGACCAGCGAATACACGGGTGGAATATCCACCGCCACACGCGGCGCGTCTGCGGCGGCAACCAGCGGGAAAGCAGCTAATAGCGGCCAAGACAAACGAGCTAAACGGTTATTCATTAAGGTTGTCCTCATCATCAAATATGACCTTTCTCGGTTCGACCATCGGCATCGACGTTCGCCTATGCTTGTATCATATGTTATAACATAACAAATGCAAAAAAGACGACCTTCGATTATGCGGCTTGCTCAGTTCCCTGATAGCGATGCGATTCTGAACGTTCGCCACTTGAACGTGCGCTTTGGCGGGCAGCATATCCTTGAGAATATCAGTCTCGATTTATATCGCGAGCAGGTGGTGACCCTGATTGGCCCCAATGGCTCGGGGAAATCCACGCTGGTGAAAACGCTGATCGGGGCGGTAAGGCCCACGTCGGGCCAGGTGACTATCGCCCCGCAGCAGCGTATCGGTTATGTGCCCCAGCGGCTTCACCTGGATCCTACCCTGCCCATGACGGTTAAGCGCTTTATCAACTTACCGCGTCGCCATCCCCATCGCAGTGTACAAAAAGCGCTGGAAGATGCTGGTGCCGAGGCTTTGATCAATGCGGCGATGAGCCAGCTATCGGGCGGCCAGTTTCAGCGCGTGCTGCTGGCCCGGGCGCTGCTGACAAGGCCTGACATTCTGATTCTTGATGAGGCGACACAAGGGCTCGACCACCGAGGCACCGCAGAATTCTACCAGCATATCGAAACCGTGCGCCGCACCTATGGCTGCGCCGTGTTGATGGTCAGCCACGACCTCCACGTCGTTATGCGTACCGCTGACCACGTGCTGTGCCTAAATCGCGTTATCTGTTGTGAGGGCAAGCCTGAGCAAGTGGCCTCATCGCCGGACTATCAGGCGCTGTTTGGTGATCAGACCGCCCAAACCTTAGCCCTCTATCGCCACCATCATCAGGAGGCAGCCAATGTTGGATGATTTTATGTGGCGGGCGATGATTGCCGGTGTTTTGGTGGCCATGGCCGCCGCCCCGCTGGGGTGTTTCGTGGTGTGGCGGCGCATGGCCTACTTCGGCGATGCGACCGCCCACGCCGCCATTCTGGGCGTGGCGTTAGCGCTGTTATTGGACGTCTCCATCTTCTTAGGCGTACTGACGGTCGCCCTGGTGATGGCAAGCTGTGTGTCGATGCTCAGTGGGCGGGGCTATGCCATGGATACCTTGCTCGGGGTCATGGCGCACTCGGCCCTGGCCATCGGCCTGGTCGCCGTGTCGTTTCTTGCCGGGGTGCGCATCGACCTGAGTGCCTATCTGTTTGGCGATATTCTGGCCGTTGGGAAAACGGATATCTGGATTATCGGCGGCGGAGTGGCGCTGGTGCTGACGCTGCTTTTCTGGCGCTGGTCATCGTTATTGACCGCCACGTTGAGCGACGAGCTTGCTTATGCCAGCGGTATCCAGCCCCGGCGCGAACAGCTGGTGCTCACCCTGGCACTCGCGGTGGTCGTCGCCGTGGCGCTGAAAGTAGTGGGCGTGCTGCTGATAGCGGCCTTGTTGATCATCCCGGCGGCCACCGCCCGGCCTTTTTGCCGCACGCCAGAAGCTATGGCGATTCTGGCCGCAGGGATCGCCATGCTGGCGGTGACGGCAGGGCTGAGAACCGCTTATGTGATGGATACGCCGACCGGCCCGACGATTGTCACGCTAGCCGCTGTGCTGTTCACCCTGGCCACGGTCGTGACCCAAAGCTGGCGCTTGTTGCGTCAGCGTCTCCAGCCTGCGTCCTGTCATTCAGGTAAATAGCGCGATGGAAGCAGTGGCAACCTCTTTTGCCGTATACCCCGTTAGTTCATTAACATCGCTTATGGAGTCATTTATGTCTTCGCTTATGTCTGCAGTACCTGCCGCTCAATTGGCGTTGCCAGACCATGCCGCCAGGGATCACGACATCAGCGTGTTGCCGCGTATCTTTGAAGACGCCATTAACATCGCGATCTTCCAGCGCCCGTTGCCCGCCGATATTGCCTGTAGCGCCCAGGCGCAGTGCCAAACGGATCGTGCCTGGCAATATAGCTGGCTTGGTCACCCCGATGAAGCCTTCATCGCCGACCTGCGCCGTCACATGCCCGCCCCGGACGCGGCTTCCCCGCTGGTTGAGGATATGGCGACGATTGCCGAAGCCATCGCCTTTCTGTTTGACACCCAAACCGTCGGCATTCGCCTGCGCCTGCTCACTAGCGCCATGTGCCCGCGCTTTCACTGCGATAATCTCCCCGTGCGCATGGTGACTACCTATGTCGGCCCGGGCAGCGAATGGCTGCCCGAGCACGCCATTAACCGCGAGGGCCTGGGCGCGCCGCATCCCGAGCGACCCGATATCGCAACCGATACCAGCGCTATTCAACGCCTTTCGCCGGGGGACATAGCGTTAATCAAAGGAAGCGGCTGGGTAGGCTGCGAAGAGCGGAGCCTGGTGCATAGAAGCCCTGCGCTGGAAAACGGTAGCAAACGACTACTCATGACCATTGAGCCTGCTTAATAGCCGCTATCTCAGCAGCTATCTCGACCACTGGGAACGATCACCGACGAGTGCGGTTATGTCTTGATCAGGTCAATATCGCGAGAACAATGAATGGGTAACCAAAGTATGAATGTGCAACATATGAGTAACCAAAGTACGGATGAAAAGGCGGTCAACGTTGACTGGGAGAATGAGTCATCTGAAAAAGCATGGGAAGCCAAGCTATTAGCCATGCCCAACAGTGACTATATGAACGATGAACAGCTGCAGTTCTTTCGTCATCTCCTACTCGCCGAGCGAAGTGAACTTGAGGTGCACTTAAAAGAGATCAAGACCGCAATTGCCTCCCATGAGCGAGATAGCGATGAAGCGGATCAAGCCTCGTTTGAAGAGGAGTTGCGTCTAGCTCTTCGCCAAGCCGATCGGGAAAGCCGCTTGCTTAGCAACATTGAGGCGGCATTAAAAAGAATTGAGAACGGCGAGTACGGTTACTGCGAAGAGACCGGCGAACCTATCGGGCTCCCAAGGCTGTTTTTTAGGCCCACAGCGAAACTATGCATTGAGGCCAAAGAGCGTCAGGAGAGTAAAGAACACCACTATCGTAAAGCCAGGTGGGAGTGAGCCGTTATGCGGGAGCCACCATTAATCCCTATCAATGTACTGACCGGTTTCCTCGGCAGTGGAAAAACCACGCTACTCAACCGTTGGGTACACCAAACCTCCATGGCCAATACCCTGATGGTGATTAACGAGTTTGGCGCCATCGGGTTGGATCATCAATTGATTACCCAAAGCGATGAGCAGGCGGTGATCGAAATGAGCAGCGGATGCTTGTGCTGCACGCTACGGGGCGACCTTAGTCGCACGCTACAACAAGCATTGGAAGATCTGGAGGCCCAAGACAAAGCCCTACCGTCTCGGGTAGTGATCGAGACCACCGGGCTGGCGTCGCCTACCTCGCTGCTGCAACTATTGATGACGGATCACTGGCTGGCGCACCGCTTTAAGCTGGATAGTGTGGTTTGCTGCGTCGATGCGGCGAACGGCATGGGGACTCTTGATGCACACCGGGAGTCGCAGCAGCAGGTGGCGGTGGCCGAAAAGCTATTAATCACCAAAACTGACCTGGCCAGCGAGGAGACGGTTTCCCAGTTGGCTAATCGACTGGCTCGACTCAACCCAGCGGCTGAGCAGTGGCAGGTAATCAACGGCGAACTTTCGGCGGACTTGTTAGTGGGGGCAGGGCTGGCCCGCCATGCCCCTTATGCCGGCACGGACAACGACGCTCACAAGGACTCCCAGGAGTATCAGGTCGAGAAGTGGCTCAAAGCCGGCAGTTACGCCGTGCATCAAGCCGCTCCTTTAACGCCCAGGCTGCTCACCGGCGCGCCGCTCGGTTCTTATCAGCCCGAAGGCTCCCCCCACAGCGACAACATTAAATCGTTCTGCTTTATTGTTAACGAGCTTATTGAGCCTGAGGTGCTGGAGAATTGGCTGGATATTTTGATGTCGCTAATGGGCGATAAAATGCTGCGCATTAAAGCCATTGTTCATCTTACTGACCGGGATACGCCACTCGCACTGCACGGTGTGCAACATATTTTTCATCCATCCGCGCCGCTGCCCAAGAACAGCGTGGGAGACCGTGTATCTCGCTTTGTATTTATTACCCAAAACGTGACGCCGGAAACAGTGGCTGAGTTGTACCGCTTTTTTCACGCATCCCAAGAGGTAGCCCAATGACTGTTTTAACCCTGCCTGATGTAGCCAGCCAAACCGCCCGCTCTCCGGCCGCTTTGACCTGGGTGGGCATGGAGGGCATCGCACTCCCCATCCGTCTAGGCAGCCGCAGTGTGACGGCCAAACTCAATGCAGGGGTTAGCCTGGAGGACGCTGATGCACGGGGAATTCATATGTCCCGGCTGTATTTGGCGCTGGCACCGCTTGAAGAAGCACCGCTGACACTTCCAGTGGTTAAGGGCGTATTGAATGCATTTTTAACCAGCCAAGATGGCTTATCGCAGCATGCTTATCTAAGCATCGAAGGCGAGTTTCCGCTTAAGCGGCAAGCCTTGATCAGCCCTTTAGCCGGGTGGAAAAGTTACCCCTTCACCTTGCGCTGCCAATTAACGCCCGCTGGCTTTCAGGCTGAACTCGACCTTACAGTGGGGTATTCGTCCACCTGCCCCTGCTCGGCGGCGCTGGCAAGGCAGCTGATTCAGCAGGCCTTTGAGGAAGATTTTGCGGAAATCCCGTTAACCAAATCTGCGGTATCTGCGTGGCTAGGTAGCGAAGAAGGGATACTCGCAACGCCCCATAGTCAGCGCAGCAGTGTCGAATGCAGTTTGCGTTTATCTGAAAGCGAAAACGGAGAATTGCCCCTCGCGGATTCGATAGAAGATTCGATTGACCGTATCGAGCGAGCACTCGGTACCGCGCTGCAAACCGCGGTAAAACGTATCGATGAACAGGCCTTTGCCCTCGCCAATGGACAAAACCTGATGTTCTGTGAAGACGCGGCAAGGCGGCTGGATAAAGCACTACGGCAAGCGCCGGAGGTGTCAGGGTTTCAACTCAAGGTTGTGCATGCTGAAAGCCTGCATGCCCATGATGCGGTGGCGCGCAGTGAGTGGAATTGGTGAGCTAATAAAGAAACCTGGAGCTAATTTTACGCGCTTCCTTGTCTAACAACGTCGCGAATTATTTCAGCCATAAAGCGGCTAGCAGCGGGACGCTCAGACTGCGGCGGCCATAACAAACCGGGGGTACGCACTGGCGTTGGGCTTTCGAGCGGAATTGCCTTAACGCCTGGTTCGTTTGCTAAGGCATTTTCTGACACGATACTGCACAGATCCGTGCGCCTGACGAGCTCAATCATAGGTGAGATAGCGTTAAGCTCGGCAACAATTTGGGGTCGAGCTCCAGCCGCTTCGAAACACTCGTCCAGCATTTGACGCGTTGAGAAATGCGGCGACAATAACGTCATGCGTTGGCCATTGAGCTCGACCATGCGCAGCCTCTTACGCTTTGCAAGCGGGTGATTGCTAGCCACAATAAGTTTGAGCTCCTCATTGTAAAGCGGTTCAAAGCGTAAACCACGGGGTATTGCCGGACGATAGGAAATACCCATGTCTAAATCGCCACTCATTAAACGCTCACTGATTTGATCTCCAGCGAGCTCTTCCACAGCCACTTTTAAATTTGGCAGCCGTTGTAAAAATATTGAGAGGCACAGCGGGATAAGCTGAACATTAAAGCTATGGGTCGCCGCAATATGCAGTTCTCCATATAAATCATCCGGTGTTGCCTTCATTGCCCCAATGGCTTGATCAACCTGCCTAAGAATGGGTACTACGTGCTCAAGTAAGCTCCGTCCAGCTTCGGTGAGTATCACTTTTTTGCCCACTCGTTCAAATAGCCGCTGGCCTAACTCCTCTTCTAATTGGCGAATTTGATGCGATAGCGTCGATTGGGTGACGTGTACGCGCTGGGCGGCGCGGGTGAAGTTAAGCGTTTCAACAATGGCAACAAAGTAGCGCATATGGCGCAGTTCCATGGCATGACCTCCCTGAAAAATGGCTATTACGATCGATGTCATCGATTGTTTTTATGTTAATTAATCATTTCTATTCATTATTTATCGCTTCTATATTCATTGTCAGCAAGTAATTTTCCCGATGAGTGTGACCGTCACCCTGACGTTCTCCTCTCTCCTGACTAGCGGAGCGGCATATGAAGATAGGGCGCGAAACAATACCAAAAACAGCCATCAGCACGTCGGATGCCGACGCTATCGTGGTGAGAGGCAAGGATCTTTGCCAGGATCTGATTGGGCAAACCTCCTTCTCCGACTACTTTTTGCTGCTACTTACCGGTCAACCTGCCAATGAGACCCGCCGCAGGGTGTTGGACGCCACTCTGGTAGCCATTGCTGAGCACGGTTTAGTACCTAGCGTGCAGGCATCGCGTATGACCTACGCTGCTGCCCCTGAAGCCCTGCAAGGTGCAGTGGCGGCAGGCATCTTAGGGTGTGGCTCGGTCATCTTGGGGGCGTCTCAAAACGCCGGGGTGTTATTTGATGATATTGCCCGTCAGGTCGATGAAGGCAAGTCCGTCAAGCAGGCCGCTTTTGATGCAGTTACGGCCATGCGTCATGAGCGCAAGCCGATTCCAGGGTACGGCCATCCGTTGCACAAAGCGCGTGACCCGCGCGTCGAAGCGCTGTTCAGGGTTGCACGTGAAGCCGGTGCCGATCTGCGCTTCGTGGAAATTGCCGATGCGGTTGAAGCCGTCATTCCCGAGATCATTGGTAAAGACCTGAAACTCAATGTGTCTGCCGCCATCCCCGCGGTATTGCTTGGTGCAGGGTTCCCGTTAAATGCGCTGAGGGGCATACCAATTCTGGCGCGTACGGCCAGCCTGATCGCACACATGCTTGAAGAGTCCGAACAGCCTTGCGGATTTGCTCTCTCTTACCAAGCCACACAGCACCTGGAATACACCGGCGACTTTCCGCCCGGTTACAAGCGTTAAGTCAGCGATCAGAGGCAACGACAATGATAAAGGTTTTGGAAGGTATTACGGTGATCGAGCAGGGCACCTTCATCACGGGCCCGGCAGCTGGCATGATGCTGGCCGACCTGGGCGCTAACGTGATTAAGGTGGAGCTGCCGGGTAAAGGCGATCCGTTCCGCGCCTTCAAGGGCGGACTTTATAGCCCGCATTATCAAACCTATAACCGCAACAAACGCAGCATTGCGCTGAATACTAAAGAAGCCAATGATCGAGCGATCTTTCATGACTTGATCAGCGATGCTGACGTATACATTCAAAACTTCCGCCCTGGTACGGCGGAGCGCTTGGGGGCGGGCGAGGAAGAGCTTCGTGCTATCAACCCCCAGCTGATTTATTGCGCTATAAGCGGCTTTGGCAACGACGGTCCATACGCTAATCGTCCCAGCTATGACACGGTCGCTCAAGCCGCAAGCGGCTTTCTTAAGCTATTGATCAATCCGGAAAACCCGCGTGTGGTAGGCCCGGCCATGGCCGACGCTCTGTCAGGTTTTTATGCTGCCTACGGCATTTTAGGCGCGCTTTACGAGCGTAGCCATACCGGTAAAGGGCGTCGTGTGGATGTGTCGATGATGGAAGCCATGTGCCACTTCAATCTGGACGCCTTCACGCATTATCTCTCGGAAGGCGAAATCATGGGCCCCTACAGTCGGCCGCAGGTATCTCAGTCATACGTGATGGAATGCGCTGATGGGCACTGGGTGGCGCTACATATGTCGTCCCCAGAAAAGTTCTGGCAGGGACTGGCGAATGCTATCGACTACCCGGAACTACTTCAGGATGCACGGTTCTCGACCCGTGAAGGCCGCATCGATAATCAGGAAGCCATGATTGGCGTGCTGCGTAAGGTGTTCGTCCGAGAGCCTCGCACGTACTGGCTAGCGCGACTTGAGGCTGAAGACGTGCCGCATGCGCCGATGTACGACGCCAGCGAGGTACTGGAAGACCCACAGGCCAAGCATTTGCAGCTACGGATCAGCACTCAGCATCCGCAAGTCGGCAAGTGGGAAACGGTGCGTTCACCTGTGTCTTTCGATGGCGTTAAGCCACTAGAGGTGAGCGCACCACCGATATTGAACGAGCATCATGATGAGATCATTGAGGAGTTGAAGCAGCGCCAGCGCTGAATGATCCCAATTGTACGATGCAAGACATCATTAATAACAAGTAATAACGGGTGGCGTGTCCGGTGGACACAATACTCCCTAGGAGCGTGAATCATGTTTGAGTTGCCCCGAAAGGAAGATATCGTCAATCACGGCATCCCCTCAACGCCGGACGATATTACCGATATTGTGATCAAGGCGTTCAGCCATACTCAGGATGATCGCTTGAGGGAAATACTCACCGGTCTGGTCAAGCATCTACATGCCTTTGGTCGTGAAGTAAAACTGAGCGAGGAGGAGTTTACCGCGGCGATCAATGCCGTGACGCAGTTAGGTCATCTAACCAAGGATCGCCATAACGAGACCATGGTGATGTCGGATGCCCTGGGCTTCTCCACGCTAGTCATGATCATGAACCAGGATCGCACCGACGAGCAAATTTCGCCGGCCTTGCTGGGCCCGTTTTATACGCGCAAAGATCCGGAATATCCGCCGGGAACCAACATTGCCCGTAACGAACCCTATGACGGTGATATTCCGCTATTCGTCTCCGGACAGGTCAAGAGCCGCGCAGGTCAGCCGTTGGCTAATGCGCTGGTGGAAGTGTGGCAGGCGTCACCCGAAGGGCTGTACGAAAACCAGGATGAACGCCAGCCGCACATGAACTTGCGCGGCAAGTTTCGTACCGATGAAAACGGTCGCTACCGATTCCGTACGCTGCGGCCTGCCAGCTATCCCATCCCGACCCATGGTTTGGTCGGTGACATGCTGCGAGCACAGGGGCGCCACCCGTTCCGTGCTGCGCATATACATTTCTGTATTTCCGCACCGGGCCACCAGACGCTAGTTACCCAGATTTTTCCGCATGATGACCTGTTCATCGAATCTGACTGTGTGTTTGGGGTAACCAGTGCCGACTTGGCCATGGAGTTCCCTCTGTATAACGATGGTAATGCGCCCGACCCTGACGTCACCGGGGAGTACAGCACCGTCGCTATCGATTTTGATCTCTCGCCAGGGGAGTCACGCTTGCCTGAATCACCTATTGGTTCCTGAAGCAACGCCATGTTGGGTCGACAACATGGACACAAAACCAAATAGATTTACAACAATAACGCTAATTTACGAGCCATCACATGAAAATAAACAATGGTATTGCCAAGCCTCGCCCAATAATGACATTAACCGCGCTAGCCTTAGCCGTGACTGTCGCTCCTTCGCCCGCGAACGCCCAGGAAGTGATAAACCTGACGGTTGGCTCAAGCCATCCCACGACAATTCCCTGGGTTGGCATGATCCCTGATGTGTTCATCACCACCGTCAATGAGATTCTAGCTGAAGAAGGTGAGTACGAAATCAACTGGACAGAAGCCTATGCTGGCCAGCTTTACGGCGCCAACGCGACTCTCACATCTGTCCGGGACGGTATTGCCGATATTGGCTGGGTGTTCAGCTACCTTGAACCATCGCGTATGCCGCTGGCGCAAATGAGTGCCTACACGCCCTTCACCACCAGTGACCCTGAACTGATGCTCGACGTCTGGAACGATATGATTCGCAATGTTCCTGAGTTCAAGGCCGAATGGGAGGAGCATGACCTGGTATTCCTGGGCGCAACGGCCTCCGATAGTTACGACATTTACTCGGATTTTCCAGTGGATACGCTTGAGGATCTGGACGGTGCGCGGCTCTCTGCGCCCGGCGTGCTGGGGGTATGGCTGGATCCAGTAGGCGCCGTTCCGGTCGATGGCACTCTCGCTAGCTACTACACCGATATTCAGACCGGGGTATCCCAGGGTGTTGTCGGCCTGGCGACCGGCAACCTGCCAGCGCGTATCTACGAGGTCGCGCCCTACATTACCCAAGTCAACATGGGGGTGGTCTTCTCCGGCGGGTTAGCCATCAACCAGTGGAGTTGGGATGGTTTGCCTGAGCCCGTGCAGGAGGCCCTGATGACGGCCGGTGAAACCTACTCCGAAGCCCATGGCAAGGATCTCGCTGAACGCTATGAAACGTCAATTGAGCGCATGATCGAGCTAGGCGAGAGCCAGAATCCGCCGGTTCAGGTCAGCCAACTGTCTGAAGAAGACCGACAGGCCTGGATCGATGGCATGCCGGATCTCGCCCGCCAGTGGGTGGAGCGCAATGAAGAGCGCGGTTATCCAGCACAGGCACTGTTGAATAGCTACATGAATGCCATGCGCGAGCGCGGCCACGAGCCGGAGCGTGCCTGGGATCAGGAGTGATCTGATCGCCTGACTGACCTATATCCAGCTTTTGATTCCCCTCAGCGTTACGATTCTGTCCGCCACTTGGCGGACAGGACTCCAGGAGTAGCGGGCAATGTCTTTCTCTTTAAAGACCCTGATTTTGGGGCGCAGGTTGGGCAATGCACAGCACAACAGCCTGTTTGGCTATCTGGTTGATGGCCTGAATGCAATCGGTTCCCTGCTCATTTTTATCATCATGGCGATGATCGTCATAGACGTGCTGTCGCGCAACCTGTTCAACCAGCCGATTGCCGGGGTAGCTGAGCTAGTAGCGGCATCAATCGTCATGATCGTCTTTCTGCAGTTGCCGGGCACGTTGCGACACAACCGCATGGCCCAGGCGGATATCTTTATTGTCGGCTTTACCGATAAGCATCCACGTCTGGGTAACCTTTTGATGTGTATGTTCTTTCTGGCAGGAGCTTATATGCTTTATATCGTTTATACCGGTACGCTGCCAACCTTTATACGTGCCTGGGAGCGTCAGCAGTTTATGGGGGTGGAAGGGGTGTTTACCTTCCCCGTATGGCCTATCCGTTTCATCGTTATCAGCTGTGCGGCTATCACTGTTGTGCAATATCTGCTGCTGGCAATTCAGTCCTTGTGGCTGGCTTGGCATGGTCAGGTATGCCTGACTGAGGAGGCCGAACAATGACAGGTCTTGAAATCGGTACTATCGCCGTCGTGCTCATGCTAGTGCTGATCTATCTAGGCATGCACATCAGCATCGCCTTGATGCTGGTCTCGCTGATCTCCATAGCCACACTACGCAATTCGGAACTAGCCACTCGTATGGTCGCCGCTGCCGCGAACGATTCGCTGAGCAGCTATCTCTATGGGGTGGTGCCGCTGTTCGTGCTGATGGGGTTATTGGTGGTGGTCTCTGGCGTGGGGCGAGATACCTTCGATGTGTTTCAGTGGCTGCTACGCAAAATACGCGGTGGGCTGGGCATTGCTACCGTAGGAGCCAACGGCATTTTTGCCTCTATCACGGGCATTAGCGTGGCGTCAGCGGCGGTATTCACCAAAGTGGCAGTGCCTGAAATGCGGCGCCATGGGTACACAGCCAAGTTTTCAGTGGGCGTGGTGGCGAGCAGTTCGGTTCTGGGTATGCTAATACCGCCGTCTCTGCTGATGATTGTTTATGGCGTATTGGCGGAACAGTCAGTCGGGCGCATGTTCATCGCTGGGATTATCCCAGGAATTATTTTGGCCTTAGCTTTCTGTGTTGTCATTATGCTGCTTGCTTGGCTGCGTCCCGGTTTCATGATGCAAAGCCAAACCGATACGGGCGAGGTACTTGAGGATCCGATTGAGGAAACGCCGCTAACACTGGTGTCTAAGCTAATCCCTATTCTGCTGCTGATGATGCTGGTGCTGGGTGGTCTTTACAGCGGCTTTTTCACACCAACTGAGGCAGGCGGAGTGGGAGCCTTCGGGGCGCTGCTGTTGGCGCTCGCTAAGCAACGGCTGACGCCAGGGAAGTTCTACGAAGTATTGGGAGAAACCGGGTATGTCGCGGTTTCCATCCTTTTTTTGATCCTGGCCGCTTCACTCTATAGCCGCATGCTGGCATTGACGGGCTTACCGATGTCGATTGCCCAGGCAGTTACGACGATGGATCTGACTATCTATCATTTCCTGGCTCTGTATCTGTTCATCATTATCTTGATGGGCTGCATCATCGATTCAGTCTCCATCATGCTGATTGTGCTGCCCATTGTGCTCCCTATCGCGCAGCATTTTGGCATGGATCTGATTTGGTTCGGGGTAATTACCGTTGTTGCGGTTGAAATCGGGCTAATTACTCCGCCCTTTGGTATATCGGTTTACACGGTCAAAGCAGCGCTGAACGACAAAACGGTGCCCGTCAAAGAAATCTTCAAGGGGGTAGTGCCGTTTTTCATCACCATGGTGGTGGTGCTGGTTATCTTAAGTGCATTTCCTATTTTATCTACCTACTTGGCCTATCGCTATTAACGTTAAAGAGGGTAATTCATGAGCTTAATACTTCCTCAGGGGGCTTTACCCAACGATGCACTGGGGCAACTGTTTACTGAAGCACGCACCTATGCCTATTGGCAGGACAAACCGGTTGAAGATGAGACACTGCGCAATCTGTATGAGCTGATGAAATTTGCGCCTACCAGCGTTAACTGCAGTCCGCTACGCATTAAGTTTTTGCGCACTGACGATGCAAAGGCAAAGCTCGATCCTGCCTTGAGCGAAGGCAATCGACATAAAGTTCATGCCGCACCGGTAACCGCTATCCTTGCGTATGATCGAGGCTTTCATCGCCACTTGCCGGAGCTGTTCCCACATGCCGATGCGAAGTCGTGGTTTGTGGGTGACGAGCCCTACCGGGAAGAAACAGCTTTTCGTAACAGTAGCCTACAAGGTGGCTATTTTATCCTCGCCGCGCGAGCCCTGGGTTTGGATGCCGGGCCGCTGTCGGGATTTGATAACGACATGGTGGACGGGCTCTTCTTTGCTGAGGGCGACCCTCATTACCGCAGCAATTTTTTGTGCAACCTGGGTTACGGCGATAGCAGCAAGCTCTACTCTCGCAGCCCTAGGCTGGCGTTTGAGCAGGTATGCGAGTTTTTATAAATAATTATGTTAGCTTCCTGATTTCAATCAGTAAGTGCAGCACCTGCGGTTGTTAGCGTTAATGTGCTTTTAGCCTCTTAAAATCAGTGGACGTTCAGCACTTGGTTGATCTGCTATTTTGGATGTAGCTGCACTGCGCAAGGTGATCTTTGCGAGCTTAGCGCAGCGGAGGGCGAACGATTGTTGGCCTTCCCGTCAGCGCTTGTTTAGGATCAATAGCGGATCTCAACAAAAAATAGCGAGCCGTTCTCATGAAGCCAGAAACCATTGCTCTTCACCATGGCTATTCGCCTGATTCACAAAACGCCGTGGCGGTGCCGATTCACCAAACCACGTCGTTTTCATTCGATAACGCGCAGCACGCGGCGGATCTGTTTGACCTGAAAGTTGAAGGAAACATTTACTCGCGCATTATGAACCCGACCTGTGCCGTGTTGGAGCAGCGGGTAGCCGCACTGGAAGGCGGTATTGCCGGGCTAGCGGTGGCATCGGGAATGGCGGCGATCACCTATGCGATCCAGACCATTGCCGAAGCAGGCGATAACATTGTCTCGATCAGCGAGCTGTATGGCGGTACCTACAATCTGTTTGCCCACACCTTGCCGCGCCAAGGCATTCAGGTGCGTTTTGCCGATAAAGACGATATGGATGGCATCGAAGCGCTGATCGATGAGCGTACCAAAGCGGTTTTCTGCGAAAGCATTGGCAACCCTTCGGGTGGCGTGGTCGACCTAGCAAAGCTTGCTGAGGCGGCGCATCGTCATGGAGTGCCGGTAATAGTCGATAACACCACGGCGACGCCGTTCCTATGTCGGCCGATTGAGCACGGGGCGGATATCGTTGTCCACTCGGCGACCAAATATATCGGCGGCCACGGCACCACGGTGGGCGGTGTGATTGTTGATTCGGGCACCTTTCTCTGGGCCGAGAATGCCAGCCGTTTTCCGCTGCTCAACGAGCCTGATGTCTCCTATCACGGTGTGAGCTATACCCGTGATGTGGGCGATGCGGCCTTTATTGCCCGCGCCCGGGTGGTGCCACTACGTAATATGGGCGCGGCGCTTTCTGCTCAAGCGGCCTGGAACCTGCTCCAGGGATTGGAAACGCTGTCACTACGGATTGAGCGTATCTGTGCCAATGCCTTAGCGGTTGCCAAGCATCTGGAAAGTCATCCGTTGGTCACCTGGGTGCATTATGCTGGCTTGGAAAACCATCCCGATCATGCGCTGGCCCAGCGGTATATGAACGGTCATGCCTCGGGGATTCTTAGTTTTGGCATTGAAGGTGGGCAGGCTGCTGGTGAGCGCTTCTACGATGCGCTGGCGCTGATTCTTCGCCTGGTGAATATCGGCGATGCCAAAAGCTGTTCTTCCATTCCCGCCTCTACCACGCACCGCCAACTCAACGAGCAGGAGCTAAAAGCCGCTGGCGTCACGCCGGATATGGTGCGCCTATCGATCGGCATTGAGCATATCGACGATCTGCTGGCGGATATTGATCAAGCGCTGGCGGCCTCTCAAGGATAGTCTGTTCCGCCCCCGCCATCTCAATACCATCAGCCTAGAGATGGCGGAGGCTAACTGTTAAACGCCCTTAGATGCCGCCAGGGTATACAAAAACTCAAGCCCCAGCGTCGCGGCGGCAAGCGAGGTAATGTCGCCGTGGTCGTAGGCGGGGTTTACTTCCACCACGTCCATACCGACCAGCTCCATGCCTACCATACCGCGAATTACTTTCAGCATCAGGTCGGTGGACATGCCGCCGCAGACCGGCGTGCCTGTGCCGGGGGCGTAGGCGGGGTCGAGGCCGTCGATGTCCAGGGTTACGTAGGCGGGGTGATAACCCACGCGGGCACGAATGCGCTCCAGCACAGCCGCTGCTCCGTGGTCATTGACCCAGTCCGCATCCAATACCTCGTAAGGGTGGTTGTGGCGGTCGTAGCTTGTGCGAATACCTATTTGCAGCGAGTGCTCAGGCACCACCAAGCCTTCTTTTAAAGCGTGGTGAAAAATAGTGCCGTGGTCAAAGCGCGTGCCTTGCTCGTAGGTGTCTGTGTGGGCGTCAAAATGGATCAGCGCCAGCGGGCCGTGCTCTCGGGCGTGGGCGCGCAGCAGCGGCAGGCTGATGTAGTGGTCGCCGCCCAGAGTGAGCATCTTTTTACCCGCGCTTAACCAACGGTTGGCGTGAGTTTCCAGGTTATCCACCAGGCTTTCGGGCTCGCCATATGCGTAATCAACGTTGCCCGCATCGCACACCTTGAGGCGCTCTTCCAATGCGAAGTCCCAGGGCCAACGCTTGCCTTCCCAGATCAAATTAGCGGTACTTTGTCGAATAGCGTTCGGCCCCATGCGGGTGCCTGCACGGCCCGAGCAGGCCAAGTCAAAGGGAACGCCACTCACCACAACGTCGGCGTCGGTTGCCTTAGGATCCGTTGCTTTTGCTACGCCCATAAAGGTAGAAATCACATCGCCATACAGGCTGGGCATGGTTTGTGCGGACATAGCTTGTGCAGACATAGCTTGTGGGTGGGTCACCGGTGTGCTTCTCCTTGAGTGCTGGATTATCGCTGATAGTCGCTGGTGGGCGAATGAGAGGCAGACAATAAGCAATTCCTGGTGATAAATTAAATGAATGTTTAGAATTTAATCATTCGTGATATGAATAATGAGAAGCTATGCGCTCGCTACGCCATTTCGACCTGAACTTGCTGCTGGTATTTGAGGCGCTGATGC
The DNA here is from genome assembly GCF_021021315.1 of Halomonas sp. IOP_14. Classification (NCBI taxonomy): domain Bacteria; kingdom Pseudomonadati; phylum Pseudomonadota; class Gammaproteobacteria; order Oceanospirillales; family Halomonadaceae; genus Halomonas; species Halomonas sp. IOP_14. Next base: position 64,563 of record NZ_JAINWD010000008.1, on the reverse strand, counting down.
GCGAGCGTCACGTCACTCGCGCGGCAGAAACGCTGCATTTAAGCCAACCCGCCTTGAGCCATGCCTTAAAACGGCTGCGTGAATCGCTGGATGATCCGCTGCTAGTGCGCACCGAAAACGGTATGCAGCCGACACCCCGGGCACTCGCGCTGCTACCCGTGGTGCAACAGGCGCTAGCGATGCTTCGACAAGGTCTTGCGCCCCCCGCGATGTTTACGCCTGCCAACAGCACGCGACGCTTTACGCTCGCCACCACGGATTACTTTGAAGAGGTCATGTACCCGCTCTTTTTAAGTCAGTTGCTGGCCTATGCACCGGGCATTAGCTTTTCCATTGAGCTGATTACCCCAGATGTGCTGAGTGAGGGGCTGGAACAGCGCCAAATTGATATGGTGGTAGGGCTGGATAGCCAAAGCGCGCTGCCCAGCGGCGTGATTCAGACTCCCTGGATGGATGAGGAACTGGTCTGCCTGGCTGCTACCCATAATGTTCGCGTGGGCGATGTACTGAATATTGGTCAGTTTGCGGATGCGCTCCATGTGGAGCTGGCGGATATTAGCGGTCTGCGCCCCAGTAATATCGACAGCTGTCTTGTTCAACACGGCTTAACCCGCCGGGTCATCTCTAAAAACCTCAACTATATCGCCGCGGCACGGGTGGTGGCGCTGACGGAAGCGATCATGACGCTCCCACGTCAAATGGCTGAACGGTTCGTTGCTATGCTGCCGGTGCGTTTGGTGGAGCCGCCTAAAGAGCTCCCCGCACTAAAAATGACGTTGATTCAGCATGGGCTCTATGCCAATGATCCTGCTAACAGGTGGCTCTACCAGGTGCTTACTGAGTTTGCTAACGACTTTAGACGTTAAGGGAACCATCATGCACACTAGTGGATGTTGTAATTAAACAACCCTGTTGTATCAAAGGTTGAATAGTATCTGGCAGCCACCCCGTTAGATCCTAGACTGCTATTAAGGCGTTATCACGGACGCCGTTAAAGGTGCAGGGCCCATTGAGCAACTGCGGCACTGCAATAAGGTTAAGCAAGGGAGAACAAGAGTGAAAATAGGCGCACCGAAAGAGAGTGCCCGGGGGGAAGCGCGCGTCGCGCTGACCCCTGAGAGCGCGAAGCAGATCCAAAAACTGGGCCACGAGTGCTTGGTAGAAACCGGCGCTGGCTTGGCAGCGGGCTTTAATGACGACACTTATCGTGATGCAGGCGTTACCGTCGTGGACGGGGCTGATGCGCTCTGGAACGACGCTGAGGTGGTCATTAAAGTCCGAGAGCCCTCTGATGAAGAGGCCGAGCGGCTGCGGGAAGGCCAAACCTTGATTGCCTTCTTCTGGCCAGCGCAAAACGAAGCGCTGCTTGAAAAGTGCAAGTCCCAGGGCGCCACCGTTATTGCTATGGATATGGTGCCGCGTATTTCACGGGCGCAGAAAATGGACGCGCTCTCCTCCATGGCCAATATCGCCGGCTACCGGGCGGTGATAGAGGCGGGCAACAACTTTGGCCGCTTCTTCACTGGCCAGGTAACGGCGGCAGGTAAAGTGCCCCCGGCCAAGGTGTTGGTCATTGGCGCTGGCGTGGCGGGATTGGCGGCGATCGGCACGGCCACCAGCCTGGGCGCCGTAGTGCGCGCCTTTGACGTACGCCCCGAGGTCTCTGAACAAATCGAATCCATGGGCGCGGAGTTTCTGTTCCTTGATTTCGAAGATAGCCAGGACGGTTCCGAAAGCGGTGGCTACGCCTCGCCCTCAAGCCCGGAGTTCCGCGAAAAGCAGCTTGAGTGTTTCCGCGAGCAGGCGGCCGATGTGGACATCGTGATTACCACCGCGCTGATTCCCGGCAAGCCCGCACCTAAGCTGTGGTTGGAAGATATGGTCGAGGCCATGAAGCCGGGCTCGGTGGTGATCGACTTAGCGGCTGAGAAAGGCGGCAATTGCGATCTCACCAAGCCAGACGAGCGGGTGGTGTCGGATAATGGCGTGGTGGTGATCGGCTACACCGACTTCCCCTCGCGCATGGCAACGCAATCATCGCTTCTCTACGCCACCAATATCCGCCATATGTTGACCGATCTGACGCCCGAGAAAGACGGCGTGATCAATCATAATATGGAAGATGACGTGATTCGTGGCGCCACCGTGACGCACCAGGGTGAGGTCACCTTCCCACCGCCGCCGCCCAAGGTGAAAGCGATTGGCGCGGCCAAGCCGAAGAAGAAAGAAAAAGAGCCCACGCCGGAAGAGAAAAAAGCCGCCGAACATGCGGCGTTCAAGGCGCAAACCAAGCGTCAAATCGGATTGCTGGCTGTCGGCGGTGCGCTCATGCTGCTGCTTGGCCAGGTGGCGCCGACCTCATTTATGCAGCACTTTATTGTCTTTGTGCTGGCCTGCTTTATCGGCTTCCAGGTGATTTGGAACGTGAGTCATTCGCTGCATACGCCTTTAATGGCGGTGACTAACGCGATCTCGGGCATCATTATTCTCGGTGCTATTTTGCAGATTGGCACGAGTAGCGTGATCGTGGGCATATTAGCGGCGATTTCGGTGCTGATCGCGTCAATCAATATTGTGGGTGGCTTCCTGGTGACACGCCGGATGCTGGCCATGTTCCAAAAATCTTAAGCGGCGGAGAGACGATATGTTAGGACAAGGATTCGTATCTGCCGCGGCAATCGCGGCGAGTGTGCTGTTTATTCTGTCGCTGGGCGGCCTGAGTAACCAAGAAAAAGCCAAACGAGCCGTGTGGTACGGCATTGTGGGCATGGCGGTGGCGGTGTTCTTTACCGCTTTAGGCCCGGGTATTGGCGGCTATTGGTGGCTGATTCCGATGATGGTGATTGGGGCAGGCATCGGCGTGTACGTAGCGGGCAAGGTCGAGATGACCGAAATGCCCCAGCTAGTGGCGGCGCTGCACAGCTTTGTCGGTTTAGCCGCGGTGTTTGTGGCCTGGAGCGCGGACTTAGAGCGCCGCCGAGTCATGGCGGCGCAGGCAGTGGATGGCGCCGCACAGGAGTTTTCCGCTTTTGCCGCGCTGGTGGCCACCAAGGCCCCAGACGAACTTACCTTTCTGCAAATTGAGGTGGTTTTCGCCATCTTTATCGGCGCGGTGACCTTCACCGGCTCGGTAATAGCGTTTGGCAAGCTGGCAGGTAAAGTCGACGGTAAACCACGCCAACTGCCTGGCGGCCATTTGCTCAACGCCGGGGCGGCCGTGCTATCACTGCTATTGGCGATTTTGTACCTCAACGGCGCAGGCTTCTGGACGCTGCTAGTGCTCGCAGCGCTGGCGTTCTTTATTGGCTATCATCTGATTATGGGTATTGGCGGGGCCGATATGCCGGTGGTGGTCTCAATGCTTAACAGCTACTCCGGCTGGGCGGCGGCGGCGGTCGGCTTTACGCTCTCCAACGACCTGCTGATTGTCACCGGTGCGCTGGTGGGCTCCTCCGGTGCGATTCTTTCTTACATTATGTGTAAGGCGATGAACCGCAACTTCGTCAATGTGATCCTAGGCGGCTTTGGCGGAAGCACTGGGCCAGCGGCGGAGATCGAAGGCGAGCAGGTGGCGATTGACGCTGGTGGTGTAGCTAGCGCCCTGAACGATGCCGATAGCGTGATTATCGTGCCGGGCTACGGCATGGCAGTGGCCCAGGCGCAAAGCGCAGTGAGCGACCTAGTGCGTAAGCTGCGTGCAGCGGGCAAGACCGTGCGCTTCGGTATCCACCCGGTCGCGGGTCGCTTGCCAGGGCATATGAACGTACTGCTGGCAGAAGCCAAGGTGCCTTACGATATCGTGTTGGAAATGGATGAAATCAACGACGATTTCCCCACCACCGACGTGGTGATCGTAATTGGCTCCAACGACATCGTTAACCCGGCGGCCGAGGAAGACCCCAATAGCCCCATCGCTGGTATGCCGGTATTGAAGGTATGGGAAGCCAAGCAGGTGTTCGTCAGCAAACGCGGCCAGGGCACCGGCTACTCCGGTATCGAAAACCCGCTGTTCTTCAAAGAGAACACGCGGATGTTTTATGGCGATGCCCGGGATAGCCTGAATACACTGCTGCCGTTGATTGATTAGGCCTTTGCAACTTTTAGCTACCCATGCAACTTGGCTACCCATGCAACTTAGCTAGACGCTAGGTTACTAAGAGCCATTAAGTACTGAGCCCGCGAGCAATCGCGGGCTTTTTAGTTGCGCGACTGCCCATGGGGCGATGTCGATCAGTTCAGCGTCCATGTCGCGTTTCTCCAGCGTATTGACCGCATAGCGGGCGAGTCGAATGTCAACTCGTCAGCCCGGGCGGATCGCCCTCTCATCGAGTACCGTCCTCGGCAGCGTGAACCAGATACAGGTGCCTTTTCCCGGTTTGCTCTCGATGACGAGTTGGGACTCGTGGCGCTTCAGCACTTCGGAGACGATGGCGAGCCCCAGCCCGGTACCTTCACCCCGCTCACGTCCAACCGTGGTGCGATAGAAGCGCTGTGAGATGAGGGGGATTTCTTTTTCGGGGATGCCGACACCGGTATCTCTGACCCCGATCTTGAGCCGGGTATCGTCGAACTCGAGAATCCGGATCGAGACCGTGCCGCCGGTGTTGGTGGCGGTGATGGCATTGTCGACCATATTGGTCAGCGCGTGATCGATCAGTTCGATGTCGGCGGAGACCTCGGCTATCGCCGCCTGGTTCTCCACACGAAGCTCGATGCCTTTCTCCAGCGCGCGAGGGTGAAATTTACCTAGAATGTCGTTGGCCAATTCGGCGAAGGAGAACGTGCTTGGGCATAGCGGTCGGCCAGCGATATTGGCGCGAGACATCTGAGAGAGCTGGTCGGCCAGCTGGGCCAGTCGTTCCACGTTGGCGCGAATGGCGTCCAGACCGCTGCGTGTTTCATCGTCGAGAGGCCTGCGATCCAACTGCTTGGCATAGCCTAACAGGGAGGTCATCGGCGTGCGGAATTCGTGGGACAGGTTGGCGATGAGTTCCCGACGCTGGCGGTCGGTATCGTGCAGCGCCTCGACCTGGGCTTCGATGGTGGCCGCCATGTCGTTGAAGGCACGCCCGAGCCGGCCGATTTCGTCGTCGATTGACTCGGGACTGCGCTGCCGGTAATCGCCCTCGGCAAAGTGTTGGACGGTGCGGGTCAGACGGGAAAAGCGTCGCGTCAGAAAAGCGAAGAGGGCCAGCCCCACCGCCAGCGTCAATGCCAACGCCACGCAGCCTGCGATGAGCAGCGTGCGCGAGATGCTGCTCGTTTGCCAGATGTTGGCCATCGAGACGTCTGTGTTCGCCTCCAGTTGCACCATCAGATAGCCCGATTGCTGCTGTGGGCCGTAGGTGATCGGGGCAACCGAAAAAACGCCCTCGTCGCCCCGGCAGGGCATGTCTGCGTAGACCGGCAGCATGGGCATGTCGGAAAGCAGTTCGTCGATAGCACCCCGGTCGATCCGGCGGCCGAGTCCACAGCGGTCGGGGTCGTAAGCGCCAACCACCGTTCCGTCGGTGTCGAGCGCGTAGAGCGAGAGCGCCGGATTGATGGTCATGACCTGCTCTACGGCCGCTCGAGTCGAGGGGGCGTCGACGCCGTCGTCGAGCGAATCCTGCAGTACGCGGGTCAGGTGATGGGCCATGTCGATCTCATTGCGCTGCAGCCATTCGCGTCCCAACTGGTTGAACTGATCGACTGCCACCAGCGTGGTCGTGGTGGAGAGTGCGATCATGCTCACCAGATAGACGAACACGATGCGCGCGAACAGGCTGCGGTAGGTTCTGCGCAGCGATTGGCCGAGGCTCATGGGGCGTTCTCGTCGGAGGCTGATGCCGGGGCGTCGGTGAACCGGTAACCGGTGCCCCATACGGTGAGAATGTACTCGGGCCGCGCCGGGTCTGGCTCTATCTTGCTGCGCAACCGATTGATGTGCGTATTGACGGTGTGATCAAAGCCGTCGAATTCCGGGCCCCATACGGCATCGAGCAACTCGCTGCGGGAAAATCCCTTACCAGGGTGGCGGGCAAAGAACACCAGTAGGGCGAACTCCCGGGTCGTGAGTTGAATCATGTTTCCGTCGAATTTGACGCTGTAGCCGTCGATGTCGATCTCCAGCGCTTTTATCTTCATAAGCGTCGACGACGTACGCGCCTCCATCGCCTTTCGACGACGCAGAAGCGCTTGGATTCTCGCCAATAGGATGTCGGTGTCGAATGGCTTGGTGATGTAGTCGTCGGCACCGATTTCCAGACCGACGACCACGTCCCGCGTGCCGGCGAGCGCCGTCAGCATGATGATCGGAATGGTGGCGTCGTGAGTGCGAATGTCTCGACACACGGCGAGACCGTCGATGCCCGGTAACATCAGATCAAGAACGACGAGCGAGGCATTCTGCCATCGATGCAAGGCTTCTTCCCCGGTCGAAACCCAGGTCGGCTGATGGCCCGCCTGTACGAGAATGCTCGTTAATAGCCGACCGATATCGGGATCGTCCTCGACGCAAAGTATCGGGCACGACATATCGGTTCTCCTCTAAGTGAGCTGTGAATCCTAGCCCAATGTACCTCGTCAATCATCACGGAAACGTTATCACCGAACGTTATGATTCCGTGATGATTGAGCTGAATTTCCTGTTTATCTTGGGCAAACCGTGTCGGACCGGACACGGTTTGCCTAGATAAATCAGGAGAGCATCATGACCCGCACGACACCCAAATATCTACTCGCCTTGAGTGCTGTACTGCTGAGCGGCGGCCTTGCCTTCACCACGCTCGCCAGTGCCCAGACCGACAATATGTCCCAGGACTCGATGAGTCAGGACGGCATGAGCCACGATGATGGCATGAGCCACGACGACGGCATGAGCCACGACGATGGCATGAGCCATGACGATGGCATGAGCCACGACGATGGCATGAGCCACGACGACGGCATGAGCCACGACGATGGCATGAGCCATGACGATGGCATGAGCCACGACGATGGCATGAGCCACGACGACGGCATGAGCCACGACGATAGCATGAGCCATGACGAAATGAGCAGCGACTCCATGGAGCATGCCAACTAAAAGTTGCGGTCCGGCAACCAGGCGCTGTTTGGTTTGCCGGACGCCTTCGTTTCGAGGTCAATATCATGTCTGAGTCTGTCAAAACTACGATCGATAGTGACTCGACCGGTAATGTGCCCGGTGCGCCGGCCACACGAGTGATCAAACGACATACGTTGGCGACTCGTCTGTGGCATTGGACGAATCTCGTCTGCCTGATCGTGTTGCTGATGAGCGGTTTGCAGATATTCAATGCACACCCCGCGCTCTATTGGGGGGAGCAATCCGATTTCGCCAACCCTTTCATCGCGATCCATGCGCGCACCGCTGAGGACGGCGAGCGCATGGGCGTGGTTCGCATCGCGGGGCAGGCGTTCGACACCACCGGTGTACTGGGGCTCTCCGATGACAACGGCCAACTACGCGAACGGGCCTTCCCCCGCTGGGCGACGCTGCCGGGGGACAAGTGGCTGACGATGGGGCGCAACTGGCATTTTCTGGCTGCGTGGATCTTCGTGCCGCTGGTTGTCGCGTATCTGCTCTATATCCTGCTGGTGCCCCAACGACGACGGGCGCTGTTTCCAACGTGGGTGCAGTTGAAGAACATTCCGCGGACGCTACTTGATCATGCGCGGCTGCGTTTTCATCACGAAGCTGACTACAACGGTATCCAGAAGCTGACCTATCTTCTGGTGCTGTTCGGGTTGCTACCAGTAATGATTCTGTCGGGGCTGACTATGGCACCCAGTGTCAACGCCGCCTGGCCGTGGCTCACCGAACTTTTCGGCGGACGACAGAGTGCTCGCACTTTTCATTTTCTCTGTGCAACGGCCCTCATTGGCTTTTTCGTCGTGCACATCGCGCTGGTGCTGGTATCCGGCGTTTTCAACAACCTGCGCTCGATGGTAAGCGGTCGCTACCGCATCCAGGTAGAAGCGCATGACGGATCGGAGCCGAGGCATGACTGACTCGAACACCAGACTCTCGACATCACCAGCGCCTGACCGCGCTCGACGGCGACTACTGGGTGGCCTGTGCGCGTTGGGGGCTGGCACTTTCCTCACCGGTTGCGATCGACTGTCGGAAAGTGCACCCGTGCGTGCGGCGCTGAGCAACGTCGAGCAACTCTCTTACAAGGCCCAGCGTCTGATCGCCTCGCGCCAGGCACTCGCCAAGGAGTTCGACGAGAGTCAGATCGCGCCGGTGTTTCGTCCCAATGGCACCACCAACCCGCAGGAGGATTACTATCGTGCCTGGGTCGAGAATGGATTCGCCGACTGGCGTCTGACCATCGACGGGCTGGTCGAAGAGCCGATGACGCTGTCGTTGCCGGCGCTTCGGGAGATGGCCTCGCGAACCCAGATCACTCGTCACGATTGCGTCGAGGGTTGGAGCTGTATCGGGCAGTGGACCGGCGTTCCTCTGGCGGATCTGCTTGATCGGGTGCGCCCGGCAGATACCGCGCGCTTCGTGGTTTTTCACTGTGCAGATCACACCTACGGTGGGTCGGATCTGTATTACGGGAGCCTCGACATGATCGAGGCGTATCATCCGCAGACGCTGCTTGCCTACGATCTCAACGGCGAACCGCTACCGGTGGCCAATGGGGCGCCGATCCGTCTGCGCGCCGAGCGTCAGTTGGGTTACAAGCAGGCCAAGTACGTGATGCGCGTCGAACTGGTGGAAAGCTTCAAACAGCTCCACGGCGGCAAGGGAGGATATTGGGAGGATAGGGGCTATGACTGGTGGGCGGGCATCTAGGCGATGACCGCCGAGCGCGTGAGGGCTTCACTTTAGGCTCGTCGTACAATCTTTAACGTGCTATCTGTTGCCTGAGGTCCCGATACTTCCGCTCGACGGCTGGGCCGACTAGATTCTGTGCAGGGTACTGCTACTCCTGCTATGGTCGAATACCCCCTTATGTATTGAGCAATCGCAACTATGAATCAACGCCCCAATCCCCGAGTACTGCTGCGTTTGTTGGGTCTACTGCGCCCCTACCGCACGCGGTTGGCTCTGGCTGGCCTAGCGCTACTCATGGCATCGGGAAGCGTGCTACTGCTGGGGAATGGGCTGCGCTTAATCATCGACCGCGGTTTTCTGGACGCGGATGCGCAGGCGCTAGCGCAAACACTGGCCCTGATGCTGGTGGTAGTGGCCGTGCTGGCGTTTGCCTCCGCACTGCGCTACTACCAAGTGACCTGGATTGGCGAGCGCTTGGCTGCCGACCTTCGCCAGCGAGTGTTTGATCATTTACTCACTTTAGAACCCAGCTTTTTCGAGAGCGCAAGCGACGGCCGCGCCGCGGGGGAAATTGCCTCACGGCTGACGGCGGACACCAGCGTACTGCAGAGCCTGTTTGGCTCCTCGGTATCGCTGGCGCTGCGTAATCTGGTCATGCTGGTGGGCGCCGTGGTGCTAATGCTGGTCACTCAACCGTGGCTCTCGGCAATGGTGCTGATAGGTATCCCCGCCACTCTGCTGCCCATCGTGTGGTACGGCCGCCGGGTGCGGCGGCTTTCGCGCACCAGTCAGGATCGCGTGGCCGAACTAGGTCGCTATGCTGAGGAGGCGCTGAGCGGTATTAAAACGCTTCAGGCATTTACCCACGAGGCGATGGATAAAAGCCACTACGGCCAGCGGGTTGAACAGGCCTTTGGCAGCGCTGTAGAGCGCACCCAGCAGCGCGCCTGGTTAACCGGTGTCGCTATGCTGGTGGTGTTTACGGCGGTTGGCTTAATGCTCTGGCAGGGCGGTCAGGCGGTGCTAAACGGTACCATGAGTGCGGGCGAGCTATCGGCGTTTATCTTTTACGCCGTGCTGGCAGCAGGGGCCATTGCCACCCTGGCCGAGGTAGCAGGGGATGTGCAGCGCGCGGCAGGGGCGGCGGAGCGCTTATTGGAGCTGCTCGATACCCAGCCCGCTATTCAGTCGCCCGTGAATCCGCAGAGCCTGCCAAGCCCTTCGCGTGGTGAAATTACACTGGAGAACGTCACCTTTACCTACCCCGGTCGGGAAACCCCAGCGCTTGAAGGGTTTGATCTGCATATTAAGCCGGGAGAACGAGTAGCGGTGGTGGGGCCTTCCGGGGCAGGTAAAAGCACGCTGTTGGCGCTGCTGCTACGCTTTTATGACCCCAGCCAGGGGCGCATTACCTTGGATGATAGGGATGTCCGTACGCTAGATCTTGCCGCCTTACGCAGTGCCATGGGGTTAGTGGCGCAGGAACCGGTGCTGTTTAGCGGCTCGGTGGCCGAGAATCTTCGCTACGGAGACCCCGAGGCTGATATCGATAGATTGCGCCTTGCCGCTCAGGATGCCAGCGCCCTCGACTTTATCGATGCGCTGCCCCAAGGTTTTGACACGCCCCTAGGCCCCGGTGGTGTGCAGCTCTCCGGAGGCCAGCGTCAGCGGCTCGCTATTGCTCGGGCGCTGCTCAAAAATCCTGCGGTACTGCTGTTGGATGAAGCCACCAGCGCCTTGGATGCGGAGAGTGAGCGGCTGGTGCAGCAGGCGCTGGATCGACTGATGGTGGGGCGCACCAGCATCGTGATCGCCCACCGGTTGGCGACTGTCATCGCCGCTGACCGCTTGCTGGTGCTTGATGGTGGGAAACTGGTAGCGGCGGGTACCCACGCTGAATTAATCACCACCAGCGCGCTCTATCGTCATTTAGCCGCGTTGCAGTTTGGCGGTGAAACGTTATAAAACGATTCTTTTAATGATGGGAATACCGATGTCGAGCTTCTTTCAGCGCCTTAGTGCCGTAAATGCCCCCTCGATTGGTCTGGGCTGTATGAATCTCTCCCACGGTTACGGCAGCATCGTGCCGGAAAGCGCAGCCCTACGGGCGCTGGATGAGGCCTTTGATATGGGCTATCGCCACTTCGATACCGCCACGCTGTATGGCGCCACGGCCAATGAGAAAGTGGTCGGGCGCGCCCTGGAGGGCAAGCGGCATCAGCTCTTTCTGGCCAGTAAATGCGGCATGGCGATGGATCCTGAATCAGGCAAGCGGGTCATTGATGGCCGCCCGGAAACCCTGCGAAAACAGTGCGAAGCGAGCCTTGCGCGCCTGCGTACCGACCATTTAGATCTCTACTACCTGCACCGCTTGGATCGCCAAGTCCCCATTGAAGAGAGCGTGGGTGCGCTGGGGCGCCTGGTGGAAGAAGGCAAGATTGGTGGCGTGGGGTTATCTGAAGTCTCTGCGCTAACGCTGCGGGGCGCGGTCACCGAATATCCCATTGCCGCGGTGCAGTCGGAATACTCGCTGTGGACGCGCAACCCGGAAATCGCCCTGATCGATGCGTGCCGCGAGGTGGGAGCAGCCCTGGTGGCGTTTAGCCCGTTGGGAAGAGGCTTCTTAACCGGTGCCATTCAGGATCCAGCGCGCCTAGAGGAGGGCGATATACGCCGTCACATGCCGCGCTTCAGCGCCGACAACTACCCGCATAATCTAAAACTATTTGAACATCTTGCGTCGCTGGCGCGGGCCTTAAACGTCACGCCGGGGCAGCTGGCACTGGCGTGGCTGAAGGCCAAAGGCGACGATATTATCCCCATTCCCGGCACTCGCTCCGCTGACCACATGCGCGAAAATTTAGCCGCGGAAATGCTGCACCTGGATGTCACCAGCTTGTCTCAGTTGAATGCCATGATGATGCCAGACCAAGTGGCAGGCGCCCGCTACAACGAGGCCCAGCAGGCAGATATCGACACCGAAGAATTTTAACCACTGTAGCGCCAGCAGACTGCCGATGTATAAAAGCTATTAGATCGGTCACAAAAAGCAAATTGTGCCTATGAGGGATCTGCTTTAAAACAGTACCAAGTGAGTGAAGCGCCCTTCCCCTGCACAGCAGGCAGAGCGATAGCACTATCGTAAGCGTTAGGGGGCTCACCGTCAGTCGACTTGGTAGCCGCTCTTTTCAACATACCCAAGACGAACGCAACCAAGACAAAAGCCGTTAAGACACACTGAAGTTAGAGGGAGAGAGCTATGAGTGGTAAATGTCCTGTAATGCATGGTGGTAATACCTCCACAGGCACGTCTAACAAAGACTGGTGGCCGGAAGGGATTAACCTGGATATCTTGCACCAGCATGACCGCAAAACGAACCCGATGGATGCTGATTTTGACTATCGGGAAGAGGTCAGAAAGCTCGATTTTGACGCGCTCAAGCAAGATGTTCACGCGCTGATGACAGATAGCCAATCCTGGTGGCCTGCCGATTGGGGCCACTACGGTGGTCTAATGATCCGCATGGCGTGGCACTCTGCGGGTACTTATCGTCTGGCCGACGGCCGCGGTGGCGGCGGTACCGGTAGTCAGCGTTTTGCACCACTCAACTCCTGGCCGGATAACGTTAGTCTTGATAAAGCGCGCCGTCTGCTGTGGCCGATCAAGAAAAAGTATGGCAACAAGATCAGTTGGGCCGACCTGATGATTCTAGCCGGTACTGTTGCCTACGAATCAATGGGACTGCCTGCTTACGGCTTCTCGTTTGGTCGTGAAGACATCTGGCACCCGGAGAAAGACATCTACTGGGGCGATGAGAAAGAGTGGCTGGCACCTTCCGATGAGCGCTACGCGGACGTTGAAAAGCCGGAAACCATGGAAAATCCGCTAGCTGCGGTTCAGATGGGTCTTATTTACGTTAACCCTGAAGGTGTTAATGGTGTGCCCGACCCGCTGAAGACCGGCCAGCAGATACGCGAAACCTTCGCTCGTATGGCGATGAACGACGAAGAGACCGCAGCCCTGACTGCCGGTGGCCACACCGTGGGTAAGTGCCACGGTAACGGCGACGCGGCAGCACTGAGTGCTGAGCCCGAAGCGTCGGACGTTGAAAATCAGGGGTTGGGCTGGGGCAACCCAACCATGGGTGGCAAAGCGAGTAATGCTGTAACGTCTGGCATTGAAGGCGCCTGGACCACTCACCCCACCAAGTTCGACATGGGCTATTTCGACCTGTTGTTTGGACACGAGTGGGAGCTACGCAAGAGCCCAGCAGGCGCTCACCAGTGGGAACCGGTGAACATTAAGGAAGAGGACAAGCCGGTTGATGCCAGCGACCCCTCTATCCGTCACAATCCGATCATGACCGATGCGGATATGGCCATGAAAATGGATCCGACCTACCGCGCCATTTGTGAAAAATTCATGGCGGATCCGGAGTACTTCAAGCAAACGTTCGCTAAAGCATGGTTCAAACTGACCCACCGTGACCTAGGCCCGAAATCGCGCTACATCGGCCCGGAAGTGCCCGCTGAAGACTTGATCTGGCAGGATCCTATTCCGGCTGGTAGCACCGACTACAGCGAAGAAGTGGTTAAGCAGAAAATCGCCGAAGCCGGCCTGAGCATCAGTGACATGGTCAGCACCGCCTGGGACAGTGCTCGCACTTACCGCGGCTCTGACATGCGTGGCGGCGCCAACGGTGCCCGCATTCGTTTAGCGCCTCAGAAAGACTGGGAAGGCAACGAGCCTGCGCGTCTCGCCAGCGTATTAGCAGTTTACGAGAAGATTTCTGCCGACACCGGCGCAAGCCTTGCCGACGTGATCGTTCTGGCCGGTAGTTTCGCCATTGAGAAAGCCGCCAAAGCCGCAGGCTACGACGTTCGCGTACCCTTCCTGAAAGGGCGTGGCGATGCTTCTGCCGAGATGACCGACGGTGAATCGTTTGAGCCGCTAGAGCCGCTGGCTGACGGTTTCCGTAACTGGCAGAAGAAAGACTATGTAGTGAAGCCGGAAGAGCTGTTGCTGGATCGCGCTCAACTGATGGGGCTGACAGGGCCGGAAATGGTCGTGCTACTGGGCGGTATGCGTGTACTCGGCACCAACTATGGTGGCACCAAGCATGGCGTGTTCACCGACCGTGAAGGCCAACTGACCAACGACTTCTTCGTCAACCTGACCGACATGGGCAACACTTGGAAGCCGGTGGACAAAAATGCCTATGAGATCCGCGACCGTCAAACAGATGCTGTGAAGTGGACGGCTACCCGCGTTGACCTGGTGTTCGGTTCTAACTCGCTGCTGCGCTCCTACGCGGAAGTCTACGCCCAGGATGATAACGACGAGAAGTTTGTCAAAGACTTCGTCGCCGCCTGGACGAAAGTGATGAACGCGGATCGCTTTGACATCGCTTAAATATATCGAAATGTATTGAAAGCAAGCAAACCCCGCATCCTCGGATGCGGGGTTTTTTGCGAATAATAGTGGTGTTTTGAATTAACAATAGCCCTTTTATGCCGGGTTTAAGCTAACTCAGAATTTCTGATGCAACAAAAAGGAAAAGGCGTTTTTACAAACAAAGTAGCCAGGGTAATTCCCCATTTTTAGAGGGCAAGCATCGTTACGCGATCATAGCCTTACCGATAACGGGCCGGATTCTATGCGCTTCCATCTCACGTGGCATGCCTGTGTAAAACTCCATTATGCTGACCTTGGTTGCCATTTTTTAGCTAAGCCCGCTGATACAACTTCTCCTACCATCCCTCAGGATAGCCGCCTACAGAGGGGGAGATGCTGACATAAATGCATAAGCCGCGCCTGGTTTCGACGCAGCCATGGCAATTATTTTTGGAACAAATATATAGGGGAAGTCCAAGCCTGGTTACCGTCCTCCAAGTTAACGCAAAGCCAAACTGGGGTATCACCGTCTTCTTCGATCTCTATTTCTTTTTGAAAGTGCGCTGAAGTAGCTAATCCGCCTGCAGGTAGCCGCTGGGCTATTAATTTCCGCTCAAGCCCTCCTGCACTCATTACCACCGGTTTGCCATCCATCTCTTTAAGTGTAAGTGAAAGCTCACCATGATTGGTTGTCACCTCAACTTCAGAGCTCTCTTCTTTAAGCCAAATATCACATCCCATCCGATTGCCAGTGGTAATCGTATTGAAAATCACACTTTTTGACCCGACTTGTTCTAAGGTTTGCTCAGGGTTTAAGCGATTTACTGGTGAAAACCTTTCTATACAACCACCATTGATTAATATTCGCCCCTGCCAGCGAGTATTACGGCCACGGCCACGATATTCTGCGCCTGACCACATGAGACGCAAACGATTACCAAGGTTTTTGTCTTCGTAACCACGCCATAGGGCAACCGTGCTTGTGCCTCGACGCAATTCAATGCTTTCAATACCGACGGGGGCGTCCACTGATACTGAAACTTTCACCTTTTTGTCCGTTATTTGCACAATATCACCCATAGTGCAGACAAAGACTTTTTCGGTTGCACAATCAGGCTCAGCGATAGGGTTGCGGTGAAACAGTGTTCCACCAGCGGTCAGCTCTGCCTTAATGTCTATGGCTACACGCGGGCCCGAGGTGCCGTAGGTATGGCGACGGCGAATCGCTTCAAAGACAGCATCACGTGTATTTTCTTTCATCAGAAAGCAAGTCAAGCCGCCATAGGCACCGAAAAATGAAGCGCCTGGATAAGAGGCACCGGGGCGACCTTTATGTCCATCAGAATTCGCAACGACCCCAACTCGACGACGCATAGGGAAGCCATCGGTTAATATCCATTCGAAACTACCCCACGCAGAGTGTACCTCCACCGCTGCTTCTAACCGGGGATCGTGATCGAAATGAATATTGGCATAGCGGCCTCCAACATGGGCATACATGACGGAGTCCACTGGCTCGTCATGAAGCCTGTTATAAAGGTCAGTCAGTGTATGTGCATCAGTGTCAAGGTCATCATGCTCCGCAACCAATGCGTGAGAACAGCGATATATTCTCGCTCCTTCCTTTCTAAAAAAGACGTTATGATCGCCACCCACTGCTGTATTGCCAGACCACTCGTAACCTGGTAACACAGTAAAAACACCGGGTTCATTCAATGTTTCTGTCAAATGATTGAGCTTTTTCCAGAAAGCCGGTTTAATTTGGAAATCATTAGCCTGGTGGGCTGTCACGTCCAGAAACGACTTGTTTCGAGCGAAATCAAAATAGTGCTCTATGGAGTTGGTGCCGACGGTCTCACCGGTCTGCCCGTGTAGATCCCCCCAGAAATGTGCTGGCCCATCAGTAAGAACCTGCATCGGCCCAGCTTCTACAACGGTTCCGTCTTCAGCAGTAAGCCAAATCCTCAATATCCCCTCTTCTGCGGCTACTCGCAGAGGTTCAATGCGCATCGCTCCACTGGCTGAAGCGAAATCAATGACACTCGGAAGGCCTTCGACGGGTAACGAGCTTTCAATAGCAAAGCGTGTACTGCCTTTTGATGTCGGGTTGCCCCAAAGGTCCTCGGCTTTTAATCCAAGGCAGAAGATGTCGTTTAAGCGTCGGCGCGTCGGCAAAATTGCTAAATACCGATGCGCTGGTCCTGCTCCAACCGTGAACGCCAAATGAGTATCAGGCAACGGAATAAAATTGCCCGTAGCCTGCACGTCTGCCATTACGCGGATAACCCTTGCGCCTTCATAGAAGGTCGACATTAAGAGACCAGGAGAACCTTCAGTCGTGTCGCCCAGCACAATCTCAATCGTCTCACCAGGTTTGAGGTAGCCGCCTCGCTGGTAAATCGTAAGGGTTTCATTCCATGGACGCTGTCCCCCGTTACGGTCATATTTTAGAAACAGCTGTCCATCACCGGATGAGCGCGCCGTAACGTAATTTGGAGCGGTTGGGTCGGTCGTCTGTAGTGACCCAGCGTCTGAGATTAACCTAAGGGCCAAGCGTATCGCGCCTGTATCGTCCAGGCCCAGCTTGCCAGTCGTGTATTGAATACGAAAAGTTTGGTAGCTACGCACTTCAACATGTTCAGGCCCACTCATCACCGCGGTGCCAAACAAGGCAGGATCAGTGCCCGGTGTCGTTAGGAGCTTAGATTCACCTATCATTTCAGGGTCTATATCGAGTCTTCTTGGCATGGGGAACCTTTGATGAGTTGTTTTGAGTCCAATTAAAACTACATAGTAATATAGGGATAAAAAAGTCAGAATAGCAAATTTTTGTTGACATATGCCCGCAAAGCCTTCTATTACTGTGAAGTAATAACAATAAGTCAGCACACTCACGCCAACTCCGCGTAGCAAAAAATGCCCATTCGGCGTCAATTTATGCTTCACCGGCTATGAGGTTGGTTAAAATTCGCACAAAACTTCATAGTAATAACACGATAAACAGGAGTACTGAGATGCATAAGCTTGTTAAAACAATTTTCATTCTCACTATGATGTCTCTGCCCTTTGCTGCTCTGGCCGACTATCCAGAAAAACCGATCACGCTCATTGTTCCCTATCAGGCAGGGGGATCTATGGAGACCATGGCGCGTGTTTTTGCCGAAGAACTGGGTAATGAATTGAATATAAATGTGCTTGTCAGGACCCAGCCTGGCGCAGGCGGAAAGATCGGCACGACCGCTGCATCTCGTGCTATAGCGGATGGCTATACATTATTATTTGCGCCAGAGTCTACCGTCCTGTGGCCCCCTATTGCTGAAAACGTGAACTATTCGCTGAGTAGTTTTGACCCCATAATTAGGGTTACAGACCTTCCCCAGGCAATCGTTACGTCTAAGAGCTCAGGCATTGAAACGTTCGAAGACTTGCTTGCACTCTCTGCTGCACAAAGCATGAGTTATGCTGATCAGAACTCAATCTCGCGCGCCTTTGTTGATTACATTGCCATGCGTGAACAGGTTGTTTGGGTAGCAGTGCCAACTAAAGGCGGCGGTGAAATGGTTCCCTTTTTGTTAGGGAATAAGGTGAATTTTGCATGGTCTGGCGGGGCCCATAACCGTTACTTAGATCAAATGAATGTTGTTCTCTCCATGACAGCAGCCCCTCAGGAAACGATGCCCGAAGTGCCAACCATGCAAGAAAGATATGGTGTTTCCATGCCTGGAGGCGCGACTATATGGGCTCCAGCCGGATTGTCAGAAGAATTGCGCGCCAAGTTAACAGAGGCTGCTATTACCGCCGCTCATTCCGAAGCCTTCAATGACTTAATGATGAACACGCTCGGTTTTCCTTTAGCGGATCTAACTGGAAGCCAATTAACGGCAGAACTAATGACCATTAATGAAGATTTGGCAGCCATTTATGAGGAGACTGCGCCATGATAGATCAGAAAACTTGTACACAAGATGCTTCTGATCGTTTCGATTTTTTAATAGGTGCAATTACCGTCAGCTTCGCGCTGTTTGTTATTTTCTTGCTGATTCCAGTCGGTGTGGAAACGACCACGTATCACAGCCAGCTTTCTCCTGGTTTTTTTCCTAAACTGGCTTGCATTTTCATTGGGCTATTTGGCGCGATGCTAATGTTTAAGAATCGCCACTGGGCGCTCCGACGAATTCCTCATAACGGCTCCCGTATATTGCTAGAAACTCTCGCTTGGCTTGCGTGGGCCATTGCCACAATGTTGTTACTCATGTATGTAGGATTCGTCGTCACCGCCGCCGTATCATGTTTTACGGGCATCGTATTAGCTGGCCAGCGCCGCTATTTAATCCGATGCGCACTAGGCTCAATATTACTGCCGCTGGCCCTTCAGCAACTCGCATGGCATGCCTTTTATATTCAACTGCCCTGAGGTCATCCATGTTAGATATTATCTTACAGGCATTCGCAGCAGCGTTAGAGCCGATGAATTTACTGTTCATCGCTTTAGGAATTGCCTTAGGCATTGTGATTGGTGTTTTGCCTGGACTCGGCAGCGTAACCGCCATGGCGGTACTGATACCGATAACCTTTTACATGTCCCCGTTAGCTGCCATTGCTTTCCTAGTAGGAGTCAATAAAGGAGGGACATCCGGTGGGGCCATTCCGGCTATTCTGTTAAATTCTCCCGGCTCACCCGAGGCAGCAGCAACGGCCTGGGATGGCTACCCTATGGCTAAGCGCGGAGAAGCTTTTCGTGCAATGAAATTCTCGCTTTTTTCATCGGTTACCGGCGATACGATTTCTGATTTACTACTCATCGTCCTTGTTGTGCCTTTTGCCGCCTTCGCATTGCAGTTTGGGCCAGTAGAATATACAGCTGTATTGTTATTCTCATTTGCATTAATTGCTGGAATTGCAGGAGATTCACCCTTAAAAAGTGGAATAGGTATCTTCTTTGGTATTCTACTCTCAACGATAGGCCTTGACCCCGTTGCCTCCACTTCTCGCTTCACATTTGGTCAACTTAAATTAGAAGATGGCCTCTCACTGTCAGCTTTGGCAATCGGCGCGCTTGCACTCTCATCTGTGGTTATTCAGCTTTCTGATCTCATCACCCGGCGTGAAAAAGATGACTTCGCCTTGAATCAAGCTGATACGAAAGCAGGCCGATCTGTTTCTGCACGTGAATTTTTCTCTTACTGGCGCACGCTAATCCGAGGGGCATTGACTGGCTCTCTTGTTGGGATGCTACCAGGGCTAGGCGTAACCTTAGCCTCTTTTCTATCTTACTCAGCCGCTAAACGTGCTTCCAAAAACGGCGATAACTTTGGTAAAGGAGAGCCCGAGGGTATCATTGCTACAGAAAGCGCCAATAGCGCTGTGGTTGGTTCTAACCTGATTCCAACAATCGCACTTGGCATTCCTGGCAATATCGCGGCAGCATTACTTGTTGGCGCCCTAGTTATGCATGGTGTTGTACCGGGGCCTTTCATGCTGAGCATGCATGGGGAGCTTATTTATGGACTCTTCGCCTCCATGATTTTGGCGAATATTTTCCACCTTATAATTGGCCGGGCGGGTTTATCACTATGGGTGCAGTTTGCTCGTTATCCACGTCGCCTGATTTTGCCGCCAGTGCTCATGTTTTGTATCTTTGGTATTTACCTTCCGACCCAATCGCTTTGGGACGTCGGTGTAATGTTAGCTTTTGCGGGTCTAGGTATTCTTTTTACTCGTGCGCGAATTTCAATTGTGTGCACTGTCATCGGTTTTCTATTAGGAGGAATGTTTGAAACTTCTTTACGCCAAGCTCTCTTGCTTCATCAAGTAGAAGGGATCTCAATTCTGGCGAGCCCATTAGCACTAGTATTCTTGCTACTTACAATCGCCGTTCTTTCACGTGCAATATGGCGAAGCCAAAAGGAGAGTAACAAATCGGCATGACTAAAAAAAATCAGGATGCTGCCCTGTGCTCTTTATTAATACAGAAACTAAAAGAAGAGCGTCACCGCAATCCACAAGAAACCAAGCGTACTGCACTGCGGCTAGCTTTAATGGCAGCTATACGGGAAGGAAAGGTCAAGCCTGGAGAACGGTTACCATCAGAAAGCGAGCTGGCGAGAAGCCTTGAGCTTTCACTCGGCACAGTGCAAAGCGCACTGGGTCAGTTGCAGGATCTGGGGTTAATCGTGCGTCGACGCGGAGACGGCACTCGCATAGCGGATGCAGAACCGCTAGGCCCTAATATTTGGCATTTCCGCTTCCGTGTTGCCGCCACAAATCGTCCACTACGCCTGACACAGGTCAAGGTCGAGGTACTCCGCACCAATGAACGTGGCCCCTGGAGCGAACACTTGGGCCCCGGGCCTTACGTTGTCATTCGTCGACGTCTTACTGGTGATAACATCAACCTTGGTGCAGAAATGTACTTACCGCAGAGACTGATAAATATAGATGATATTGAATTGAGTGAATTAGAAGGTGTTAATCTTCGCATCTGCCTTGAAGCATTTTTGGGGCAACGCTCTCATCAAGCAAATACGCTCATTGCAATAAACCACCTCTCTCTCCGCCATGCTGCTTTGTTTGAAATGCGGCCTGATAACGCGACATTCTGTGTAACAGCCTGTACATCACTAGGCGATGGTAGCCCGTTCTACTATCAGGATATCTATGCACCTTCTGACTTGTTAATATTAGAAATTTAAAAGCACTGAATAGCCCCAACTTGTGGGCGCCACACTTAAGAGTTCAATCATGCTCACAAAGGGGTTGAACATCATGAACAGGCTTTTCAGCGAAGAGCAGATCATAGGTTTCTTGGGCGAAACAGAGCAGGGGCTTCATTAAGGAGCTATGGCATGAGCAGCGTGATCTTTTACAGGGAGGTGAACTAAGTTCGGCGGTATGAATGCTATGCCAGTGAAACTCTCTATATACTTTTGCATATTGGTCACGAAAGTTTACGAACTTTAAGCTAAAAGGCACCCAAGCGGGTGCCTTTTAGCCTTATTAATGATGAGAAATTAGAACTCTTCCCATTCCGCCACTTCATGCTTTTGCTGAGTGGCCTGGGGAGGGCGGCTAGGTGCTTGAGGTAGTGCAGTGCCTGTCCGCGCTTTATGTGCTGCCGTATAGGGTAGCGCAGAGTTCTCAGCGCCGCCTTCACTGAGCACAAACTCGCTCATCAGTTGATCCAGCCGTTGCGCATTATCGCGCATATTGGTGGCAAGCGTGGCGCTCTGGCTGACCATGGCAGCATTCTGCTGGGTCATCATATCCATCTCTGCCACTGCGGTATTGACCTGTTGGATGCCAGTGGTTTGTTCCCGGGCGCCGGCAGCAATCTCGGCGATCACATCCGACACTTGAGTAACGCTGTGGCGAATCTCCTTCATGCGATCAGCCGCCGCCTTGACAATATCACCGCCTTCTTTTGAATGACTCACGGACATATCAATCAGTGCACGAATATCATGTGCCGCAGATGCCGAGCGACTGGCGAGTGTGCGGACTTCGCTCGCTACAACAGCAAAACCACGGCCCTGCTCGCCAGCGCGGGCAGCCTCCACCGATGCGTTCAGTGCCAATATATTGGTTTGAAATGCAATCGAGTCAATCAAGCCAATAATGTCGCTTATTTTATTGGCCGAATCACTAATCGCGGCCATCTTGGCTTCCATTTGATTCATCGAATCGGTGCCACGTTCTGAGGCATTGGCGGCTTCTAGCGCGAGGCTATTCGCCTGTTCGGAGGCCTGGGAAGTATGCGCTACCGTGGAGTGAATTTGCTCCATTGAGGCAGACGTTTCCTGGAGGTTAGCCGCCGCTTGTTCGGTACGCGATGAAAGCTCATGAGTACCATCCGCCATATCGCTGGCATCGGATAATACCGTGCGAGCGTTTTGGCGCACTTCCTGAAGGGTAGACTGCATACGCTCGACAAAGGCATTAAAGCCGTGGGCGAGGTCGCCAATTTCATCCTGGGTTTTGGCTTCTAAACGGCGCGTTAAATCACCTTTTCCTTTGGCAATATCAGCCATGGCACTGGCGGTATGCTTGATGGGGGCAAGTGAGCGCCGCGCCGCATAGGCAACCACCACCAACAGCAATGCCAATAGCAGTCCTCCCGCCAGCAGCAGCGACTGCAGCAGGCTGTTAGTCACGGTCGTAAAGGCGGTGATGGGTACGGTGACCCCGACCACCCAGGAAGTGCCTTCCACCGGGCTCCACATGAGCACGGTCTGCTCACCGCTGGGCATGGTTATTTCACCGGAGCCTGCCGTGCCGCTGAGTATTTGCTGACTCAATGCATCCAGGCCTTGGTAGCCCTGCTGGTCGGCATCGGTGTAATTGAGCGACATGCGATACTCTTCAACCGGATGAGCAATGACTTGCCCTTGGCTGTCGATTAGCCAGCCGTAGCTGCCATCGCCAACATTAATATCGGAGGTAATATCAGATACGGCGGCCATGGAAACGGTCATGCCCAGCAGTCCCGCTCGATTGCCACGCTCATCGAATACAGTATCAGCGACAATAGCCGTTGGCAGGCCACTCACCATGGAGATAACCGGATCGCTTAGCAGACTATCCTGAGTGCCGTCAGTCACTAAGGCTTTGAAATAAGGACGTTCGGCTATCTGCAAGTTGACGCCTGCGTGAGTTAGGGTCGCTCCGGATGCGTCAGCAAAGAACAGTGACTCGATGGTGCCCCCTGGCGGGTAGCGCTTTTCGAGCCAAGCGCGGTGAGACGCAAGCGGCACGTCTTCCACCAAACGCTCATCCTGAGCAAGTACGGAGATCCAATTACGGTACCCGGTAATCCAGCGGCTGATTTCATCTGCCCGTGCTTCTACCTGCCGCTTACCGGCATTATCGATTAACGCTGGAATAGCCTGGTTAAGCTGTTGATTGACGACAAAGCCTAAAATGACGGCTACCACTAAGAGAGGTATAGCGACAGCGACCAGCAGTTTCTGCGTCAGTGAAAGACGAGAAATTTTTTTCATTTGTTGCCTCGATATGTTGGCCAGAAGCAAAGCACGAGGATGTTGATGAGTGCCATGCTTTGACTGTTTAATGGTTCCCTGGGTGTTATTCTTACTACCGCTAATCATTAACGGTCGATCCTGCACTTGCTCAAATATTTGATTTTTTTAATATCTTTTTGGCTAATATAATAATGTTAAACTAAAAGTCTGTTTCAGCTTTTAATGTAATTTTTGTTGTGGTTTTTGTTGTAGTCTTGTATGCATTTGCGCGCTTCTTGTATTTTTTGTGATTTTGTTAAATCATCGGGGTAGTCGACGTCAGTGCACACGCCTGGGTCGTTGAGAGAGACATAAATAACACGCTTGCTATGCTTTTTGATGACAGGACTTGCACCTCTGTCGTTTTCTAAAAGTGCCAGTTCGTGCCAGAATTCTCTTCCAAAAACAACAGGGTGCCCAGGGTTTTCTTGGTGTATTGGCTGTACGATACTCCCTGGGGTGGCCATTTTTGTTAATACACCGCATGTCTCTTCACTTACCCAAGGGAGGTCGGCTAACCATACTGCGGCAGCACGATAATGATGTATGCTTTCATCGCTGCAGAGTTGTCTAAAAGCATCGCTAATACTGTAACCAAGGCCTAAATGACTGCGCTGACTAATAATAATGTGATTCGTTGGTGTAAGGCCGAGTGACTGGGCGTTATCTTCGGGTTTGATAACAACGCGGCTATTAGAAAAAGTTTTCTGAATAGTTCGTAAAGTGGAGCTAAGCAGCGTTTCCCCATTGCCTAACTTGGCGACTCTTTTATCGCTGCCAAAGCGGCTTGATTGCCCTGCCGCCATCACGATGACTATGATATCGCTACAAGGCATGGCGTTCTTTTCCGCGAGAGAGGCGAGCAATATCGGCCATCACGGCTAGCGCAATTTCAGCCGGTGTTTTGCTACCCAGATTAAGCCCAATGGGCATGGCAATTCTTGCTACTTGGCTTTCCGTCAGGCCGCCAGAACGTAGCAGTCGTTCGGCACGCTGCTGTGATGTCTGCTGAGAGCCCATAACGCCAATGTAAAAGGCTTCCGTTCGGACGGCTTCGATCATCGCTAAATCATCGATACGCGGGTCATGGGTCAAGGCCACAACGGCGGTATTGGCATGGCAACCGCCAGAGGCAATAAACACTGAGGGCAGTACCGCCTGCACCTCCACTCCGGCGACAGCAAAATTTTGCCTAGGCTCGTCTCTGGGGTCGCAGACAATCACTTCAAAACCAAGCGTTTGGGCAAACAGCGCACAGGGCGCAGAGACTGAAGAGATCCCCGCGATAATCAGCCGTAGCGCAGGGCCTATGCGAATATTGACGCTATCTGTATCGAAAGTAACGGTGGGCTCGGTGTTATTCGATAGGTTAAAGCGCTTGCCGCTGCCATCCAGTGTGATACAGCGGGTTAGCGGTTGGCGACCCAGTAGCGTGGCATGCATCACTTCTAGGTGAGTGAGGTTTTCGGTGTTGGGCGCTAGCCGTTCAACCAACACTTCAAGGCGACCACCGCAGGGTAAACGAATATTCGCTGAACCAGCGTCACCGCCATAGCGCACCCGTTGAACCGGTTCGTTAAACTCACCCTTTTGAAGCCTTGCGATAAAGTCTTCTTCGACACAGCCACCTGACAGTGACCCCAGATAGTCGCCTGTCGAACATGCGACCAGCATGGCACCCGGCTCCCGGGGGGCCGAGCCAAAAGTTTTCAGAACTGTGCATAGCCAAACGGTCAGCCCCTGGTTGGCCCATTTCAACGCACGTTCGATAACCTGTAGATCAAGATGGTGCATTAAATCGCCGCCTCCATGGGGAGTCGAAGAGCGGCTTTCAGTGCATCGCGAATGGTGTCAGGGGTAAAAGGGGGATGGGTAAAGCGTACCCCCGTGGCATCAAAAAGCGCGTTGGCAATCGCGGGAGCGCCGGGCAGTGAGGCGGACTCCCCAACACCGAGTGGGGGCAGTTCAGGGCGATCAAGCAGCATGACGTCGATGGGAGGCAGCTCCGAGAAACGCAGAATAGGGTAGCCGCCCCACTCTCTGCTGGTTGGTAAACCATCCTCAAAGGTTACCCGCTCCTTTAAAGTGCGGCTGAGCATCTGGATCACATTACCATGCACCTGATGGCGAACGCCGGCGGGGTTCACCATCAGGCCCGCATCCTGACCTACATATAGGTTCTCGACGACAACCCGTCCACTCTTCACATTGACTTTAAGCTCAATCACCCAGGCGGCGAGCGCGGCACCAAAGCCGGGAAATTTACTATGTACGTACTGGGCGTAAGCGAATCCTCGGCCGTAGCGCCACTCGCCATCGCTACTCGGATTGGTGTTAGCGGTGCAGGGTTTCCAGTTCGCACGTTCGGCTAACGCTTCGACAAGCTCGCAGGCGCGGTTATCGGCTAAGTAGCGCAACCGATAGGCGACAGGATCTTCACCCGCCAAGTAGGCGAGTTCATCAATATAGCTTTCGTGGGCGAAAGTGCTGGGCAGCGCCGAGACACCACGCAGCCAGGAGGCGCGCACCAGGGTCGGGACGTCGTCGCACACTATTTGGCGATGAGGGTAGCGGTAGGGCGGCACCGATGTTCGATCCCCCATTTCAAAGGGGATATCAATCGGTGGGGCAGCACCGGTCAGCAGTAGTGCCAGGGTGGGCGCACTGTTAGAGGGGTAGCGCGTATTAAAGCGATAGCCTGCTGGGCTGCCATCTGCGTTTAAGCCGCCCTGAATGGCCATATACTGAGCAGCCCCTTTAGGCTCCCAGGTGTGCTCCTGCTCACGGGTTAGTTGTACACGAACAGGTCGACCCACCGCCTGAGAGAGTAGCACTGCATCCGCGCCAACGTCGTCGGCGCAGTTGCGGCCATAGCAGCCTGATGTTTCCATGCGGGTAATGGTGATAACGCCTTCGTCCAAACCGGTAAGGCGGGCGAGGTCGGCGCGCAGGCTGTGTGGATTTTGGGTGCCCGACCATACGTGAAGGCCATCTTCGTTGGCATCGGCGACAGAGCACGAAGGGCCGATGGAGCCATGCAGCTGGAATGGCCACACATAATGACGATTGAGCGGATGCTGTGCGGCAGCCAGAGCGTTATCGAGATCACCCTCTTCGAGGAGTATGCGCTGCTTGCTGGGCAGGTCGAGCAGTGCTTGCTCTATGTTGTCCAACTGAGGCAAGCCTTCGATTGGGCGCCACTGGATCTTTAGCTGTTTGGCTGCGGCAGCAGCCTGCTCTTCACGCTCGGCCACCACGCCAACAAAGTCACCGACCACCACGACACTTACCACACCTGGCAAATGAGCCACAGAGCTTTCATCTACCGCGATTAAACTGTTGCCAATAAAGTCGCCGCTATCATGGCCTACATAAGGCGGACGAATCACTCGCCCATGCAGCATGTTGGGCAGGCGTAGGTCGTGGATAAAAGTCAATTGCCCGGTGGCCTTGGCGGGTATATCCACGCGGGAGGTCGATTGGCCGACCAGGGTATAATGGCTGACCGGCTTAAGCGGCACCTCATCGGCAAGCTTTAATGCATGACGGGTGCCCCGCAGCAACTCCCCAAAGCTAACGGGTGAGCGGTTATTATCACTTGGCGTAATAGCGCCGTTCTGGCAGCTAAGTAGTGAGCGCTCAGTGTCAAAGTGCTTTGCTGCCAGGGTTAATAGGTACTCCCGCGCCTGTGCCGCAGCTCGGCGTAAAGGCTCGGCAGTGATCTGAATCGATGCACTGGCTATGGTGGGGCCTTGGTTGGGGGCTTCAACGGAGTTGCCCAGCACCATGGTGACGCTGTCGAACGCGACGCTGAGCTCTTCTGCAACAATTTGAGCGAGCGCCGTGCGTATGCCCGTGCCCAGGTCTACGTGGCCGTTGAAAGCCACGATATGACTATCGCTCAGTACGGCAATGAATATCTCAGGCTCATGTGGGGTGAAGTTTGAGTGTGTACCTGGCTGTCCAGGCGCGGGCTTGGGGGGCGTAACCGGGTCGCGATAGATCACCAGAACATCAGACCCATACAGCAGTGACTCTCTTGTATAGTCTGATTTATCAGCCATGTCTGCCTCCCACGCTCGCGTTTACGATGATCAGTGCGGATGAATTTTAGGTGATGAAAGAGCGATAACTAAGGTAAGATTATAGCGTGTACGCCATAAAAGCATGATGAATTGATCCAGCGCAAGGAGTATTTCATACGTTGATGCATCATTTTGTTAACCAGTGCCATACTCGATACACGACGTCGCCAATAGATTAAGGATATGGAATGACAACGGATAGTGCGTTCAAACACTCGTCTTCCGGCGAGCACTCTACGCCTTCAGAGCAAGGGTATGATTTTTCTGAGCAAGTAGGGCATCTACTGCGTAAAGCCTACCAGCGGCATACGGCTATTTTTCAGCGCCACAGCAGCGATAAACAGCTCACGGCCATTCAATTTGTAACGCTGTGCACGGTGATGGAGCGCGGCCCTAGCTCGTTAACCGATATCGTCAATGCCACGGCGATTGATCCAGCCACCATCCGTGGCGTCATTAAACGTCTTAGAGCGCGGGGGTGGATCTCGCTAACCACCGACCCCAATGATCAACGCAAAGTCATGGTCGTGATCACTGAGGCCGGGGAGACATTAGTCGAGGCTATGGTGCCCAGTGCCAAGCAAATTAGCGATCAGACCATGAAAAATCTCAACCCGGCAGAGCGGGTTGCCTTAATGCATCTGCTGGAAAAAATGAACGCGGACTGATGACTCAACAGAGACGTCCGCTTCACCTGCGTTTTCGGATACTCCTAACGCTTCATTAAGTATCCCAGTGTTTCATCCAGTCCAATCACATCGCCATATTTGCTATCGATATCAAACAGGTTAGCTTCATGGGGCGCGGGGTGACGGTCACCCACGCAGTCACGCACGACCATCACCCGAAAGCCGTGCTGTACTCCATCAACGGCGGTGGCGCGAATGCAGCCACTGGTGGAGCAGCCGGTAATGATGAGTGTATCGATACCCATGGCGACCAGTGTGGAGGCAAGCGAAGTTCCAAAGAACGCGCTGGCATACTGCTTGGTCATTACCAGCTCATCTTCACGGGGGGCCACCTCGGGGCAGAACTCGGCGTAAGGGTTGCCCGCCACCATCGCCCGCATGACCGGCGCCTTCTTGACCCAAATGCCACCGTCGATTTGATCTGGGGCGTGATACAGGATGTTGGTGTGGATAACAGGCGTGCCAGTGCGCCGTGCGGTATTGAGTAGCGGCGGCATATTGGCCACCGCATCCACCACGCCCTGGGCAAATAGCGGCGAACCTGGTGTGGTGTAGCCTTGCATAAAATCAACCACCAGCAGCGCAGGCGTTTTGCCAAAACCGATGCGCCCATCCCACACGCCTCGGTAGTTGTCCGTGGCAGTGTTATCGCTAACGCCATCGCTGTTATCAGTCGTGTGTGGCGACATGGTCGTCTCCTTAATCAGCACTCTATATCGTCAATAAGTACCTGATTTTGTTAGTAAGCCCCTGACAAGAGGGCGCCCGCGCCCGGTACGATGGGCTCCAGGTCGAGTGCCTTGAGCATGGCATAGGTGGTCGCGATAGCTGCGGTAACCACCGGCTTGCCGGTCAGGGCTTCGACCTTGGCGACGGCCGGTAGTGATGGCATTTGCACACAGGCTGACAAGACGATAGCGTCCACGTTACTTAAATCGAGACTGGCGACGATCTCGGGAAGATTGGCGGGATCGTGGCGAGCGACATCCAGGTTATTGGGGATCTCAAGCGCTCGGTAGTCGAGCACGTCAATGCCTTCCTGACGGATGTAGTCCACCACCATTTCGGTCAGCGGCTTCATGTAGGGGGCCACTACCACCACGCGCTTGGCTTTCATCACACCCAGGGCATCAACCAGAGCACCGGCGCTGGTGACCACCGGCGTGTCGCAACCGTTCTCTTCGGTGCGGCTGCGCAAACGCTTTTGCGACTCTCGGTGGTAGCCGGGCCCCATCGCCATAATGGCAACCAGGCAGGCATACCCCATCACATCCACCGCTGCATCAGAAAGCTCCAGGGCGCAGCGATCCGACTCCGCATCCATGGCAGCCAGTTCGTCCTTGCTGACGTTCTTCATGCGCATGCGGCTGGAGTGAAAGGTAAAGCGTTCCGGGCGGATTAACTGCCGCGCCGTAAGCATGGCGGGTATTTCGGTCTCCATGGTGATATTGGAGCTGGGGACGATCTGGCCGATACGGTAGCTTTTGATCTCGTTCTTTATATAGTTGCTGGTCATGGTATTTGGCCTCTCTTAGAGCTCGCTGCCCAGGAAGTCTTCAAACGCGGCAAAAAAACCGTCGAAGTCATCCCAGGGAATCATGTGACCCGCTTTTTCCGCGGTAGAAATACGAACCGTCGGTAGAAGGGCGCGTATTTCGGCGCGATCTTCATCCTGGATAACACCGCCTTTGCCTGCACACATCAGCAGCGTGGGCACTTTGATAGCGGGGAAATCCTGGTGGATATCGACGCTGTGGAACTCTTCAAACGCCTGAACAATGGCGGGCTCAAAGCAAGTATGTAACCACTCGGCGCGTAACCGCAGCTGCTCGTCGCTCCAGGTGGGGCAGTAGTGGCGCATGGTCTCGATATCGGCACCACGTGTGCAGTCGCGAATCGAATCCACGTACCAGGGCAGCTTGCTGGGGTACTCACGGCGTCCTGGCCCTGAAACCGGTGGGTCGATAAGTACCAGTTTGTCGATTCCCTTGGCGCCGCGACTCATGGCGCGTAGCGCAAAGCGCGCACCCATGGAGTGGCCCGCCAGAATGACATTGCTCAGACCCAGCGCATCAATAAAGGCGATCACATCGTCGGCGCAAGTGTCAGTGTCATAATCGAGCTCGGGCCCGGTAGACGACAAGCCGCGTCCACGGACATCCAGCACATAAGTGTCGAAATGCTGACCGAGCCGCTCGGCCACAAAACGCCAGGTGATGGCTGGGCTGGTAATGCCCGGTATCAGTACCAGCGGCTGGCGCGAAGTCTCGGCGCTGTCGGCAAAGCGCAGGTAGTGCTGACGAATACCATTGGCGTGCACGTTGGCGCCATAGAGATAGGTGCTGTTCATGCTGGGCTCCCTTGACTGGTTGGTTGCTTCAGCGGTACTTCAAAGGGGTCATAGGCGAATACCCAGGCCGGGTCTTCGTCTTCCCGTAACCAGGTATTGTCGTGGGAAACCTGCTGAACCCGCGAGGCGCGTTCAAAACGGTTGGTGCGGAAAAGTTCGAATGCCTGCTGGTAGTTCTCGGCGCCCACTTCCTCCAGGCAGCGTACCAGCATGGCGGCATCCTCGATGGCCATGGCAGCGCCCTGGGCCATATGAGGCTTCATCGGGTGGCAGGCATCGCCCAGCAGCACTAGCCGGTTTTCATGCCACAGTGGCAGTGGGTTGCGTTCCAGCAAGGGCCATTTGGTGACGGTTTCAGTGCAGTCAATCAGCGCTTGTACGGTGGGGTGGTAACCCTCGAATGCTTTGCGCATCTCTTCCCGTGAGCTGTCGACGAAGGAAGTGCCGTGGTTCCAATCGGGTTCAGGCACGCCGGTCACGTAGTAATACTCCTTCTCGTCGCCGGTCACGAAGTACACCATCATGTGCCGGTCTTCCGACCACCACTTCACGCAGGCTTCGAAATCCAGGTCATATGCCTTGAGTTTTTCGGCAGAGATAATTGCCCGGTGAGCGACCCAGCCGCTATAGATCGGAGCCTCTGGGCCCAGTAGCTTCTCGCGCAGCCGCGAATTGACACCGTCTGCGCCGATTACCAGGTCGGCCTCTTCCGTCGAACCGTCAGCGAAGGTCATGACGACCTTGTTGCCGCTGTCGTCGACATCGACCAGGCGCTTATCGAAATAGAGGTTGTCCTGGTCGAGCGTGCTGACCATCAATTCGTGCAGATCACCACGGTGTACGGTGATGTAGGCCGCCCCATAGTTTTCGCGAGCAAACTCGCCTAGCGGGATGCGAGACTGATACTCGCCGGTCATGCCGTTGCGGCTGAACCAGTAATCGGGGTGTGAGCCCATGGCATTGAGCTTCTCTTCAATACCAATGCGGCGCATCACTTTCATCACGTTGGGGCCAAGGTGAATGCCTGCCCCAAGGCGCGCAAACGCTGGTGCCTGTTCGTACACCTTGGTGGGGTAACCCGCTTTCTGCAGTAGTGCGCCTGCAGCGGCGCCGCCAAGGCCCGCGCCAATAACGGCTATGGTGGGTTTATTGTTCATATCCTGGTTTCCTCGCTGTTTTATTCGCCTATCACTCGTTTCCGAATGCGTTCGTGAATGCTATAAAACAACGTATACACCATTTATTTTTTGGTCAAGAATTAGTTTCGAAATTATTTTTTAACGAAAACAAGGCGGTATTTTTAAATAAATACATGAATTTAATGGATTTATTGCTGTTTTTTTGGTTTTATGCAAAAACTTGAACAACGTGTACATTGAGTGCTATACGTTTATTAGGCTTATTTTTATAGCGTACGCACCTTTAATGCTCGATGGGTATTAGCTCTGCACTCAGCTGGTGCAAGTCGATTGGCCGTATGTGAAAGGTAGATGAAAATAGGCTGGTTTAAGGTGCTACGAAGCGTGTTTGGCAGGCAGTATTTATTAGTAATATCTAAGTCATATCCAAGCCCTATTCAGAGCAAGAGGGCGGGCTTAACAATAACGATGATGATCCCCTATGACGCTAAAGCTAACTATCAATGGGCAAGAACGCGAGCTGGCCGTGCCGCCGCAGACACCATTGCTCAATGTGTTGCGTAACGACCTGGCGCTCAATGGACCCAAGTATGGCTGTGGTTTGGGCGAGTGTGGGGCATGCAGCGTATTGATTGATGGCATGGCCGCACGCACCTGCGTGCTGCCCGTGTCCGCTGCCGTTGGCCATGAGGTAACCACCCTTGATGGTCTTTCCCAGGGCGGTGAGCTTGACCCTGTACAACAAGCCTTTATCGATGCTCAGGCAGCCCAGTGTGGCTACTGTTTGAACGGCATGATCATCACTATTCGTGCGCTGCTAAATCATAATACCCAACCCTCTACGCAGCAGATTCGCACCGCTTTAGAGCATAACCTCTGCCGATGTGGCACCCATGTTGAAATTCTCCAGGCAGCGGAGCGTGCCGTGGTCATTAACGCGGCCGCGTTGCAGGAGGCTTCTCATGAGTGAAGGGTCGATGCTCCATGGCCAGCAAAAACAGGCCGGCATCCCCGCGCTGCTAGCGCAGGCACGTTTTGGTGTCGTCGTGCGTCCACCTTACTACCGGTGGAATGGTGAGCGTTTTGAGAGTGATCGCTTAGTTGGCGTCGATAGCAGCCGCATTGCCTCACTATCTGGATCTATTGAAGTCGTGGTGGAAGGGAATTTTGTGGGGGTGGTTGCCGATAGTTTGGCCTTGGCGACCGATGCCGCTAAACAACTGAAGGTTGAGTGGCAGGCCGTTCACCAGACGCTCGAAAAAGCGCCTGAAAGCGATCAAGCGCCCCCTAATTCGCCTCTTGTTATGCCTAGCCAGTCGTACATGCATTCGAACCATGGGTATGGCTGGCCGAGTCGCATGCGCTGGGGCAGTCACCCCAGCTGGGTAATTGCCGATTGTTGCGACCAACAATTGAGTGTGTGGGGGAAAACCGTCACCCCAGCGGCGCTTAAACAGGATCTAAGCCGGTTAACCGCGCTGAATATTAGCCAGATTGAGCTTTATAGCGCCGATGGTAAACACGCATCAAATCAGGACTCAGGGCTGGGTCGCCATTGCGGTGACGATGCCGCCGTGGATGCGGCGTTGATGTCGCGGGCGGTGGGCGGCCCGGTAGCCGTCTGGCTTGATGCCCGCTACGCCAAAGATGTTCAGGCATTGGGTCAAGCGCAGCGAATTACCTTAAACGCGGATATTGCCAGTAGTGGTGAGATAGCCCGTTATCACTATCAGCAGGCCAATCTCACTGGTGAGGTGGCTGCCGTAGGGTTGTTGTTAAGTGGTAGGGCCGCGATAACACCGTCTAGCGCTGAGGCCTCCACCGGCGAGCAAGACACAACGCCGTTCTCACCCTATGTATTTCGCGACCAATACCTTGCCGCACGCTCCCAGCCAGACTCGCTCTCCACCAATTCCACCTTGATGGGTATACAGCAGACGTTCGCTCGAGAATCTTTTTTAGATGAGGTTGCCCGCGAGAGTGACCAAGACCCTGTCGCGCTGCGACTTCGACATCTTGACGATGCGCGTGGTATTGAGCTGATTGAGTCCGTTGCTAAACGGGCCGAGTGGCAAAGGGCGTTCAATCCATCAGCGGACTCTTTACCCCAGGATCTATTGCGCGGGCGGGGTTTTGCCTACTCTCAACTACCTGACCGTGAACAACGCGTGGAATCGGGAGTGCGCTCTGCCTGGATTGCCGATGTGGAGGTCAATCGCGTTACCGGCGATGTTCAGCTTACCCGTTTGGTAGTTGGTCAGGACGTCGGCTCTGATGTGGATACTGATCGCCTTCAGCAAACGCTACAGGCCCGGGTCTTGGGTGAAGCGCGCCCCCTTTTGGGGCAGGCACCCAGTTTCGACGAGTGGGGTGACGGCAGTCGTACACTGACTAAAAGTGAATATTCAGCAGGATTACCAACCACCCCTTCTTCGCCGAGCCCTGTTGAGGAAGGTGTTAATCAAACCGTCGGTGAAGACGTATTAACCGGTGCGGAGCTATCGCCGGGTGTTGCGGTAATAGCCAATGCGCTTTTTGATGCCACCGGCCTGCGTTTTCGCCAACCACCGTTTACCGCCAAGCGCGTGCGCCAGGCACTCGAAGCTTCGTCCACCGAGGAGGCAGGGAGCCCATCTAAATTGAAACCGCCGCGGTCAACGAAACGGCGCTGGTTAGCCGCCGCAGCGTTTACCACCATTGCGGGCACTGCGGCCATGGCATGGCCGTGGAAAGGGGCCATTGCGCCTGTCTCTCGGCCAGCCGCCAATCTCTATTCTGCCGAGACCATTGAGCGCGGGCGACTCGTTGCGGCTGCAGGTGACTGCGCGGCGTGTCATACCACCGAAGGTGGCGTGACCAATGCCGGTGGGCGTGGGTTTGAGACACCTTTCGGGACGCTCTACAGCACTAACATTACACCGGATGAGGCGACGGGGATTGGTCAGTGGTCTTACGCAGCCTTTGAGCGCGCCATGCGCCACGGTATTAGCCGTGATGGCAGCCACCTTTATCCCGCGTTCCCCTATACGGCGTTTGCTAAGACCAGTGATGCCGATTTACAGGCGCTTTACGCATACTTAATGGCTCAGCCCCCCGTGTCGACTGAAAAAAAAGCCAATGCGCTCACTTTCCCCTTCAGTGTGCGTAGCTTAATGGCAGGCTGGAATACGCTTTATCATGACGCAACTCCTTTCCAGCCTGACCCCATGCAGAGCGAACTGTATAACCGGGGCGCCTACCTTGCCGAAGGATTAGGCCACTGCAGCGCTTGCCATAGTCCCCGTAATGCCATGGGCGCTGAGAAAAGCGGCGAGGCGTACTTTGCCGGTGCCTTTGTAGATGGTTGGGAAGCACCACCGCTTAATACGCTGTCGCGTGCGCCCATCCCGTGGAGTGAAACATCGCTTTACGACTATCTGCGCCACGGTGAATCTGAGCTTCACGGCGTTGCCTCTGGCCCTATGGCCCCGGTGGTAGCGGGGCTGGCTGAGCTGCCTGAATACGATGTGCGGGCTATTGCCCACTATGTGGCCGCCCAGATGCAGGCGCCCACAAGTAATAGCGATGCGGCCGTGGCAGACGCTACGCAGCGCGTGACCAGTGCAGCTGTTAGCTCAACAGAAATGGAGGCAGGGGAGCGGCTCTTCGAGGGCGCCTGTGCGGCGTGCCATGTCGATTCTGGCGTTCCTACCTTTTCGAGGGCGGGCACTAATCTGGCGCTGAATACCAATTTACACAGCGATCATCCCGATAACGTTATTCAGTCAATTTTGGGGGGTGTCCACGCCGAACACGTTCCCGGTATTGGTAGCATGCCAGGCTTTGCCGACAGCTTTAGTAATACCCAGGTCGCTGATTTGACGACCTATCTCCAAGCGCGTTTTGCCCCAGAGAAAGCGCCTTGGCAAAAAGTAAAACAACGTATCGCAGATATACGCCAGCCTCACCACAACAACACTCACTCTACTCCCTGACGTAATAAAACGAGGTGGATTATGAAACGCAGTAAATGGATATGGCTAGTATGGGCAGTGGTCCTGCTGAGCTACTTGGTGCCTTACACCCTCTTGAGCGGGGTCGCGTTTTGGTACGGCAGCTTCCTGTTCTGGATGTTGGCAGGGCTGGTCATCATTGCGCTGAATGTGTTTATCACTAAAGACTTTGAGGAGCACAGCAATGACTGAGTCACTCATCTGGTGGTCCATTGCCATCTACTTATTGATCGCTATTGGCATTGCGATTATGTCTCGCCAAGGTCCTTCCGAAAGTATGTCGGGATACTTCCTGGGTAACCGACAAATGAACGGCTTTGTCTCGGCGCTGAGCTACAGTGCCACGACGTATAGCGCATTTATGATGGTGGGCTTGGCAGGTCTTACCTATGCCGGCGGCGTTGGCGCGCTCGGTTTTGAAATCATCTATTTCGCCGGTGTCTCTCTGGTGGCTGTTTTCGGTCCCAAATTCTGGGCTGTCGGCAAGAAGTTCGGCTATGTGACGCCCAGCGAGATGTTGGGCCACCGCTACAACAGCAAACATGTGGCCATGGCTGTCTCGATTGCCAGTTGTATCTTCCTGATTCCCTACTCGGCCGTTCAGCTCGCGGGTGTTGGTTACCTGTTGCAGGGGATTACTGATGGCGCGATTACCTTTACTACCGGGGTGGTGCTGGCCACTGTCATCGCCATCTTCTTCTCCTATATCGCGGGGATTCGTTCGGTGATGTGGACCGACTCGCTCCAGGCCATCATGATGATTGTTGCCTCAACCCTGGTGGCCTTCCTGGTGATCCAGGGCTTGGGTGGTTTCGGCGCACTATTCGATACGCTGGCAACGGAACATCCGCAGTCACTCACGGTGCCTGGCCCTGGCCTGTTCAGCTTTGTCACTTTCCTGGGGCTCACCATTCCCTGGTTCTTCTTTAGTATCTCCAACCCTCAGGTCAGTCAACGCCTGTTTATGCCCTCCTCGCTGCGCTCCATGCGCCACATGCTGATTGGCTTCCTGGTGTTTGGTTTTATCTACACCATGGTCTCCGTACTGTGGGGTTTCTCTGCCTTAGCTGCTTTCCCAAGTCTTGCAAGTGCAGATTTAGCCACGCCCACGCTGCTGGCCTCGGAGTTTGTTCCGCCAGTATTAGGGGTGATCGTGATGATCGGCATCATGGCGGCCGCGGTCTCTACTATCGATTCGATCATGCTGACGCTGGCGTCCATGGTTTCCCGAGACGTCTATGCGAACGTTAAACCGAACGTCAGTGAAAAGCGCCAACTGCTGGTGGGCAAGTTCGTGGTGCCGGTGATTGCACTGATGGCGCTGGCCTTTGCCGAGCTGCAGCTTGACCTTATTGCGGTGCTGTCGGTGGCGGCCTCTTCGGGGCTGGTTGCCATGGTGCCCGCCCTTATCGGTGCCTTCTATTGGAAGCGCGGTACTGGCGTCGGTGCACTGGTAAGCGTGGTGGGTACCAGCGCCTTTGTACTGCTGATGTATGCCACTGGTAATTCACTGCTGGGCCTGCCCGCCGGTGTATGGGGCATTGTGGTCGCTAGTGTGCTGTTTGTTGGCGTTAGCCTTATGACCAAGCCTCATCAAGCCTCTTCGGACGCCTTCTTTACCGCCATCGCGGAAGAGCTGGGTAAAAAGCGCCGTACGACCACCGATCAAGCGACGAAAGAGGCGGCTGCCTAATTGACGTTCAGCTTTGACCCGATAACACCATAGAGCGCTTGGTGTGCCCAAAGGCGAGCACGAGCGCTCTCAGCTAACACTTCCCAGTACGCTATAGCTGTGCTTTCGCCTGGGGAGTTAGGAGACTTTATGGATCACGCAAGCTTTGCCGAAATTTGCCTCCATCAGCTAAAAATGTCCGGCGTACATGAAGGCGAAAAACTCGTCGTACTGACCCAGGGCAGCGAACGCCTTGATTATGCGGATGCCTTTATGGCGGCGGGGCAGCGTTTAGGTGCCAATATGTACCACATGCGGTTACCCGCGCCGTTACCTACCGGTGGCTGGGCCGTGGGAGCAACGGGGCTTGCTAGCATGCCCGATGCGGTGGAAGCGCTTAAAAACTGCGACATGTTGATCGATTGTATTTTCCTGCTGTTCTCTCCCGAACAAATGGCGATCCAAGCCGCGGGCACGCGCATATTGACGGCGGTTGAACCGCCAGAACTGCTGGCCAGAATGTTGCCCACCAAGGAGCTAAGGGAAAAGGTCGAACTGGCCGCCGCGCTGCTGGAAAAAGCCAAAGTGATGCGCATCACCTCGCCCCACGGCACGGATGTCACCTACCAACTGAATACTTATGAGACGGTTGCTGAATATGCCTGTACCGACGAACCGGGGCGTTGGGATCACTGGCCCTCTGGCTTTGTGTTCACCGGCGGTGATGACGATGGCGTTGATGGCACCATTGTGGTGGCGCCGGGCGATATTCTGCTTCCTCAAAACATGTATGTTCGAGAGCCTATTACCTACACCATTGAAAAGGGCTGGATTACCGATATACGTGGTGGGCTCGATGCGGAGCTAGTGAAATCCTATATGGATAGCTTTAACGACCCGCGCGGAATGGGCATGAGCCACGTAGGTTGGGGCATGAACCCTAATGCCAAATGGCACCGCATGGTGCCGGGAGAGTTCCCGGGTGGCATGGGGATGGAACCACGCAGCTTCTATGGCAATGTGATGTTCTCCACCGGCCCGAACAGCGAGCTTGGCGGGTCTAACGATACTGCCTGCCATCTGGATATTCCCATGCGCAACTGCTCGCTCTTCCTGGACGATGAGCCCATCGTCATTGATGGCGATATCGTCGTTAAGGAATTGCAAATGGCTAGAAACTAACGCGCTTGAGACAAGAGATACTGATAAAGCCCCTGGTTCGGGGCTTTTTTACTTTAGTGCCAAACCGTTAGCTGATGTCGGTAATCATCTTGCGCTTGGCTGGCGCTGGCAGGGGTTAACCAAACCTGGGTGCCGGGCAAACACTGGGCCAGCGTAGCGCAGGCGATGGGGGTGAGAGCGCCTAGGCGCGGGTAGCCGCCAATGGTTTGGCGGTCGTTCATCAGCACGATAGGCTGGCCGTCCGGCGGTACTTGAACTGCTCCCAGCGGAATGCCTTCGGAAATAATGCCCTTGAGTGAGCTGTGTAGGGCTGGGCCGGTGAGGCGCACGCCCATACGATCGGCACGATTATCCACTGTCCAGGGTTGGTTGAACGCTTGGAAAAGCGCACGGCCACTGAAAGAGGCGATTTGCGAGCCAAGCACAATAGGCAAACGACAGCCTGAAACCGGCATGCGCGTGCCTTGGCTTTCAGGAATGCGGCGCACCGCTGGAGCGGTGCCTTTCCAGGTCAAACGGTCGCCCACTTTTAGTGGTTTGCCATCTTCATGTAAGCCCCCTAACTGCTCGCGGGCAGTGCAAGCGCGGCTGCCCAGCACCTCAGGCGCATTTAGTCCGCCGGGAAAGGCGAGATAGGCGCGCAAACCCTGGCGTGGTTGGCGAAATTCCAGACGCTGGCCCGGCAGTAGCTTGAAGCTGGTATTGGGTGCTAGCGGTTTGCCATCCAACTGGGCGTCTAGATCGGCGCCGGTCAACGCCAGGCGCACCTCGCGTTCGGTTTCAAAGCTCAAGCCGCCGCCCATGACGATTTCCAGCGCAGCGCTGTTTAAAGCGTTGCCCAGCAACCAATTGGCCCAGCGAAACGAGATCCAGTCGGCAGCGCCGCCCTGAGTAACGCCTAAGTGGCCGACGCCAAATCGTCCGGCATCTTGAATCAGCGTTAGTGGTCCCGCTTGCTTAACCACCAGCCCCTTGTGTGCTTCATTCATGGTGACGTGACTCATGGGCGCTCCTCCATGGGCGTGGTATCGCCACCATCTGCTTCAAACTCTTCCCGGGAGATCGCTCTAAAGCGCACCTTGTCGCCGGGGCGAAACAGTGGATCGCCACGTTTGGCATGCTCGAATAGCGGCACGTTGGTGCGCCCTAGAATATTCCAGCCGCCCGGCGAGAGCAGTGGGTAGATCGCGGTTTGACGATCGGCAATCCCCACGCTACCTGCTGCGACTTTACGGCGCGGCGTTTTCAAGCGCGGCGTAGCGAGAGATTCGTCTACCAAACCCATAAAACCGTAGCCGGGGGCAAACCCCAGCGCGAACACGCAGTAGTCGTGGTTGCAGTGCTGCTCGATAAGCTCGTCGACGCTCAAACCAGCGCGTTTGGCGACCAGTGGTAACTCGGGGCCCACGCTTTCGTCGTACCACACCGGGATATCGTGCAGCTCACCGGCTTGAGTATCCACAGGGGTAAGACCAGAAAGCGCCTTGTGAATAAGTTGAATCGCCTCGCTATGGGTTAACTGCTGGCAGTCGTAATGCAGCAACAGCGTGGTGTAAGAGGGCACTAGATCAATTAACGCTGAACCAAAGGTGCTACGCAACTTTTGGTCGGCAGCGATGACCCAGGCCATATTGGCCTCATCGATGGTGTCGAACAATCGCACCATCAGGGCGTCCATGGCAGCGGTTTCAACACGCATTTCAATACGTCTTTCAGCTCTTCTTTCAGTTCTTTTTTCAGTAATGGGATTCACGCCTGCTCCAACGCCTGAAAGGCCTCGCGAATAGCGCGTACGGCGGCCACTGACTCCGGGTTGTCGCCATGAACGCAGAGCGTATCGCAGGCTAACTGCAGCGGCGTACCATCAAGTGCGGTGAGCGGCTCGCCTTTGGCCAGCATTACCGCTTGATTGACGATAGTGTTTTGGTCGTGGTGCACAGCGTTAGGCAGGCGACGTGAGGCCAAGTGGCCGTTGCCATCATAAGCGCGGTCGGCAAAGGTCTCGAACCAGAGGGTAATGCCTATTTGGGCAGCCAGCTCGCGATGTGGTTCGGGGTCTGCGGTGGACATAATCATTAACGGCAGGCTGGCGTCATACGCACGTACCGCGCGCATGACGCCTTCGAGCAGCGCCGGGTTGGCGGCCATATCGTTGTACAGCGCACCATGGGGTTTGATATAGCGCAGTTGGGTGCCTTCCGCTTGGCAGATGCCCGCCAAAGCCCCTACTTGGTAGAGCACCATATCTTCCGCTTCTTCCGGCGAGCAGGCCATTGAGCGGCGGCCAAAGCCCATCAAATCCGGGTAACCCGGGTGCGCGCCAATGCGCACGCCATTTTGAACCGCTAGTTTGACGGTGCGGCGCATGACATGGGGGTCGGAGGCATGGAAGCCGCAGGCGATGTTGGCGCAGTCGACGAAAGGCATCGCATCGGCATCCAGGCCGAGGTGCCAGTTGCCGAAACTCTCGCCCATATCGCAATTAAGCAGGGGGATGGCCATAGCGACTCCTATGTCGATGCAGTGGGTGCGCTTGATTGATTAGCGCTGAATTGTAGTCCACCACCAATATATGAACATGGCTTGCCCAGTGCCAATCGTTTTTGACGATACTAACTATCGGGTGCTTCTATCATATTGTTATTTATTGGAAAAAGGGTTGACGCTTGGGCACGATACGCTTATCACATTAGGAGCGGGGCGTGATAATAACGTTGGTGACATAGCGCTGCTGGGATTGGTCTTAAAGTTGCATAGTGGTCTTAAAGTTGCGTAGTGGTCTTCAAGTTGCATAGCTATCAGGTCGTCATGAGCCGTAGCACTCCGCCGGTCTCTTTGCGTATCAGCACAGCAGTGTTTTTACTCCAGTAAGTCATATTTGTAGGCGAGTCACTATGCTCGATTTTAAAGAACTTGAGGCGTTCGTATGGGCAGTGAGGCTCGGCTCCTTCCGTAAGGCGGCGACCCGCCTGCACCTTACTCAGCCCTCTGTTTCTGAGCGTATTTCACGCTTGGAAACCACGGTAGGAGAGTTGCTGCTGGAGCGTGCCGCCAGGCCTATTCAGCCTACTATGCGGGGCCGCGAGTTCTTTGTGCACGCTGAGCGGATGCTGCACCAGCGTGATGAAGCGATGAAGCTTTTCGATGACGAAGAGGCGTTTTCTGCACCATTGCGGCTCGGCACGATTGAAACCATCGCCCATAGCTGGTTTCCCGAATTTATGCGCCGTTTAACCGAGCGGTATCCGCGTTTGACCATTGAACTGACGGTCGATTACTCGCCGGTGCTCAATGAGCGGCTACTGGGCAACGAACTGGATATTGTATTGGCGATGAATGGCTATTCACCGCAAAAGCAGATCGAGTACGAGTCCTTGAGCCCTTATGAAATGGGCATGTTTGTCTCTCCGCGGCACGTCAAGCAACTGGGCGAAAGTGCCGACACTTGGGGCAAGCAGTTGCCGTTTATTTCATTTGGTAAGCAGGCTCGTCCCTATGCAGAGTTAGTGAGTTATTTGGCAGAGCAGGGAATCGCTAATCCTCGTATCCATAGCGTCAGCACACTAATGACCATTGTACGAATGACCACCGAAGGGTTGGGGATTGGCGCGCTGCCTGTCGCCACTGTGCTGGATGAGTGGCAGCGAGGGGAGCTCTACCGTCTCTCGCTACCGGTGCCGTTACCGGCCATGCACTATGATGTGATATGGCGCAACGCTAACCACCCGCGCTTTTGTCGTGGCGTGGCACGCTTGGCTCAGCAGTGTGCCTGCAGCTATGCTCAGGCGCGCCGTGCCGATATGACAACAACACTTTTCTCCGGGCGCTGGGTTACTGCCAGTGCCTCCTCTGGTACCACCGAAGCAACACACTATTAGCACCATACTATTAATAGAAATAAGAGGGTTCTTATGATGCGCAAGACAATAACGACTTCATTGCTCCTGGCGACCGCCTGCGGTTTAACGGTGACGGCTCATGCCGCGGAATGGACCATGGCCACGCCTTACGGTGATGCCAGCTTTCATACCCAAAACAACAAGCAGTTCGCTGAGGACGTGGCCGAAGCTACCGATGGCGAGTTAACCATTACCGTACATAGCGGCGGCTCGTTGGTATCGCATGGTGAAATCAAGCCGTCGGTTCGCCGTGGCACGATTGATGCGGGTGAAGTATTCCTCTCCGTTCTTTCCAACGATGATCCCATTTTCGAAGTGGATACACTGCCTGGTGTGGCCGGCAGCTATGACGACGCCTACGCGCTGTGGGAAGCCACCAAGCCGATGATCACCGAGCTGTTTGCCTATGAAGGGTTGATTCCGCTCTACGCCGTCGCTTGGCCTGCGCAAGGTATCTATACCTCTGAACCTCTTACTGACCCTGAGCAGTTTGAAGGCTTGCGCGTTCGTGCACCTAACATCAATACCCAGCGCTTTGTCGATAACCTTGGCGGTAGCCCCACCGAAACCGAAGAGTCTGATATACCCACTGCGTTTAGCACTGGCCGTGTGGATGCCATGATCACCTCAAGCTCTACCGGTAACTCCATGGCGGCGTGGGATTACGTGACTGATTACACCGACGCTAACCTATGGCTGCCAAAAAATATCGTCTTCATTAGCCAACGTAGTTTTGATGGCCTGGATGAAGCGACTCAGGACGCTCTGATGGAAGCCGCCGCTGAGGCTGAAAAACGTGGTTGGGAGATGAGCCGCGAAGATAATCAGGCGAGCTTAGAAGCTCTGCAAGAGAACGGTATCTCTGTTTCAGAGCCTAACGAAGCTGTTTCAGAGGCACTCCAGGCAGCCGGTGACAAACTGTTTGAAGATTGGCAGTCGCGTGCTGACGACGAAGCCAAACAGGCACTGGAATCCTATCGCGAGCAGCGCGACAGCTAAGCGCTATTTAGCCTAAACACGGTTTAAGCTAAATACTTTTTAACTAGGCTCTATCGTGATGGTTTCCGCAGGGGCGGTGATTTTGGCGCTGCCCCTGCTTTTGCTACGCGCTTTTCCTAAGTACGTTTTCTAAGTACGTTTTCCCGCGTGCTTCGTGAGGCTGCGAACATGACGTTTAAATTCGACAAGCTCTATCGCCTGGGTGCTTGGGGTGCGGCGGCCTGCATGGTTGCCATTTGCACGCTGATAGCGCTTCAGGTGGCCTTCCGCCTGGTAGACGCCCTGCTGGTGCTCGTGGGGCTGAGCCGCCTGGGCATGAGTATTACCGGCGTTTCGGAAATCGCTTCTTATCTATTGGTGGGGGCGACCTTTCTGGGGTTGGCCTACACCTTTGTGCATCACGCCCATATTCGCGTGACGCTGTTGATTACCCGGCTACCACCGGCAATTCGTGTGTGGTTTGAAGTGTTTTGCCTCATCATCGCCCTGGCGATCAGCCTAATGCTCAGTTACGGCCTCATTGGGTTGGCGAGGGAGAGCGTGCAATACAACGATGTCTCTTCAGGCTTTGTGTCGATTC
This sequence comes from Halomonas sp. IOP_14, assembly GCF_021021315.1. NCBI lineage: Bacteria > Pseudomonadati > Pseudomonadota > Gammaproteobacteria > Oceanospirillales > Halomonadaceae > Halomonas > Halomonas sp. IOP_14. The sequence continues at coordinate 20,776 of NZ_JAINWD010000008.1, read as the reverse complement.
CGCTCTGGATCCCCCAGCTTGTGCTCGCGACCAGCGTAGGGCTGCTCTGTTTGGCGCTGGCTGAAGCCCTGTTTATGGCGCTACGGATTGCCATTCGCGATCCTGCGAGTTTTCGTGAAGCGACTGCCCCAGATGAAAGCGAGGGCCACTAAATGGTGACGATAGCTATGTCTTGGTTGAGTACGTCGTCTGTGTTGAGTACGCAGCGGTTAACGGGACCACTGTTAACACTGCTTCTGCCGTTTAAATTGGAGAGATCCTTGTGCTGCTACTAAGTCTCGCCACCATTTTCACCCTCGTGGTTCTGCTAGGGAGCGGGGTGTGGATCGCCTTTGCGCTAATCGGCACTGCCTGGATAGCGCTAGAGTTCTTCAGCTCTTTCTCGCCGGGCGCTATTTTAGCCTCCGATTTTTGGGGCGCCAGCTACGGTTGGGATCTCACCGCGCTACCGATGTTTATCTGGATGGGGGAAATTCTGTTTCGCTCTGGGCTTGCGGACAATATGTTTCGTGGCCTGTCGCCCTGGCTGAACCGCCTGCCGGGACGTTTACTGCATACCAATATTATTGGTAGCGGCATGTTTGCGGCGGTGTGCGGCTCTTCGGCGGCCACCTGTGCCACGGTGGGTAAAATGACCCTGCCAGAGCTCGAGCGGCGGGGTTACGACAGCAATATGGCGATTGGCACCTTGGCCAGCGCCTCCACTTTGGGACTTTTGATTCCACCCTCCATTGTGCTCATCGTTTACGGTGTGGTCACCGAACAGTCGATCTCCAGGCTGTTTATGGCCGGTATTGGCCCGGGACTGATGATCCTGGCCATGTTTATGAGCTACCTCATTTTGTGGGCGTTGCTCAAGGGCAACCGTGAAGGGCTTACCGGCGAAGATGAATCCGGTATGAGCTTTGCTGAAAAGCTGCGCAATACCTGGTCGCTGGTACCTATTCTGCTGTTGATCGGCGGGATTATCTTTTCGATCTATGGCGGGTTAGCGTCGCCTACTGAGGCCGCGGCAGTCGGTGTGGTATTGTCAATCGTGATTGCGCGCTTTAACGGTCACTTTGATCGCGACATTTTTAAAAGCTCGCTGTTTGCCGCCGTGCGTACCGCCTGCATGATCGCTTTTATTATTGCCGGTGCGTCGTTTTTAACCTCGGCCATGGGCTTTACCCAGGTGCCCATGAAGCTGGCGCAGGCGATTGGTGAGATGGGGCTTTCACCTACCATGCTGCTGATTGCGCTTACCTTGCTGCTGCTGGTGATGGGCTGTTTTCTCGACGGTATCTCGCTGATCCTGCTAGTCACCGCGATTATCATGCCGCTGGTGAGCGCCGCTGGGTTCGACCTGATCTGGTTCGGTATTTATCTGGTCGTGGTGGTCGAGATGTCCCAGATTACCCCACCGGTGGGCTTCAACCTGTTCGTGATTCAGGGGCTAACCGGTAAAGATATTCTGACCATTACCAAAGCCACGCTGCCGTTCTTTCTTCTCATGCTGTTGGCGATTGCCTTAATGCACATCTTTCCGGGTATCGCTCTCTATCTACCTGAGGCAATGACTCGGTGAGGTGCTTATAAAAGAAAGACGGTTAAGCATGAAGTAGAGAAAACGCCCTGGCCGGAACGCCTGATGGCATGCATGTTCTGGCCAGAGGTTTAAGATTTAGCGCGGGATTGGGGGTTAAGTTTTTTGAAAGCAATGTTTTTGTTGAATCCATCCGGGTCGCTGTACCCTTTACGCAACATCGTTAATGCTTTGTGTTGGGCTTCTCTACGGCTATTGAGTATAAGCGTATGATTTAGCAAGAGCTGCTGAGCATTTTCAAGCAGCTCTTTGGGATCAATAGCCGCGGGGGTGTCAATCATCAGCGTTTTAGCGATCAACTCCATTTTGGGCTGAACTTCTTGTAGAACGCTTTTAAATGAGAGAGAGGGCACATCCGCTGTCGTGCTTATATCGGCTATCAGGGCGGCCAGCTGTTCTTCAGGAGCTTTTGATAGGCAGGCATCCGCCGTGGGGCCGGATAGACGAACACACATATCCATTAAGCTATCGCTTTGATAGCAGGCGTGACTAAAACGTATGGTGTTGACCATCGCCGATGGGAGCCCCCATTTGGCTGCCAGCCATGCCCCAATAACGGTGTGGTCACCACCAAAGTAACGCTGCTCCTCCTCAATAAGCTGGGTATGGGAGATAGCACTATCACTATAGAGTTCGTCTGCTTGCTCGGGGTAAGTCGCACTCAGTGCCAATATGCCAATATCCTGTAGCAGCGCTGCTGTAAACGCATTACCTGCCTGTTTAGGGCACGCTTGTTCAGCAAGTTGGCGCGCTATCAGCGCAGACATGATAGACCGTCGCCAAATATGAGTATGCTGCGGCCCTTTACTGGGGTGCTGAAAAAGGTTAAAGCTCAACACGACCGTTAACGTTGCATCTAGCCCTAGTCGCTGGATAGCCTCCAGGCATGTTTGTGTCGGATTGGCGGAGCGGGTGTGGTGGACGCTATTGGCGAGAGATATTAACCGAGTGGTCAATGCTGGATCGTGTTCAATGGTGTCTGCAACATCGTTGATAGTCGCTTTTGACGATTGCGTTAATCTGAGGATGCGTAATGCGATTGAGGGAAGCGAAGGTAAGCGTTGGCACTTGAGGAAATCGCTGATCAGAAAACCAGGCAGTGCTTCAGTTAGCATTCCATACAGTGCTTCATCCTTGGTCGATGTATTAGTCACGTTATCTCCTGCGCACTTTGTAGCGTAGCCGCCAGCCATTATGAGGCGATACCTAATTTTACCATATATCCAGCTACTGTTGACGTTGTTATAGTTGGAAAAGAGCGGTTTGTGCTTTGTAGGCCGCTATATATACTTTATGAGGTTAGTGGCAGGCGCCCAAGCCGCTTCAGAATTAAAAAAAGTGAGTGCAACAATGCACACAAAGAACGACGCGGCCGATATATTCCGCCAATTGGCAGAAGGCGTAGGGCACAGTGGGAGCCCGCGTTTTTATGCAACGTTGGTGGAACGTTTAGCGACGATACTAGGCGTTGATCATGTGTTAGTCGCCGATGTAACTCAATTGCATCGGGCTGAGACGTTGGCCGTTTGGTCAAATGGCAACTTGCTGAGCAATGTTACTTACACGCTGACCGGTACCCCTTGCGAGACTGTGTTAGGACGCGAAATCTGCCTTTATGACCATGATGTTCAGTCACGCTTTCCTGACGATAAACTGCTTTGTGAACTGGGTGCCGAGAGTTATTTGGGGCGGGCGCTCTATGCGGCGGATGGTTCGCTAGTTGGTTTGTTAGCGGTACTCAAAAACGCCCCCATGCAGTTGGACGATCTAGCCAATGAGATATTGCAAATCGCCGCCGCCCAGGCGGGTGCAGAGCTGTGCCGACAAAAAGCAGAGCAGGCATTAAGAAAGAGCGAAGAGGTCGCGCGGGAAAGTGAACGCCGTTTGGATACGCTGCTCAACCATCTGCCGGGCATGGCCTATCGCTGCCTGAATGACCGCAATTGGACTATGCAACTGGTGAGCCAAGGGGCCGAAACGCTGACCGGGTACCGGCCTGACGAATTACAGGGTAATCGGCTGATCAGTTTTGCTGCCCTGATTCATCCTGATGACCAGGACAAGGTCTTCCATGAGGTACAGTCGGCCATTGCCAACAGATGCCCTTACCGTGTGATCTACCAGCTGCGCCATCGCGACGGTGGTTATCGGTGGATGTGGGAGCAAGGCCAGGCCGTCATAGATGAGGCGGGCGAAATCGTATGCTTGGAAGGGTTTATCTCGGATGTGACCGACCAGCAAGAGTCGCAGCGGGTGCAAAACGCTGTGGTTCAAGTGGCTTCTACGGTCACGACCCAAGTCGGGGATGGTTATTTTCAGCAGTTGATTGTGACCTTGGTCAAGGTGCTGGAAGCCGATGCAGGCTTTATTGCGTTGCTGCATACTTCACCCCAGGGCGATGAAAATGTCTATGGGCAGGCGACGACTGTCAGCATGGTGGTTGATGGGGCTCAGCGAGAACAGCACACCTTTGCGCTGCGAGGCTCGCCCAGCGAGCAGGTAGTGTTGGAGCGTGAAGCAGTCATGCATGATGGTTCGCCGCTGTTATTACCAGGCACACTGCTACCCACAAGAGCATGGATTGGGCGGCGTTTGGATAATGCCAACGGCGAGGCCATTGGCGTGATGATGGTATTTTATCGACAGCCGCTGACCACCAATGCGTTCGCCACCTCTGTGCTGCAAATTCTTTCGACCGGTGCTGCAGCAGAGCTTGAGCGTCGGCGCGACCATCGGCACATGCACCAGTTAGCCTATACCGACAGTACCACCGGTTTACCTAACCGCGTCCGTTTTATGGAGTTGCTAGCGCAAATGTGGCAAGAAGCCCAGCAAGGCGAGCATGGGCTTTCACTGCTGTTATTGGATATCCGCCGTTTTAAAGAGGTCAACGATCTGCACGGTCACCAAGTGGGCGATCAACTGCTGGTGACAGTGGCTGATCGTTTAGCGAAGATCAGCCACTCATACGGCTCGTTGGCGCGTTTGTCAGGGGATGAATTTGCCCTGCTGGTGGCCGATACCACCCCTCGTGACATTGGCAGCCTTGTGGAGCAGCTTCGCTTAGTGGTTAAGCCGCCGCTTCATCTGGAGCGGCGTGTCTTTCACCTCGATGTCAGCATCGGTTTTGCTCATTATCCGCAGCATGTGAGCGAGGCGGGCGAACTATTTAACGCTGCCAGCATTGCTCTCCACCACGCCAAGCGGCGCGAAAATAGTATCTGCCCCTACTCCCAAACGATGCGCCACGCGCTACATCGACGCCAACAGATGACCGAGCGACTCAGCGCGGCAATTACTGAACACAAGTTAGAACTCTACTTTCAGCCCCAGGTGAACCTTACCAGTGGTCAGTTGACTGGTGCAGAAGCCCTGTGCCGCTGGCACGATGCCGAGTGGGGCTGGGTGAGCCCCGGCGAGTTTATTCCCCTGGCTGAAGAGCGCGGTTTGATTCGTGCCTTGGGAGACTGGGTGCTGGAAGAGTCCGCAAGGCAGCTACTGGCATGGCGTGAACAGCCTGAGGGTGGGCTGCCAGGGAGGCTATCGATCAATATTTCCGCCCAACAGTTTGCCGATCCTGAGCTTACCCACCACATTGCGCAACTCACCGCCGGCGTTTCGTCGAGCGCTATCGCCCTGGAGCTCACTGAAAGTGATTTTATGCGCGACCCAGATCAGGCCGTTGAGATCACCCACGCCATGCGACAAGCGGGCTATGCTCTCTCTATCGATGATTTCGGCACCGGCTATTCTTCGCTTTCCTACCTACGGCGCTTCGCTGCCGACGCACTGAAAATTGATATTTCCTTTGTGCGTGAAATGCTCGAAAACAAAAATGACCGCACCATTGTTCAGGCCATCATCGCCATGGCAAAAGCGCTAGAGATGAAAACCGTGGCGGAAGGCGTTGAAACGCGCGACCAAGCGAATTTGCTTGCCGCAATGGGTTGCAATGAGGCACAAGGGTACTGGTTTGGCCGCCCGCTGCCTGCCGATGAGTTTGCGACGCAGTGGTTAACTACTTAGTCTTCTAGTTTGCTCATCGTCGTCTTCTATTAGCGTCATCGTCCTGTCATCACCTTTGGCATACCCTACGCGCCGCCAACCCGCGATGAAAGGAGTGCTCCCATGCGCCTGGCCCTGTTTGATCTTGACGACACCCTCCTGGACGGAGACTGCAGCGACCGCTGGAATTTATGGATGATAGAGCAAGGCTGGATCAGCGATGCCGAAGCGTTTATGGCGCGGGCGGAGAAAATGCACCAGGCCTATCACGCGGGGAAGCTAAAGCTTGAAGAGTATTTGGCCATGACCCTAGCACCGCTGCGAGGGCGCAGAGTGAGAGATGTGCAAAAAGAAGTCGAGCGCTTTGTTGCCACGCACCTGCAACCGCGTATTTTTGAACAAGCTTGGGCCTGTCTGGAAGCGCACCGCCAGGCAGGCGATACCCTGGTACTGATTTCCGCCTCGTCACGGCATCTGGTCGAGCCGATAGCGACCACTCTGGGTATTGAACACGTGCTGGCGGTAGAGCTAAGCGTGGAGCACGGCATCAATGAAGACGCGCGCTATACTGGCGGCAGCGAGGGTATTTTTTCTTATCGTGGCGGTAAGGTGCTGCGCTTAAAACAGTGGTTGGCCGAGCAGCAGTTCACCCCTAGCCACACTACTTTCTACTCAGACTCCCGCAACGACCTCCCGCTGTTGCAGTACGTGGATTGCCCTGTAGCGGTCAATCCCGATCCAGTACTCGCTGAGGTGGCTAGCGTTGAAGGTTGGCGGCGCTTAGACTGGCGGGCGCCCTCAAGCGCTTCGTCACCTAATGCTCTGCCAGGAAAATCGGCGCATGTCTGATGCCTACTATCTAAAGTTAACCGAACAGCTTCGTACCTTGATCGACCAAAATGCTGCCCTGTGGGAAGGCAAGCTTCCCGCAGAGCGGTCATTGGCCGAGCGTTTTGCCACCACTCGTGTGACCCTGCGCCAAGCGCTTTCACAGTTGGAAATGGAGGGCTTAATCCACCGCAGCAACCGGCGCGGCTGGTTTATTTCTCCTGCCCGTTTAGTTTACGACCCCACCCGTGACGCGGGCTTTAACGACTATGTACGTGCACAGGGGCGGCAGCCACGCACGGCAGTATTGAAGCTGGAAACCCGTGCCCATCTGCCTGCCGCGCGGGCACTGAATCTGCCGGATGACCAGCCGTTTCAGCATATTCGCCGCCGCCGCTACGTGGATGACCGCGCGGTGCTGGTGGAGTCGCTGTGGGTGGTGCCCGAGCGTGCCCCAGAGTTGCTAGATATCTATAGTGGGCAATCGCTTTGGGGGCTGTTGCGCGAGCGCTGGGGGCACTACCTGGCCAATCGCTCTATTCGCATGGTCTCAGAAGCGCTTTCGCCAATGGATGCCGAAGAGCTATTCGTTGCGCCCGGCACTGCCGGGTTAAATATTAACCGTGCCATTTTAGACGACCAGCAGCGCCCTATTGAGTTTGATGAAGAGCACTGGCTGCACGATTCGCTGTGTATCAGTGTGGAGCTATCCGGTCAGCGCTAGCGGAAACGACCTAGTCGTGGTCATCATCAGTTAAAAAAACGGTCAAACAAGCGTCATCGCAGTGTCATTTAAAGCCTGCAGACTTCTGGTCTATACCAATTAGCCAGGAGCCCACCATCATGATGTCACGCCGTTTATTCCCCTCCACCTTGCTTGCAGGTGCCGCAGCCGTTGCACTTGCTTCAAACGCCCAGGCCACTGAATTAACCGTGTATACCGCCGTTGAGTCAGATGACCTGCAAAAATACGCCGAACGCTTCAGCGCGGCGCACCCGGATATCGAGATTAACTGGGTGCGCGACTCCACCGGCGTGATTACCGCCCGCCTGCTGGCCGAGAAAGACAATCCCCAGGCTGACGTGATCTGGGGCCTGGCCGCTACCAGCCTGCTGGTGTTGGAAGAGGAGGGCATGCTGGAGCGCTACGCTCCCGCTGGCGTTGAGAATCTCGACCCCAAATTTGTCGATGTGGCCTATCGTGATGGTGAAGACCCAGCTTGGGTGGGTATGGACGCCTGGGTCGCTGCTATTTGCTACAACACCATTGAGGGCGAGCGCCAGGGCGTGCCGATGCCGACCTCTTGGGAAGACCTTACCCAGCCTGAGTTTGAAGGCCATGTGATCATGCCTAACCCCAACTCGTCGGGTACCGGCTACCTGGATGTAGCCAGCTGGCTGCAGCTATGGGAAGAGGATCAGGGTTGGGATTATATGGATCGCCTACATAACAACATTGCCCGTTACACCCATTCGGGCTCCGCCCCTTGTAGCCTGGCGGCTACCGGTGAAACTGTAGTGGGTGTGTCATTTGCCTTCCGCGGTGCGCGCTTGAAATCCCAGGGTGCGCCTATTGAAGTTATCTTCCCTGAAGAAGGGCTGGGCTGGGATATGGAAGCCGCCGCTATTGTGGCCGGTACCGACAAGCAGGAAGCCGCGCAAACGCTGATGGATTGGGCAATCTCCCGTGAAGCCAACGAACTGTATAACGAAGGCTATGCGGTGGTGGCTTACCCAGGTGTGGCACAGCCGATTGAAAACTACCCTTCCGATATTACTGATCGAATGATCGACGCCGATTTCCAGTGGGCTGCCGTCAATCGTGAACGCGTGCTAGCCGAATGGCAGCGTCGCTACGATGGTAAAACCGAACAATAAGCCGCGATCAGTTGCCCCGGCCGGTTTGCCGGGGCTTGGAGAGGTTATGCACACGACAATGACATCGCTGCTGGCGGCCGACACACCAACGGTGATGACTCCCACTACTCCCCATTTAACCATTGAAGCAGTCACTAAGAGTTTTGGTAGTTTTACCGCGCTGGATGGTATTTCCCTAACCATAAACGAGGGCGAATTTGTCTGCTTTTTGGGCCCCTCCGGATGCGGCAAAACCACCCTGTTACGCACGATTGCAGGGCTGACCCAGCAAACGACGGGCACGCTTATTCAGCGTGACAAGGATATCTCCACGCTGCCCACCCAGGCGCGGGATTTCGGCATTGTGTTCCAGTCCTATGCGCTGTTTCCCAACCTCACGGTGTTCAACAACGTGGCCTATGGGTTGCGCAACCGGCGGGTAGAGCGGTCACGCATCCAAGCACGGGTGGGTGAGCTGCTCGCGCTGGTGAACTTGACGGGCAGCGAAAACAAGTACCCGGCGGCGCTTTCCGGCGGGCAGCAACAGCGCGTGGCGCTGGCGCGGGCATTGGCCACCGAGCCTGGCCTGCTGCTGCTGGACGAGCCGCTTTCGGCGTTGGACGCCCGGGTGCGGGGCCACCTGCGCAGCCAGATTAAAGCCCTGCAGGCGCGCCTAGGGGTGACGACCATCATGGTGACCCACGATCAGGAAGAGGCGCTCACCATGGCCGACCGCATCGTGGTGATGAACCACGGCGTGATCGAGCAAGTGGGCACCCCAGCCGAGATCTACCACCAGCCTGCCAGCGCCTTTGTGGCCTCGTTTATCGGCAGCATGAACTTCCTGGAAGTGACCGCCCAGGGCGATAACCAAGCGCTGCTGGGCACCACGCCCTGCGCCTGCCTGCCGCACTCATTGGAAATGGGCCAAGCCGCCCAACTGGCCATTCGGCCCGAAGCAGTGGCACTTAGCCGTCAAGCGGGAGCGCTGAATGGTGAGGTGATAGGCATCGAATTTTTAGGGCCCTTTCAGCGGGTCACACTGCGCCTAACGGACGCTAACCAAACGCTAATTACCGATGTGCCTAGTCGCGATAGTACCGACCTAAACCTTTACCAGGGGCAGGTTCTAGGCATTCACCTGCCCACCGAAGCCGCCCGTCTTTACCCCGCCGGGAGTAGCCAGCAATGATGGCCGAGAGCTTTGTAAAATCGGCGACCAAGCCATCGCTAGAGTCGCTGATCCGCTTGTTGGCGTTACTCGCTGGCGTTGCACTGCTGGTGGTGGGGCTGCTGTTCCCACTCGTGACTATGCTGATCAAGAGCCTGCAAGACCGCGCCGGCGACTTTATCGGCCTGGCCAACTTTGCCCACTACTTTCAAACCCCGGCGCTGGTCAATTCGATTGCCAACTCATTGCGGGTGGCGCTGATGACCACCATTGTTGTGGTTGGATTAGCGTTTTTATGCGCCTACGGGATTACCCGAACCTGCATGCCGGGCAAGCGGCTGTTTCGCATGTTGGCGATTCTGCCCATTCTGGCGCCATCGCTACTGCCCGCGATTAGCTTGGTCTATCTGTTTGGCAATCAGGGGTTTCTGCGCGATTTACTGGCAGGCCACTCGATTTATGGGCCAATTGGCATTGTCATGGGCATGTGCTTTTGGATATTTCCCCATGCGCTAATGCTGCTGACCACCGCGCTGACCAATAGCGATGCGCGGCTCTACGAAGCGGCCGAAGCGCTGGGAACCCCTAAGTGGCGTACGTTTTTGACTATTACGTTGCCCGGTGTGCGCTACGGGCTGATTTCTTGCCTTTTTGTGGTGTTTACCCTGGCGATTACTGACTTCGGCGTGCCTAAAATTATCGGTGGTCAGTTCAGCGTATTGGCCACCGACGTCTACCGCCAAGTGGTAGGGCAGCAGAACTTTCAGATGGGCGCGGTAGTCAGCGTGATTCTGCTGCTGCCCGCGGTGCTCTCGTTTATCGTTGACCGCTGGATACAGCGGCGCCAAGTGGCGCAACTCTCGGCACGGGCCGTGCCGTGGCAGCCTAGCCCCAGCCCGCTGCGGGATTGGATATTTACACTGCTGTGCTACGCGGTGGCGGGGGCCATTGTGCTGGTGATCGGCACAGCGGTGTATGCGTCGCTGGTGCAGTTCTGGCCCTACAACTTATCGATAACCTTTGAGCATTATACCTTCCAAGGCATGGCCGATGGTGGTTGGGGGGCGTGGTTTAACTCGCTCAAGTTAGCGTTTAGCGTGGCCTTGGTGGGCACGTTAGTGATCTTCTTTAACGCCTGGCTAATCGAAAAGAGTGAAGGCTTTCGTCCGCTGCGCCAAGGGCTGCACTTTATGGCCATGCTGCCCATGGCGGTGCCTGGCATGGTGCTGGGGCTTGCCTATATCTTCTTTTTCAATCAGGCGGGCAACCCGTTTAACTGGCTGTACGGCACTTTGATGATTCTGGTGCTCAACACGTTGGTGCACTTTTATACGGTGTGTCACCTCACCTCGGTAACCGCGCTTAAACAGCTCGACCCTGAGTTTGAAGCCGTCGGGGCCTCACTGAAAGTACCGTTTTGGACAACCTTCTGCCGGGTAACGCTGCCGGTGTCGCTGCCCGCGGTACTGGATATATCGGTTTACCTGTTCGTCAATGCGATGACCACGGTATCGGCAGTTGTGTTCCTCTATAACAGTGACACGCGGCTGGCCTCGGTGGCGGTGCTGCACCTGGATGAAGCGGGCTACTTCGCCAGCGCTGCGGCCATGGCGGTGCTGATTTTCCTTACCTCGCTGGTGGTGAAGCTGCTCCACACCGCACTCACCCATGTTTTATTAAATAACGCCCAGCGCTGGCGCCATGCGTGCTAGCTGACACCTAGACAGCCGCTGTGCTTACTATTAAAGTGTTTTAAAAATCTGGTATATACCAAAATGACCGATAACGTGAGCAAGGACATAAAAGACCCCTATTTACTAACCCCCGGGCCGCTGACTACTTCCCATGCGACCAAAGCCGCCATGCTGCGTGATTGGGGCTCCTGGGATGACGACTTTAACCAAGTGACTGCCGGCATTCGCACCCAGCTGCTTGCCATGGCCGAGGCAGCAAGCGACGAGTACGCCTGCGTGCCTATGCAGGGCAGCGGCACCTTTGCTGTTGAGAGTGCGCTGGCTTGCGCCACTGATCCCAACGGTAAAGTACTGGTGCTGATGAATGGTGCTTACGGCAAGCGAGCCGGCCAACTGCTGGATACCATAGGGCGCGTCTATATCACCTTGGATAAAGGCGACTATCTGCCACCCCAGCCCAATGAGGTGGCGGCGCTGCTGGAGCAATATCCTGATATTACAGCGGTATTTTTAGTGCACTGTGAAACCAGCTCGGGCATTTTGAACCCGTTAGAGGCGATTGCAGAGGTGGTGAACGCTCATGGTAAAACGCTCATCGTCGATGCGATGAGTTCCTTTGGCGGCGTACCCATCAGCCTCGCGAAAACACCCATCAATGTGCTGGTTTCCTCTGCCAACAAGTGCATCGAGGGCGTGCCTGGATTTGGTTTTGTGATTATTCGCAAAGCGCTGCTTGAAGCAGGAAAGGGGCGCGCCCACTCACTGAGCCTGGATCTGCACGACCAGTGGTCGTATATGGAACGCACTGGTCAGTGGCGCTTTACGCCGCCCACTCACACCGTGGTGGCCTTTCAGGCCGCACTTGCCCAGCACCGGGAAGAAGGCGGTGTGCCAGGGCGCTGCGCGCGCTATACCCGCAATCGTGATGCGCTGGTAAAAGGCATGCGAGCGCTAGGCTTCAGCACGCTGTTAGAAGACGAATGGCTATCGCCGATCATCACTACCTTCTTAAGCCCAACCGATCCAGCGTTTGAGTTTAACGCTTTCTACGCGGCGCTAAAGGCGCGCGGGTTTTTGATCTATCCCGGCAAGTTGACTGAAGTGGAGAGTTTTCGTATCGGCTGCATTGGTCAGCTAGGCACCACGGTGATCGCGGAACTGCTAAGCGCCATTCAAAACACACTTGCCGAGATGGGCGTTAGCCTTTTTCCAGGCCTATCTCCACAATCAGGGAGCGCCTAATGCAGTATCAATCTCCCCAATGCTTGCAAGCGGTTATCTGTGACTGGGCAGGCACGCTGGTCGACTTTGGCTCCTTTGCGCCTACCCAGATCTTCGTCGAAGCGTTTGCTGAGCTGGGCGTGGCGATTAGCCTGGAAGAAGCTCGCGGCCCCATGGGTATGGGTAAGTGGGATCATATTCGGACACTCTGCAACCATCCGGACATCGCCGAACGCTTTGTTCAGGCGGTAGGCCACGCGCCTTCTGATGACGATGTAACGGCGCTTTATGAGCGCTTTATGCCGCTGCAGATTGCCAAAATTGCCGACCACTCGGCGGTGATTCCCGGCGCGCTCGACACCTTAACTACGCTGCGCGCCCAGGGGCTGAAAATCGGTTCCTGCTCTGGCTACCCGGCGGTGGTGATGGAAAAAGTCGTCGCTTTGGCTGCGGATAACGGCCTGCAAGTCGATCACGTAGTGGCGACGGATGAGGTGCCCAATGGCCGTCCGTATCCTGCTCAGGCGCTGGCCAATGTGATTGCGTTAGGCATCAGCGATGTGGCAGCGTGTATTAAAGTGGACGACACCACGCCGGGCATTCTTGAAGGGCGCAGCGCGGGGATGTGGACAGTGGCGCTTACCTGCTCGGGCAATGCGCTGGGGCTAACCTATGCGCAATATCAAGCGTTGAGTGATGCCGAGCGCCACGCCGCCCACGAGCGGGTGGCCGCGCAGTTTGCCCCCTCAGCACCGCACTATTGCATTGAGACTATTGCCGAGCTACCCAGCGTTGTCGAAGCCATCAATGCCCGCCTTCGCCGTGGAGAGCGTCCTTGAGCCCAGCCGCGCTTGCTCTAGTGCTGGTCTCGGTATGTATGCACGCCGGATGGAATGTGTTGGGCAAACGCAATGCGCCGTCGTTAGCCTCTTTTACCCTGGCTTACGGCGCGGGTGGCGCGGTGATGCTGCCGCTGGTGTTGATTGGGCCGTCACTCACTGCATTACCAAGTGCATTCTGGGGCTGGCTGGCGCTTTCGGGATTATGCCAAATGCTCTACATGGGCGGCTTAGCCTGGGCCTACGCGAGAGGGGACGTTAGCGTACTCTACCCCATTGCCCGGGCATTGCCGGTAGTGTTAGTGCCGCTGGTATCCATTGTGCTGTTGGGTAGTCGGGTGCTGGATCGCTGGGACAGCCTTGGCATGGTGCTAGTCGTGGCAGGCGCACTCTGCCTGCCGCTTAGCCATCCGCAGGCGCGCAGGGTATCCACCTATCTCACCCCGGCCATGGGGTTTGCGCTACTAGCGGCAGCAGGCACCGTTGGCTACTCGCTGATCGACAAGCAGGCCCTCGGGCTAATGCAGGGGGCAGGGCACAGCGGGTTAACCGCCGGGGCGGTGTTTATGGTGCTGCAAGCGCTGATGACACTAACCTGGTCGGTACCGCTACTGGCATTGCTACCGGCAGAGCGCCGCCGCCTGCCTGCACTCCGCCAGCAGGGGCTGACCATGCTGGTCGTTACCGGGCTGATGATGACTTGCACCTATGGCCTGGTATTAATCGCCATGGCGCTTACCGACGAGGTGAGTTATGTGGTGGCGCTGCGCCAGCTCTCCATTCCAGTGGGGGTGCTAATGGGTGTGCTATGGCTGAAGGAGCCCGCATCCAGGGCAAAAGCCATCGGTACGCTGGTGATGTTGGCGGGGCTGGTGCTGGTGGCGCTTTAGGCCATTACGCTGGCGGCGCTATTGGCACTGCCAGCGTGAGGTGATCTAGCCGGCCATCGTCGTTGTTTTCGGCTGCCAGCGGATTGTCAGGTCTTCGATGCTATTGGGCATCCCCAGCCGATTCCGCTTGGGGGCTGACAGTTGGTTGATAAGCATTGGAATATAAGATGGTTAGAATAATCGCAGTGAATACATATATAAACGTGTTCACTAGTGGGGTTATCAAAGCAAAAGATATCAGGCTAAAGAATTGACCGCCAATCAAGCTGGAAAAAAGTCCAATGCAATATTCAAAAATAAATAGCAGAGCGATTAATAAGGCAAGTGAAAAGAATAGTGGCCATTGGCAATTTTTAGTCATGCTCAAAGATTCTCTCAATGATATGCTTCTGTCAATTGCTACACCTACAAAAATAAGCGAGAGCCTTAATGTAAAAAATAAAGTCACTAAGAAGAAAGTCAAGGGAATAACGCCCATTAAGACGTTATACATGATTAGAGTTAAAGAAGCTCCGATAAACATGCTTGGTATTATCCATAAAGCCAAGAATCCAATGCTGTACAAAAGATATTTTATTTCGCGCTTTTTGAATTTCAATTTAAAAGGCTCTGGCTGTTCGTCGAGTAAAATTGTCCGTGTTGTATTTATTGAGATGATCGTCAGAATGGCCATGTCAGCAACAAAGAAAAGTATATATAAAAGTGAGCTGGCACTGCCATATGAAAATCCTGTATAAGCTGATCCGTAGCGTACCAATTGAAGCAAGATATACAAAATTAAAGGCAAGATGACGCCTTTTGATATAGCGCTACGATATTGGTTAATAAGATACAGTGAGCCGAGGGTGAATTTTGCAAACATGCAATTTCCTTAGTGTTTAAGATGTTGTCTAAAAGATAAGTCCCGAAAAATCAAGGCCACACTGTCGATAAAGGTTGTCACGAGAGATTTTTCTTTTCGGTCAACAGATGTTTTGAATGTTTTATGAAAATAAGTGATTGATTTTACTATCGTTGATGCTTTGGATGCTGTGCTTATTAGTTGAATTAAGGCGTTGAAGATTTTTGCTCATATCCTTCGCCACAAGTCCTTATCCGAAAAATAAGCGAACCCTAGTGTCAATGATATGAATATTTTTTGGATTTCAGAGAATGCAGTTACCAATGGTGTTGCTACGAAATAACCCCCTACTAAGCCTTCTATAACCCATAGTATCATGCTAATAAGAAGCACATTACGGAAAAAACGTGGCTTAAAACACATTCCTAGAATGCCTATGATCTCAACTATCATAATTATTATATTTAAGTTTCTCAAGCTTTCATAATCAATAATTGAAAAATAACCTTGCCAGTCAAGTAGTCGGATATGCTCATCTGGCATGAGTTCAGCCATCTTCCAGCCAAAGTAATTCAGAGTAAGAGTGCTGAGAAATGAGGCAGCTATCAACGATCTGAAAAGAGAGCTTCTAATCATGTAAACCTAACCTTTAGTTATGATGTCACAGATATTTGCGTCATCGTTAGAGTTTTGCGTCTCATGTCTGTCAATTTCTCTGAGAGCTCTCTGAAGGTCAATAATTAATGTGTTATCCACATCATCCTCATGCTCTAATAGTCTATCGAGTGTTTCATAATAGAACATATTGTCTAAATACCTTCCTGAGAGAGCAAAGGATGAAACAAAAAACAATAAAAAAACAAGAGATGTTACTGTTATTCTAATGATTATCATTCTTGCCACCGTATAACTTTTCTTTTGCCTAGCTCATCTATTTCATTTTGTATTAATTCAATAGCAAACGCTGGGTTGTCAGGAAGAAGTTTTTCGATTTCACTGCATACTTTCTCACGTTTATTTTTAGCATTTTCTTCAATTTGCGCTTTGTGCACTTTAAATGACTCCTGTGCTTGGGAGGATGTCGTCAAATATGATGCCGCCAGACCTAATAGCAAAGCTATTAATGCCGGGATTAGTATGACTTTAGTTATTGTCACGATTTTCTCCTACTTAACCCTTGATCTATGAAGGGTGTAGCGATGAGGGCGAACTACACTCTCAGTACATTCTAATCCTTCAGGCATATCATCAGGTACCGGTGGATAGGGCTCTTGATCCAAAGGAATCAATTGCGGGTAACTATCATCTAAGTACTCAATTTCCCCTTCCCCTGCGTCATTGTCATAGGTGGCTTTAGTGCACATCATATGGTCATCCGGTAAACAGTCACCATAGGTTGCACATTTTAATTCTTCTAAAAAACCTCCCAAATAACCCCAATGCGTTTCTTTATCAGCAGTATCAGGCATCCTCTGTGAGCTATTAGGGGAAGGTTGCGTACTTGAGAGTCTCCCTCTCAACCCCCACGGATCCACCATCCCCGTCGGATTCGTCACATACCCATACAAATTCGTGCCGCCGTTAAGACCAATCGGATCCTGGCTAATATACCGCCCCTGCTGCGGGTCATAATAACGGTGGCGGTTGTAGTAGAGGCCACTTTCTTCGTCGTGCCATTGGCCCTGGAACCGGATCGGCTGGGTGAGGTTGCGCACGGCGCGTTGGTTTTTGACTGCCGCCCAGTCGTCCGGTTCGGCGAGCCAGCGGGGGTGGCCGTTGGGGGTAACTAACTGCATGGGCGTACCCAATGCGTCGGTGATATAGGCGCTGAGTATTTGGCCTTGTTCAGTATCATCAATACGCAGCATGGGCACAAAACTGCCCGGCTCGTAGACCACCGTAGTGCGCTGGTTGTCCGTTTCTTCGCGGACGATGCGATCACCGTCCCAGCCGTAGTAGGTGGTGGCGGTGGTGCCGTTGGGGTGGCGCACGTTTTTGCTGATGCGTCTTCCCAGGCCGTCGTAGCGGTAGGTGACTTCGCGGGTCGCCCCCAGCTCACTGGCGTGGATCAGGTGCACTAAGCGGTTGGCGCCGTCGTAGCCAAGCGTTAGGCGTTCGCCGTTGGGCTGTTGGCGTTCGACCAGGTTACCGGCACCGTCGTAGCGGTAGCGGGTACCGTTTAACTGCCCCAGGCGATTATCAGAAAGGGCCTGTTGGCCTTCTAACCGGTTACCGGCCGCGTCCACGCTATAGCGGTGGGCGTGGTCGCCGTGCTGGCTGCCGATCAAGCGCCCGGCAGCGTCGTAACTGTAGGCGATGACTTTTTCTGCTGGATCACCTTGCAGGCTGCGGAAGCTCATACGGCCCAGGGCGTCGTATTGGTAGCTCTGCTGGCTGGTGGTGTCCGGGCTGCGTAGGGTGAGGTGATCCAGCTGGCCCAGGTTCGTATACCCGCGCTCCAGCACCAGCGGTTGATTGTGCGCATTGGCACCGGTGCTGAGTCGGCGCTGGGTTTCCCGGTGCAGGGCATCGGGTTCCAGGGCGATCTCAAGATCCAGGCCGGGGGCGCTCATGCCGTGCAGGTGGCCGCTGCCATAGGTATGCCAGTTTAGTGCGGGGAGATCCCCAAACTGGCTGGCCTGGGGCGCGCCGGTAGCCGTGAGGCTGTGCTGGTGCTGCCACTGCCAGCCGCTATCGGCATGTTGCTGCTGTTCGCCGATTAAGCGTTGGGCGTGGTCGTAGTTAAAACTGACCTCACCGTGGTCGTTGGTGACGCTGAGTAGCTGGCCATTCGTACCCCACTGGTACTGCTCCGTGCTGGCCGGGGCGTGCTCGGTCGCGGGTAGATGGCGGGCGGTGAGGCGACCGGCTTGGTCATAGTCGTAGCGGGTAACCAGCGGCTGGCCGTCGGGGCCAGGGCGGTTGGCTTCGACACGTTCGATCAAGCGCCCGGCGTCATCGTAGCGATACTGCTGCTCCCGGCCATCGGGGCCGGTCTCGCTGGCGAGGCGATCCATCTCGTCGTAAGTAAAGCGGTACATCGCGCCGTTGCCCAGAGTCAGCTCGCTGAGGCGGCCCACGTCGTCATAGGCGGTGAACTGCTGGCTGCCGTCGGCCTCGATGCGTTGCACCGGGCGGCCGTGGTCATCAAAGAAGAACTGCTGACGAAACCCTTGCGGGCCTTCCAGCTCCACCTGCCGCCCAAGAGCATCCACATGGTGGTGCCAGTGGGTGCCGTCCGGCAGTTGCGTGGCGAGTCGTCGACCCATCTCGTCGTGCTGGGTGCGGGTGGTCTCGTTCAGCGCATTGGTGACGCTGGCCAGGTAGCCGTGGCAGTCATAGCTATACGTGGTGCGCTTCTGTGAGCAGTCGATCTGGGCGGTGATCTGGCCCAGGGCGTTCCACTCGCGCTGGTGGGTGGCCCTGCCTGCATCGGTAATTGTCGTAGGGCGATCAGGCAAAGCATCGTGTTCGTAGGCGAAGGCGATAGTGCCTTCCGGCCCGGTGACTTCCACTGGAAGCCCCTGTTCGTTGCGCGTTATTTGCCACGTTTGATCCTCAGGCCCTTCGATACTCACCGGCTGGCCCAGGGGATCGCGCTCAATCGCCCAGCGGGTGCCGTCCGGGCCGGTCTGTGCAATCACTTGCCCATGCTCATCCCGTTCGATCAGCGTCTCGTGGCCCAGCGGATCCACCGTCGCTACCTTGAGACCGGCACGGTCGTAACGAAACTCGATGCGCGAACCGTCGGCGCGGGTATGGGCTGTCCAGCGGCGGCCGGGGCCACTGCCCACAAAGTGGTAGCGCTCCTCCCGACCCAGGCTGTCGGTGACCAGGGTGTGATCTACTTGGTAGCTGTACGTCCGCGCTAAACCTCCGGCTTCCTGCTGGCCGACCACCCGGCCATCCGGGGCGTGGCGATCCCAGGTGTAGTGGGCTTCCATGCCCCCGGGTACCCGGTGGGCGGTGAGCATATGGTCTTGCCACTCAAACTCGCGCACCACCTCGCCGTGGCGGTGGCGCACCGCAATCAAATCCCCGACGGGGCTATAGGAGTAGCGTACCAGCCACTCGTCCGCTGACTCACCGTCGTGCTCTTGCACCAGCTTAACGCCGGTTAGGCGCTGCCCGGCATCGTCGGGCTGGGCAGGAAGCAGGCTGTCGTAAACGAATTGATAGTGACGCTGGGCGCTGTCGATCACCGTGACCAGCAGACCACCTTCCCAGTGGTACTGGGTGGCATAGCCGTTGCGGTCGCGCTCTTCGATTAAGGGCCAGCGAGCAGCGTTATCTTTTGAGCTATCACCTGAAGGCGTATCCGAGGTTGCCGCCACGTCTGCTGGATGGGCAAACACATAGTAAAGCCCGCTGGCATCGCTAAGAACAATACGTTCGGGATCCTGGCGCAGCGCCTCATCCAACACTTGCCAGCGAGGCGCGTTACTTTCTTCATCGGCTGAAGCACCCCCACGGCGTATCCATAGCTGCTCGGTGGGCGAGAAGCGTGCTTGGCCGGGGGCCAGTGCGCCAAAGGTAATCGCACGGCCCTGGGCATCGTGGACAATACAGGCGTCATCGTTAAGGGTGAGGGCGAGACTTTCGCCGGGTACCGACCAGCCCTGACCGAGTACCCCAATCCGCCCGTTGCTGGAGAGATAGCCACGGCTAAACACAAACGGCCGTGGCGCGGGTAGCGCAAAATCGGTCTCGGCGGGCAGCAGCTTGGCGCCCAGCAGCGGGTTCACCGGGCTACCCACCGCGGGTTGGCAGGCACTGCAGTCGTCGGCCAGGCCATCGGTGATGTCGATATCGTCTAACGCTAGCGGGGTCGCGGCGGCAATCTCACTGCTCAGCAGCGGTGCCTGGTGCGGCTCGAGGGTGACGTCCTCGCTCTCCTCAGGCTCGGCTTCCCCGGGTAAGCGGGGCAGTACAATGGCGTGGCCCTGGCCGCGCCCGGGGCTACCGCCGGAGTTGATCTTGACCTGGGGGCCGACAATGGTCACCCCGCCGGGGTCGAGCTTGATAAAGCTGCCGCCCGCCTTCAGGGTGATCTCGCTGCCTGCTTCCAGGACGATCTGGCTGCCCGCTTTGTGGTGCAGCTCGCGGCCGGTCTCGACCAGTTGGGCTTCACCGTACACCTCATGGCGGGTCTGATCGACCTGGAGGTGGTCATCGCCCTTGATCTGGGTGTAGCGCTTGCCGTGTACGGTGAGATGATCGTCGTTATGGATTTCGCTCAAGCGGTTGCGGTGCAGCTTAAGGTGGCTGTCCCGGCGGATCTCCTCGGTGCGGTCGTTAAGCGTCAGTAGCTCCAGGTCTTTTTGGGCATGCAGCCAGATCTGCTCCTGGTCGGTGGCGTCCTCGAAGCGCAGTTCGTTAAAGCCTTCCGACTTATGGCTCTGGGTACGGATCACCGTGCGGGTCTTGTTGGCCGGGAGCGGATAAGGCGGGGTATTCACCGCATGATAGGTGCGCCCGGTGACCAGCGGTTGATCGGGATCGCCCTCTAAAAACGAGACAATGACCTCATGGCCGATACGAGGGATCGCCATGCTGCCGTAGCCACCCCCGGCCCAACCCTGGGCCACCCGTATCCAACAGCTGGCGGTCTCATCAGGATCAGCATAACGATCCCAGGGGAACTGTACCTTGACCCGGCCGTGCTCGTCGCAGTAGATCTCTTCGCCTTCCGGCCCCACCACAAAGGCGACCTGGGGGCCATCGACCCGCGGCTTGGGGTTGGGCACCGGGCGGAAGGTCTGACCCTTCGGCATTATCACCACGTCATTGTGGTAACGGGTCATCAGCTCGCCCGACTGGGCACTGCTCCCGTTATTTCCCCGGG
>NZ_JAINWD010000079.1:0-1119 GCF_021021315.1 Halomonas sp. IOP_14 | reverse complement strand
CTGTGACCCGGGCATTTCTGAATGGGGAAACCCACCGATCATAAGATCGGTATCGTGCACTGAATACATAGGTGTACGAGGCGAACCAGGGGAACTGAAACATCTAAGTACCCTGAGGAAAAGAAATCAACCGAGATTCCCCTAGTAGCGGCGAGCGAACGGGGACCAGCCCTTAAGCATGTGACTGATTAGGCGAACAGATTGGGAAGTCTGGCCGTAGCGGGTGATAGCCCCGTAGTCGAAAATCTGATCATGTGAAATCGAGTAGGTCGGGGCACGAGAAACCTTGACTGAAGACGGGGGGACCATCCTCCAAGGCTAAATACTCCTGGCTGACCGATAGTGAACCAGTACCGTGAGGGAAAGGCGAAAAGAACCCCGGAGAGGGGAGTGAAATAGATCCTGAAACCGTGTGCGTACAAGCAGTAGGAGCAGACTTGTTCTGTGACTGCGTACCTTTTGTATAATGGGTCAGCGACTTATATTCAGTGGCGAGGTTAACCGTATAGGGGAGCCGTAGGGAAACCGAGTCTTAACTGGGCGACACAGTCGCTGGATATAGACCCGAAACCGAGCGATCTATCCATGAGCAGGGTGAAGATTGAGTAACATCAATTGGAGGCCCGAACCAGGATCTGTTGAAAAAGATTTGGATGACTTGTGGATCGGAGTGAAAGGCTAATCAAGCTCGGAGATAGCTGGTTCTCCTCGAAAGCTATTTAGGTAGCGCCTCACGTAGTACCGCCGGGGGTAGAGCACTGTTTCGGCTAGGGGGTCATCCCGACTTACCAACCCGAGGCAAACTCCGAATACCGGTGAGTAGAGCGTGGGAGACACACGGCGGGTGCTAACGTCCGTCGTGAAAAGGGAAACAACCCAGACCGTCAGCTAAGGTCCCGAAATCCTGGTTAAGTGGGAAACGATGTGGGAAGGCTCAGACAGCTAGGAGGTTGGCTTAGAAGCAGCCATCCTTTAAAGAAAGCGTAATAGCTCACTAGTCGAGTCGGCCTGCGCGGAAGATGTAACGGGGCTAAACCAGGTACCGAAGCTACGGGTTCATCCTTAGGATGAGCGGTAGAGGAGCGTCGTGTACGCCAATGAAGGTGGATTGAGAAGTCT
>NZ_JAINWD010000078.1:0-400 GCF_021021315.1 Halomonas sp. IOP_14 | reverse complement strand
ACGGGGCTAAACCAGGTACCGAAGCTACGGGTGAGTTTCTATTTCGATAGGAATTCGCGGTAGAGGAGCGTCGTGTAAGCCAATGAAGGTGAATTGAGAAGTTCGCTGGAGGTATCACGAGTGCGAATGCTGACATGAGTAACGATAAAGGGAGTGAAAAACTCCCTCGCCGGAAGACCAAGGGTTTCTGTTCGACGCTAATCGGAGCAGAGTGAGTCGGCCCCTAAGGCGAGGCCGAAAGGCGTAGTCGATGGGAAACGGGTCAATATTCCCGTACCGGACATGGTTGCGATGGGGGGACGAAGAAGGCTAGGTGAGCCAGGCGTTGGTAGTCCTGGTGAAAGTGAGTAGGCTGAGGGTTTAGGTAAATCCGGACCCTTTTCAGGTCGAGACACGAGAT
>NZ_JAINWD010000077.1:0-1491 GCF_021021315.1 Halomonas sp. IOP_14 | reverse complement strand
GGCGTTGGTAGTCCTGGTGAAAGTGAGTAGGCCGAGACCTTAGGTAAATCCGGGGTCTTAAAGCCGAGACACGAGACGAACTGACCACGGTCAGGAAGTCACTGATGCCACGCTTCCAGGAAAAGCCTCTAAGCTTCAGATCATGTGCGACCGTACCCCAAACCGACACAGGTGGTCAGGGTGAGAATCCCAAGGCGCTTGAGAGAACTCGGGTGAAGGAACTAGGCAAAATGGTGCCGTAACTTCGGGAGAAGGCACGCCGGCGTAGGGTGAAGAGACTTGCTCTCCTAGCCCGAACCGGTCGAAGATACCAGGTGGCTGCAACTGTTTATTAAAAACACAGCACTCTGCTAACGCGCAAGCGGACGTATAGGGTGTGACGCCTGCCCGGTGCCGGAAGGTTAAATGATGGTGTTAGCCGCAAGGCGAAGCTCTTGATTGAAGCCCCGGTAAACGGCGGCCGTAACTATAACGGTCCTAAGGTAGCGAAATTCCTTGTCGGGTAAGTTCCGACCTGCACGAATGGCGTAATGATGGCCACGCTGTCTCCACCCGAGACTCAGTGAAATTGAAATCGCCGTGAAGATGCGGTGTACCCGCGGCTAGACGGAAAGACCCCGTGAACCTTTACTATAGCTTCACACTGGACGCTGATGTTGCCTGTGTAGGATAGCTGGGAGGCTTTGAACTCTGGACGCCAGTTCGGAGGGAGCCAACCTTGAAATACCAGCCTGGCATCATTGGCGTTCTCACTCAGGTCCGTTATCCGGATCGAGGACAGTGTGTGGTGGGTAGTTTGACTGGGGCGGTCTCCTCCTAAAGAGTAACGGAGGAGCACGAAGGTACCCTCAGCACGGTCGGACATCGTGCATTGAGTGCAAGAGCATAAGGGTGCTTGACTGCGAGACAGACACGTCGAGCAGGTGCGAAAGCAGGTTCTAGTGATCCGGTGGTTCTGTATGGAAGGGCCATCGCTCAACGGATAAAAGGTACTCCGGGGATAACAGGCTGATACCGCCCAAGAGTTCACATCGACGGCGGTGTTTGGCACCTCGATGTCGGCTCATCACATCCTGGGGCTGAAGTCGGTCCCAAGGGTATGGCTGTTCGCCATTTAAAGTGGTACGCGAGCTGGGTTTAGAACGTCGTGAGACAGTTCGGTCCCTATCTGCCGTGGGCGTTGGATGTTTGAGAAGGGCTGCTCCTAGTACGAGAGGACCGGAGTGGACGACCCTCTGGTGTTCCGGTTGTCACGCCAGTGGCATTGCCGGGTAGCTATGGTCGGACGGGATAACCGCTGAAAGCATCTAAGCGGGAAGCCCCCTTCAAGATGAGACATCCCTGAGGCCTAGAGCCTCCTGAAGGGCCCAGCGAGACCAGCTGGTTGATAGGCACGGTGTGGAAGCGCTGCAAGGCGTTGAGCTAACGTGTACTAATGGCCCGTGAGGCTTGACCCTATAACACCCAAGGGGTCTGGTCGTAATGATGACG
>NZ_JAINWD010000076.1:0-7086 GCF_021021315.1 Halomonas sp. IOP_14 | reverse complement strand
GGAACACCGTGACATAGCGATGACCGCGCCGTAAGCGCCCTTAAACCGACATCTACCGCTCTCGCTTTTACCCCCTCACACTGATGCCATCAGAACTTTGTGAGGGGGTTACATGAGGCATCAAGAACGTGAGCAATATTGGCAGCAACAAGTAACCGAATGGCAAACCTCTGGCTTGTCCGGCATGGCGTTTTGCAAGCAACAAGCGCTAACGTACCATCAGTTTGCTTACTGGCGTCAAAAGCTCTTGGCCAGTCCATCGTCAACACAAGAACCGGTCGCTGGTTTTGCCACCGTCGCGTATTCCAATACCGTCATCGCAAACGAAATAGATTCCACGGGACTTGCAGTCTCACTGCCCGGTGGCATTACGGTCACGGGGTTGCACGCGGGCAATGTGGCGTTACTGGGCGACATCCTGAGGCAGCTGTGAAGCGGTCGCGCTATTTACGCCCCGCGTGGGAAATGCCCGAGATCTACCTGTACCGCGCGCCGGTCGATTTTCGCAAGCAAGCCAACGGCCTGGCGTTATTGGTGGAGCAAGAGCTGGGACACAACCCCTTTAGCGGGGCGTTGTATGCTTTTACCAACCGACAGCGGAACAAGATCAAGTGCCTGATGTGGGAAGACAATGGCTTCGTGCTTTATTACAAGGCACTGGCCGAGGAGCGCTTCAAGTGGCCCGGCCCCTCGGATGACATCATGGCGCTGACCGGCGAGCAGATCAACTGGCTGTTGGATGGCTACGATATTACCCTGATGCACGGCCATAAAACCCTGCATTACGACAGCGTCGGGTAGGCCATAAAGCTCTGATTTTCAGTGCTTTAACAGGTCGATTTTGCTATCATCGACGCATGAAAAAACACGCTGAAGCCCCTTCCCAAATGCCTGATCTCAGTGGCCTCTCAGCCGCTGAGGTAAGGGAGCTTGTGGCGGGGCTTCAGCAACAGGTGGCGGCCCAACAGACAGCGTTACAGCAGCGTAATCTCTATATTCAGGGTATACGGATTTAATGGTTGATGGGGCACCTTCACCCCATCAATCTGATACCACCCTCAGATGGTTGATAGATCGACTCCGTAGTTGAGTTCCTCTGCGAAGTCCGGCAGTCCGTAACCGATGGTTTTCTTGTAGAAAGGAGAGACCTTCGCAGTCGGTGCCTTCTTCTTGTGCTTCGTGGTGTAGAGCATTCGTGCCCGCATCACCTCGAAGGAGTAACCGCGCCCTTCACGGTTCTTGTCCTTGGCCAGTCGGTTGATGGACTCCGTGTAAGCGTTGGTGACGGGCATGTCCGTCTCGAAGTAGGTCATGGTCTCTTCGCGCCAGTTTCCCACTGCCCTGACCAGATCGCTCCAGACTTCCTTTTGGCCCTTCGGGATGGTGGCTATCCACTCGTCCAGGGCGGCTTCTGCCTGGAGCCGTGTGGTGGCGTCCCAGATGCCGTAGAAGCGCTCCTTGTGCTCGTAGGCGGCCAGCAGTTGCGGGAACGCGCCTGTCCAGGTCTCCATAATGAGGCGCTCCCGGTCTGAGACTTCGTGAGCGCGTTTCAGCAGGATTTTCCGGTCTCCCTTGAGAGTCCGGCTCTGGGACGGTTTCAGCTCCTTTCTGAGGCCCTTGCGCACTCTCTCTAGGGCATCGTTGGCCATGCGCACCACATGGAACTTATCGACCACGATACGGGCCTGGGGCAGCACAGCCTTGACCGCTGCCCGGTAGGGGTTCCACATGTCCATGCTGACGATCTCGACCTTCTGCCGGTCTTTCAGCTTCATCAGGTAGTTGGTCACCACGTCCTGGCGGCGGGTGGCCAGCAGGTCGAGCAGGGTTCGCTCCTCAATGTTGGTCAGAATGCAGCGGTAGCGCTTGTTCAGGTATAGCTCGTCAATGCCCAGGATGCGGGGCGTCTCGAAGCGGTGCCAGCGCCCCAGGAACTCGGCGCGGGCGTTGAAGATGTCGCGCACCGTCTTCTCGTCCAGGCCGGTCTGTGCCGCCACAAAGGTGTAGGGGTGGTTGAAGGATTCCTTCTCCACGTACTCATGCAGCCGCAGTGTCATACGGAATCCGTCCACCATCTCCGGTAGCTGGGGCCTGAATGTTGTCTTGCAGGCCCGGCAGGTGTATCGGCGGCGGACCACCCAGAGAGTGACCCGCTTGCCGTGGATGGGCAGATCACGATAGGGAACGTCACGCTTGCCGAACCGTACGAACTCACCCTGCACGCCGCATTCCTCGCAGGCGATGGGATCGGGCACGTCCACCTGGAAGTGCATTTCGTCGTCGGTTGATTTGCAGCCCAGTACTTGGTATTGCGGCAGGTGAAGGATGTTGTCGGGAAGTTCGGTCATGGTGTTGTATAGGCGTAGGTGTCAGTCAGATCCATCCGGCTCGGCATTGGTGTTTGCTTTTTTACCCAACAAGCTGCTGGAAACGAAAAGTAAGGCACCGAGGACAATTGCAATATCAGCCAGGTTGAAGGCCGGCCAATGCCAGTCTCGCCAATAGAAATCAAAGGAATCCACAACATAGCCGCGAAAGACCCGGTCAATCAGGTTGCCCATGGCGCCACCGAGGATAAGACTGTAAGCGATGGCTTCTCCTTTATGACGATTTTCAAGGATCAGCTTGATCAGAAAAATCGAGACCACTACCGCGATTCCGATAAAAAAGTAGCGCTGCCAGCCTCCACCATTCGCAAAAAGACTGAATGCGGCACCGGTGTTCCATAGGTGCACCCAGTTAAAGAACGGGGTCACCGAAACATACTCGCCATAGGCCATTGATTGCTGCACCAGCCACTTTACAGCCTGATCAGACGCTGCCAGCAGGCCCGATATGGACAATAGGGCATACGGCGAGAGCTTTTTGCCAATAATGAGCATTATTTAACCCTTCAACGCCAAAATGCGTCTGGCACCGTTAAGTACAATGCCCCCCGCGATGGTGCCGATAATCAGATCCGGATAATTGGAACCGGTCCACGCGACCAGGGCGCCGGCGGTGATGACCCCCAGGTTGATCACCACGTCGTTGGCCGAGAATATCCAGCTTGCCTTCATGTGCGCCCCGCCTTCCCGATGTTTGGATATGAGCAGCAGACAACTGGTATTGGCAATCAATGCGACGAATGCGATAGCCATCATCACCAGCGATTCAGGCTCACTACCGAATACAAAGCGTCTCACCACCTCTACGAGCACGCCCACAGCCAAGATCAGTTGCAGTACACCAGCAAGATGCGCGGCACGTACCTGCATTTTCACGCTATGTCCAACCGCATAAAGGGCAAGCCCGTACACCGCCGCATCGGCAAAATTGTCCAGGGATTCTCCAATCAGGCCGGTGGACTGGGCGATCAGACCGGCAGTCATTTCCACCACGAACAGAAGTGCATTGATGCCGAGCAACCAGCGCAGGGTCCCGGATTCTTGCTTAGCAGAAGCTGCCGAAAACTCGGCGGCCTTGATGGTCTCCGGATTTGCAGCGACGGTTTCCTGAAGCGAGGCGCCTAGCCCCAAGGTCTTCAGTTTCGAGGTGACGGGCTCGACCTCGCCGTCATGCACGACCTTCAGCCGGCGGTTCGACAAGTCGAAGGACAGCGCCCGAATCTCCTCAAAGCCGTTCAGGGCTAGGCGAATCATTCGTTCTTCTGATGGACAGTCCATCTTCGGCACAGCATAAACACTGACCCATCTCCCTGGCGCCTCGGAGGAGGCCTGTATATCGGTATCCGCTGCGGACGTTGCATCACCGCCACAGGCGCCACCACAGGATTTGCTCATGATACGACTCCACTTGAACAATGTTGTGGTACCATTTAAAACTATAAAGCTACTATAATGTCAATGGAGTAAAGAATCCGTTGGGGAGGAGGCTGATGCGCATTGGTCAGTTGGCGCAGTTGGTAGGGGTCGAAACACAGACGATCCGCTTCTATGAACAGCAGGGCTTGTTGCCGCCGCCTGATCGGCAGGACAACGGTTACCGTGTCTATACCGAGAAGCATGGTGAGGGGCTGGCCTTCATCCGTCGCTGCAGAATCCTGGGCCTGTCACTGGCTGAGATTCACGAACTACAGAGCTATCAGGACGACCCTCATCAGCCTTGTACCGCCGTCAACGCCTTGCTCGATGATCACATCTCTCATGTGCGGTCGCAGATAACCGCTCTGCAAGCGCTTGAGAAACAACTCGTTTCACTGAGAGCGAGTTGCAACGATGACCGGGAAGTTGAGGCGTGTGGGGTTCTTGCTGGAATTAGCGAAGGAAACATGCACCAGCAGTAGGTGAAGCATCAACCAGATAATCCGATGAGATGCCGGTCTGTCTCACTCTCATGCAAAGGTAAGATCAACCATTTAATCCGCTTACCCATTTTAAATTTCGATGTACAACCGAAAGGTTTGCCATAAGCGCCCGTTGAAGACTTGACCTTTGGGCAGCCTGGCGGTTGTAAGCTGGCTACGAGTAAACAAATGAGGGTAAGCCAATGCGAGTCTCCGAGCTGGCTCAGACGGGAGGGGTAACGGCAGAAACGGTACGTCACTATACAAGGGAAGGGTTGTTGCAACCGCACCGCGACCCGCGCAACGGTTATCAACTCTACGATATAGAGTCCTTGGGGCGCCTACGTTTTATCGACTGCCTGCGTTCGCTGGGCGTTAGTCTTCCAGAGATCAAACAAATATTATCTTGGGCGGATCAAGGCACCGTAGAGTTTAATGAACCAGTACCACTCGCCACTCAAAGGCGACGTCTTCACTTGCGGACCCAAGAACTTCAGGTGATAGCGCGATGGTTAGATAACATGAACCAAGACAAGATGACTGAAAGCTTCAGGCTGAAGGAACTAATCGAATCGCTTGGGACAGGTAAATTAGTTTTCGAGGCTAATGATTCGCGAAGTAATCATTAGTGATGCTGCGAAGTCATGGCACTGTGCGTATCCACCATCCCTATCATGGATTGCAGATGCCAGAGTTGCCAGACAGCAAACGTAATAATCAGCAGCGCTGCTAGCGTACGAGTCGCGGGGCTACGTATCCATATTGAGACACGGCGCGCTGCCACTCCGGTCGCTAGGACGGCAGGCAAGGTGCCGAGCCCAAAGGCCCCCATCATCGCGGCGGCACGCAATGGCTCGGCTACAGCAAGACTCCAGGCCAGCATCGAATAGATTAGCCCACAAGGCATCCAGCCCCATAGCGAGCCAAGTGCGAACGCTTGGGGCACTTTTACAACAGGCATCAAGCGACGTCCTATTGGTTCGATGCGGCGCCACAGAACGCGCCCTAGTGCCTCGATACGTAGCAAGCCCTTCCACCAGTTGGCGATATAAAGCGCCATCAGTATCAACATGACCGCCGCCAGGATACGCAATACCAGGGCGAAGCTGTCCAATGCATGGTTGAGCACGGAACCGAGCAGGGCCACCAAGGCACCCGCGATCATGTAGCTGCTGATACGGCCTAAATTATAGCCGAGCAACAGAGCTGCTAAACGGCTAGGTTGTCGCATGCTGGGGGGCACAGCAAAGGTCAGGGCACTCATGATGCCGCCACACATGCCGATACAGTGCGCGCCTCCCAGCAAGCCGAAGACGAAGGCCGCCGCCAGCGGCGGCAGGCTCAGGTCGGCGGGATTCATTTAAGGAGCGCCTTTGGTGCTATCCGCCGTACCAAGGGAGGGGCTGGTGGCGAAGGTCGCCGGAGGGGAGCCGTACGGTGAGATAAGTTCGACCTGTTCGGGTGGATAGCAAAGTCCTTGATCGGAACAGCCCTGAAAGGTCACCACGACGGCCAACGGTCCGATCACGGTCTCGCTCGCCTCGATGGGCGCACTCACCAACACCTGATTGTAGAAAACATTAATGTCCCCCAAAGATGCGTGCGACATTGGCTCACCAGGTGGCAAAGCCAGCTCTCCGAAATTGATACTTCGAGAGAGACTCTCAATCGCAAACTGATGCCGATGAAGGTAATAGTCTTCGGCGACGGTGAAACCGACATAAACCCGATCATCGTCTCGCCAAGCGGTGGTTCGGAAGGCTTCTGTAGCCGGTAGAAAGTCACGTTGCGTCGAACGGTTAAAAGGGGAGCTTTTGTCACCAACCCCAAATATCTCTTCACGTGCCGCTACCGGTGTGACTATAAAGAGTGCCACCATTAGAAAAGCGAAGACTTGTTTCATGAGTTTAACGCCGCCTTTGGCTTATCCACTGGCTGACGTCTGGACCAAGCGACCAGAGCAAAACCCGCTATGAGCATCGGTAGTGTCAACAGCTGCCCCATGGTCAACCAGCCAAAAGCGATGAATCCCAACTGAGGGTCTGGGAGGCGCACGAACTCCACGATGAAGCGAAAGGCTCCGTACAGAAGCAGGAACAACCCAGAGATGAGGCCTCGCTGACGCGGTCGGCGCGATAGCCACCACAGCACGGCAAACAACACGACACCTTCAAGGGCAAACTCGTAGAGAGCCGAAGGATGGCGTGGCTCTGGGCCCAGCTCCATCATGGATGGAAACACCATTGCCCAAGGTACATCACTAACTCTTCCCGGTAACTCGTGATTGATGAAGTTACCGAGGCGACCCGCTCCCAGGCCGATCGGGACTAACGGAGCAATGAAGTCAGTCAGTTGAATAAAAGCCAGTTGATGTTTGCGAGCAAACAGCCAGGCAGCCACTAATACACCGGCAAGGCCGCCATGAAAGCTCATGCCTCCTTCCCAGATTTTTAATAACCAAAGGGGGTTTGCTTGCAGTTGTTCGAGCCCGTAAAACAGCGCATAGCCAAGACGGCCGCCAACGATGATGCCGATGGCGCCGTAGAAGATCAGGTCGCCCATATCATCGTGGCTTAGGCCGAGTCGGTGGGCTCGATGCCGACCCAACCACCAAGCAGCGACTAGCCCGATGACATACATTAAGCCATACCAGTGGATCTGAAGAGGGCCTATGGC
This sequence comes from Halomonas sp. IOP_14, assembly GCF_021021315.1. NCBI lineage: Bacteria > Pseudomonadati > Pseudomonadota > Gammaproteobacteria > Oceanospirillales > Halomonadaceae > Halomonas > Halomonas sp. IOP_14. Next base: position 125 of record NZ_JAINWD010000076.1, on the reverse strand, counting down.
GATGGCGATCGGATCAATTTGAGGGTATTGCAACATATACCTTCCTTAACTTAGCGTTACAGATGGAGTTATTAATAAAAAAATAATGCGTTTTTGAACCGCCCCGGTTATTCCGGAGACCGGTT
>NZ_JAINWD010000075.1:0-7730 GCF_021021315.1 Halomonas sp. IOP_14 | reverse complement strand
GGAACACCGTGACATAGCGATGACCGCGCCGGGAGGCGGTTTCGTCCACGCCGACCGTCACCACCTTGGACAGATCCAGTTCCCCCAACATGCGGCCAACGTAGTGGTGCACGATGCGCCATAGTCGTTTGTCGGAAATCTCCAACTGGCGGGAGACGGCCAGTACCGGCATCTCCTTGACCAGTGACATGGCCGCTTGCTCGAACAGCAGGGTAAAGTCGCTGCCCGGCCGGGCCCAGGGCACCTCTATGCGCTTGACGCCATGGTCAGGACACTTCGTGCGCGGCACGCGAGCATGCAGGTAACAGTGATGCTGAAAGAAGTTCAGATGCCGCCAGGTTTTGTCGGCAAAGTCATGAGCTTGGCAGGCCTTACCACATTCTGGGCAGGGATAGAGACTGCCTCGCTCCGCCTCGACATAGAGGTCCAGGCGGTGGGGCGACACGGCGGTATCCAGGTACTGGTTCTTGAGGATCCAGGGCGCTTCCAAGCCCAGGCCGAGTGTTAGAATCTGGGTGCCGTCCATGTCATACCTCCTGCCGCTGTGGAGGTCATATTCTGGCCCAGCTCAGGGGGCGAATTCCACACCCAACGTCGAAGAGCCAAAATTAATCTCTACTTCTCTGACGGCCTGGCTACCCCAGGGTCGCCAGGGAGGGAAAAAGGTCGACCATGATACTGGAAAGCCGCGTCATGGTACCCGAGACGATGGCGATGCCCATCAGGATCACAACCGTGCCCGCCACGGGGCGAGCATAGGCGCTCCACCTTCCTAGGCTTTGCCGATGCAGAGCGAATCGGTTAATCAGTAAAGTGCTGGCAAGAAAAGGTAGCGCTAGGCCAGCCGAGTAGGCACTGAGATATATCATTCCAGCCTGGGCACTAGCAGCATTGGACGTGGCCATCAAGATGGCGCCCAGGATGGGGCCGATACAGGGCGTCCAGCCGATGGCAAAAGATACCCCGAACACAGTAGCCGAAAGCGGAGAGCCACCCTGGACATTGGGGGTGAACTGAAAGGTACGCTGGAAAAGCGGCAATCGGAACACGCCGGTCATGAAGAGGCCCAGCACGATCACCGCCGAGCCGGCAACCCAGTTGAATTCTTGGCGATACCCTCGCATCAGTTGCCCGATACTACTGGCGCCGAGCCCGAGTAGGATGAACACGATGCTGAAGCCGAAGACGAAGAAGGCACTGAGGGTCAATGCCTCTAACCGCCTGTCGGCTTTACCGGCACTACCGCCTGTGACCACCGACAGGTAGGCCGGTAACAGAGGCAGCGTGCAGGGCGAGAAGAAGGAGACCAATCCGCCGATAAAGGCGCCGACCAAGCCGATGGAAGAGAGAGATTCCAATGTGTTATCGCAACTTAAGTTATGGAGACGGCCAACAAGGGTATTGATACCAATCCCATGGTGCTACCTCCTATCATATCCATTTTAACGCCGTAAGAATTTTAAGGCTTACAGCTGCTTTAAGGTCAACCTTTATTGACAAATTATTTGTCTCCTATCGAATTGCAAATATTACACATCAGGCTTGACCTTAAAGTTGACTTCAAAGTTATGGTGGCTACTCAATGAATGACATGAGGACATTTCCATGGCGCTACAACTGGGCGAGACAGCACCAAACTTCACGATCGAATCCACACAAGGCACGGTCAACTTTCACCAATGGCTTGACGACAGCTGGGCGGTTCTGTTCTCGCACCCCGCTGATTTTACGCCAGTATGCACCACAGAACTGGGCGCGTTTGCCAAGCGAAAGAACGAATTCACCAAGCGGGGTGCCAAACTGGTTGGGGTTTCGGTGGATCCTCTCAGCTCTCACCACGACTGGCTGGGGGATATTGAACAGACTCAGGGCACGGCCCTGAACTACCCCTTGCTGGCTGACGAAGATCAGGTGGTAGCGAAGCTTTATGGAATGATCCATCCCAAAGCCGACCCCAAACTGACGGTGCGTACGGTCTTCATCATCGATTCTGACAAGAAAATTCGTCTCACTTTGACGTATCCACCCAGCACAGGACGTAATGTCGACGAGATACTGCGGGTTCTCGATTCGCTTCAGCTAACTGACAAGCACAAAGTGGCCACCCCAGTTGACTGGCAAAACGGTGACGATGTCATCATCTCGCCATCGCTATCGAATGATGACGCTAGGCAACACTTTCCCGAAGGCTGGAACACCAAGACGCCCTACCTTAGGGTCGTGCGCCAACCGGAGCAATAGGAGCCCCGACCGGTAGATTCGTTGAGTCAGGCTGCCAGAAGCTTAGATTAATAATGTCGTGAGGTAACGCTATGCAAACACTAAGTATCGGCGAGCTTGCCGAACGAAGCGGGGTCGCTAGCCAGGCGATTCGATTCTACGAAAAAGAGAAACTTATGCCTCCTCCGAGGAGGACCGATGCCAACTATCGGCGTTACCCACTGGAAGCTGTGGATCGGTTGCAGTTTATCGTCCATGCCAAGCAGTGGGGCTTCACGCTGCAAGAGATTCGGGAGCTGCTAATGCTTCAGGATGCTAATGGCGACCGGGCGCAAGCTAAACGCATCGCCGGGGAGAAGCTGCACAAGGTGCGCGAGCAGATCAAACACCTCACGCGGATTGAAGCCGTATTATCGAAAACACTGAGCGAGTGTGCAGGCGAAGGGCCTATGCAGGAAGGCTGCCCGATTGTTGAAGCTATCGCTGAGCAGGCTGAATGATCAGCACTTTCTCGACAGCGAACATGGGGAATCAAGCTCGCATATCGGGTCGTCAATAAATAACAGGAGATCTTCATTATGGCGCAAAACGTCGATATCGAGATTCGTGGTATGTCCTGTGCTTCCTGTGTTGGACGTGTGGAACGTGCACTCAGCCAGCAGCCAGGCGTGATCAACGCTCAAGTGAACCTCGCCACCCAGAAGGCGGCTATCCAGGTCGAAGCAGTTACCACGACCACTAGCCTACTCGACGCCATTGAAACAGCGGGCTATCAACCGGTAGTGGAAAGTATCGAGATTCCTGTTACCGGCATGAGTTGCGGATCTTGTGTCTCTCGGATAGAGCGAACGCTAACGAAGCTGCCCGGCATGGTGGAAGTGAGTGTTAACCTTGCTACCCAGAAGGCCTTCGTTCGTTTCCTGCCAGGAGCCGTTTCGTTAACGCGTATTCAGCATGCCATCCGCGAAGCAGGCTATGAACCGCAGGATACCGATACGCCGCCACCAACGGACAGCGAGGATCGGGAAAGAGCCGAGCTTCGCCGTCGAGTCGTGCTCGCGGCAATATTTACGATTCCGGTAGTCATCATCGCCATGGGGAAAATGATTCCCACTTTTGACGCGCTGTTAACGAGTCTAATGCCGCATCGCGGCTGGATGGGCGTTGAGTGGTTGTTGGCCACACCGGTGCAGTTCTATGCCGGGGCACGCTTCTATCGTACTGGCTTCGCCGAACTCCGGCATTTTAATCCTGGCATGAATAGCCTCGTTATGATCGGATCGAGCGCTGCCTATTTTTATTCGGTCGCCGCCCTGCTAATGCCCGCGCTCTTCCCCGTCGGAACCGCCGTGAGCTATTTCGAAGCGGCGGCGGTCATCGTGACGCTAATTCTGCTCGGTCGCTATTTTGAACACATTGCCAAGGGCCGCACCTCCGAGGCTATCAAGAAGCTTCTGCAATTACAGGCGAAAACTGCCCGCGTCATCCGCGAAGATGAAACCGTCGAGCTGCCTATCGACGCCGTCGTCACGGGCGATCGTATTTTGGTTCGCCCAGGGGAGCGTGTTCCAGTAGATGGCATCGTTGAGGAGGGCCACTCCTACGTTGATGAGTCGATGATCAGCGGTGAGCCAGTGCCGGTCGTCAAACAGAAGGATTCCGAAGTCGTCGGTGGCACTATCAACAAGAACGGTGCACTTACCTTTCGGGCCACGCGAGTCGGTGCCGACACTGTCTTGTCGCAGATCGTCAAGATGGTGGAAACGGCCCAAGCGGAGAAGCCCCCCATCCAGCAGTTGGCCGACAAGGTTGCTGGTGTATTTGTTCCCGTAGTCATCGCTATCGCCACGATGACCTTTGCACTCTGGTTCGCTTTCGGACCGGCGCCGTCCTTGTCCTTTGCCTTTGTCACTACCGTTAGCGTGCTGCTAATTGCCTGCCCATGTGCGATGGGCCTGGCCACCCCAACGGCCATCATGGTCAGTACCGGGAAAGGGGCCGAGATGGGGGTGCTATTTCGCAAAGGGGCGGCGCTTGAGACGCTGGCCAAGATGAATACGGTGGTGCTGGACAAGACCGGCACTTTGACCCAAGGACGCCCCGAACTGACTGATTTCGAAGCTATTAACGGTCATGAAAACGACGTGCTGCGACTGGTCGCGGCGGTGGAAGCTCAAAGCGAGCACCCCATCGCTGAGGCTATTGTGCAGGGCGCCAAGACCCGTGGGCTGGAATTACCCCCTGTCAGTCGCTTTAGTGCCGAGCCAGGCTACGGCATTGAAGCCGAGGTCGACGGCCACTTGGTACATGTAGGGGCTGATCGTTACATGCGTCGGCTGGAAATCGACCTCGGCCAGGCAGAAACACGCGCCAAGGTGTTGGCCGAGAACGCCAAGAGCCCGCTCTATGCCGCGGTAGACGGTCAGCTTGCTGCAGTCATCGCGGTGGCGGATCCCCTCAAGGAGGGCTCTGCCGACGCTATCGCAGCACTCAAAGCGCAAGGGCTGGAAGTGGCCATGCTCACCGGCGATAACCGTGCCACTGCCGATGCTATCGCCCGACAGGTTGGCATCCAGCAGATTCTCGCTGAGGTACTGCCCGACCAGAAAGCGGCAGAGATCCGGCGTCTCCAGGCGGAGGGCAAGCGCGTCGCTTTTGTGGGGGACGGGATCAATGATGCGCCCGCTTTGGCCCAGGCCGACGTGGGCATTGCGATCGGCACTGGCACCGATATTGCCATCGAGTCCGGCGATGTGGTGCTGATGAGTGGCGATTTGCGAGGCATCGTCAATGCCACGGCGCTCTCCAAGCGTACCCACCGGACCATTATCGGCAATTTCGTTTGGGCCTATGGCTACAACGTAGCGTTGATCCCCGTGGCGGCGGGCGTGCTCTATCCGTTCATCGGCGTATTGCTCAGCCCCATGCTGGCGGCGGCGGCCATGAGCATTTCCAGTGTTTTTGTGCTGACTAACTCGTTGCGGCTACGCCGTTTCACATCGGATACCGGCAATGCCACACCACGTCCAAACGATGCTGTTCATCGCGCCTAAACCAAACAATGTCGTGTTAACGAGGAATTCAAAATGATGGGAAGTGAAAGCTGCATGTGGGGTATGGCAGGGATGGGCCTAATAGCGATCTTGTTGATTATTGCGCTGGGGCTTGGTGTTGCTGCGCTCATCAAATACCTGTTTTTTAATAAGAAGTGATGAAGCTGGCAACCGAATACAATCGTCCCCCTTGGGTAGATCAGAAACTAATAAAGAGAGCATCCATGAGATATATCCTACCTATCACTTATTGCCTAGCTGCTGCAGGTCTGTTAGGTCTTATAACGTTGCCTGCGTTGGCGCAGGAAGCAAGTACTGATGCCACTGAGAGTCGTCAGGCCAGCAGTGCCACGAATACTGAGTCTCCCTTGCCCAAATCGATTACCGCATTGGTGGATCAAGGGTTCACCTTCCATGGCAGCTTCGAAGCGCCTGACGGTCTCCAAGGCTATGCCTTGTCTTATGATAATGAGCCTATGGCAGCTTATATCTCCTCCTCTTCCGACTACGCCGTCATTGGTACGTTAATCGACCCGCAGGGCAATGCCGTTATGGAAAGCCAGCTTCAGGCTCTGGTGCTGGACCCCATGCTGGAAGCTACCTGGAGTGCGTTTGAAAACACTCGTTTTATCTCGGAGGGGAATGATGATGCTTCGCATATTGTGTACACACTAACAGACCCCAACTGCCCCTACTGCAATGCACTCTGGAAAAATTCGCGCCCGCTCATTGAGCAAGGCGTGTTACAGCTTCGTCACGTGCTGGTCGGTGTGCTATCAGAGGACAGTCTTCGCAAAGCTGCTGCAATCCTTGAATCCGACAATCCGGCCAGTGCTCTCGAAACTCATGAACTGGAATTTCGCAATGGCGGCATAAGGCCGGTGGAGCCGTCGGAGGAGAGTCAAGCGCTTCTTAGAAATCACGCCCAGATCATGCGTGAGGCCGGTGCTACGGGAACGCCAACCAGCTACTACCGTGATGAAGCCGGGAAAGTTCAGCGTATCAATGGCGCAGTGTCGACCGACCAGTTTCGCGAAATATTGGGCGTTGAATGATACACCATAACGGTACAGGGCTGAGATGCGAGTCTCCCCAATCACGACCACTGAGATGCACATGGCAACCAAGCTTAGCGTAAAGCAAACGCTCTTTTTGGGGCTCACTCTATTGATGGGTTTGGCGGCCCTTTATTGGATTCTGATGGAGACCGGCGCCTTGTCGGTCTTGACCGACAAGCAGGCCTTGCGTGAGTGGCTTGATAGGCTGGGCGTCTGGGGGCCGTTGGCCATCATCTTTATGATGATGGCGGCCATTGTCATGAGCCCGATTCCCAGTGGCCCAATTGCGATGGTGGCTGGTGCGCTTTACGGCCCAGTTTGGGGGACGATCTATGTCGTTATCGGTGCCGAAGCCGGTGCTCTGCTCGCTTTCTGCATTGCTCGTTTGCTCGGCTATGAAGTGATGCAACGCTGGCCGCGTTCGCGGCCCATCCTCAACTGGCTGGGAAAGGAGCGCTCTCAGACAGGCTTGATGCTCATCGTTTTTGCATCCCGATTGGTGCCCTTCCTTTCGTTTGATGCCGTCAGCTATGCGGCAGGTATCACCCCCCTGTCTTTCTGGCGCTTTTTGATCGCCACACTGGCCGGCGTGATCCCCACGGCGTATCTAATCGTCATGTTCGGCGAAGTGCTGATTACGGCCGACTCCCGTGGCCTCACAATCGCGCTGATTCTCATCAGTGGCATTACATTGCTGCCTCTGCTGGCGAAACGCTTATGGGCTCGACAGCCATGACCGATAGCAACCGAGTGCTCTAAATCAACTTTCGTAAGCATTAACAATGCTCAGCAGGCACTTACCCGCTACTACCTGTGAGACGTACACGTGAAATTTCGGACATTGCTATTTTTACCCCTATTGGGCTTTTTTGGTTTGAGCTTTTTCTTTTATCAGGGCTTATCAATGGATCCTAGCGCCAGAGATTCACCCTTGTTAGCTCAGCCGTTTCCGCCATTCAGCCTGACAACGCTGGAAGACCCCTCAAGGCTCGTTGATGAATCTCTTTTTAAAGGAAAGGTGACATTAGTCAATGTGTGGGGAGAGTGGTGTCCGACTTGCAAACATGAAATGCCGCAGTTATTGGATTTAGCCGCGCGAGGCGTCCGCTTGGTTGGGATCAACTACAAGGATACCCAGGCAAAGGGGCTCGAGTTTCTTGACGAGTTCGGGAACCCTTTTGAAGTCAACATCTTTGATCCAGAGGGTAACCTAGGTTTTGAGCTAGGTGTGTATGGCGCCCCAGAAAGCTATCTGGTCGATACCGAAGGCACTATTCGTTACAAACATACAGGTTACATAACGTCTGAAGATGTTGAGCGAGTCATCCAAGAAGTCGAGAAGTGGAAACGATAAAACGGTTATGAAAATGAACCGTACCGGGATTCCCGGAGGCTCCAA
>NZ_JAINWD010000074.1:0-9658 GCF_021021315.1 Halomonas sp. IOP_14 | reverse complement strand
GGTGACATCGAAGTCATCGATCAGTTTGAACAGGTCGCCCACCAGGCGATGAACGATCTGCTTGGCACGGTCATTGCCGCCTGCCTGATCAAAGCCAGCAACGGTTTTGACAAACTCTTGCACTTCGGGGGTGTCGAATATCTTTACGGTCATGATGAAAACCTCTATTTTTATAGGCTTTTGTTTTATAAAAAGAACTGGCGTGTCTATCGATAATTAGCTGTCGTCGTCGCGCACTGAAGAGGGGTGACGGCACAGCGGTTTGACGCTGATCTCCATATAGGGGAATAGCGGCAGGTTACTGACGAGTTCCTGCAGCTCAGCGTTGTCTTCCACGTCAAAAATACTGACGTTTGAGTAGCTACCCGCTACCCGCCACAAATGGCGCCATTTACCCTGACGCTGTAGGTCTTGGGAATACGCCTTTTCCGTTGCCTTGATCTTGGCTGCCTGCTCGGCTGGCATGTCAGGCGGCAACTTAACGGTCATCTCTACGTGAAATAGCATATGGCTCTCCTCTTTCTTTACTGGCGAACGCAAACGATGGCTTTTCTTTGCCGTGGCGTTTACTTACGAGACGTTCACTTACGTGACTGTTACTTACGTGAGTAGTGCGCCAACTTATCTTCATCTAGGGTGATGCCGAGGCCAGCCCCTTTCGGTAACTCCACTCCAAACTCGGTGTAGTTGAGAGGGGTAACGACGATGTCGTCTTGCAACAGCAGCGGGCCGAACATTTCCGTGCCCCAGGCCATTGCTGGCAGCGTTGCCCAGGCGTGTAGAGAGGCAGCCGTACCGATAGTGCCTTCCAGCAGGGTGCCGCCATATAAGCCAATGCCAGCCGCTTGGGCGACGTGAGCCAGCTCAAGTACCCCGTAAATACCGCCGGATTTGGCGATCTTTAGCGCAAAGGCACCACTGAAGCCGCCGCATACTAGATCAAGCCCGTCGCGGGCATCTTGCACCGCCTCATCGGCGAGCATCGGCACATTGAAGCGGTTAGCCAAGCGAACTAGGCCGGCATGTTCACGCGCGCCAATGGGCTGCTCAATTAACTCAATGCCAGCATCCTGTAGCACCTGAATACCGCGAACGGCGGTGGATTCATCCCACGCCTGATTAACATCAACTCGCACGCTGGCTCGATCGCCCAGCGCTTCCTTGATCGCCGCCACATGGCGCACGTCCTGATCCACCGGGTTAGCACCAATTTTTAACTTGAAGTCGCAGTGCCGACGCTGTTCTAAACGCAGCATGGCCTCATCAATATCTTTGGCGGTATCACCGCTGGCTAGCGTCCACAGCACGGGCAAGTGATCCTGACGTACGCCGCCCAGCAGCTCGGCGACGCTCAATCCCAAGCGTTTGCCCTGAGCATCCAACAGCGCCGTTTCTAATGCAGATTTGGCAATCATATTGCCGCGAGCATGGCGGTTAAGCCGAGCACGCAACTGGTGGACATTGTTGGAGGGCTGGCCGACCAGCAGGGGAGCTAGATAAGTATCAATATTGCGTTTAATGCTCTCCGGGCTTTCTGGGCCGTAGGCCAGGCCGCCAATGGTGGTGCCTTCGCCCAGCCCTTCGATACCGTCAGAGTGGCGCATGCGCACAATCACCATAGTTTGGCAGGCCATGGTGGTCATGGAGAGTTTGTGAGGACGGATGGTCGGTAGGTCGACCAGCAACGTCTCAATATGTTGGATGACGGTTGACATGCAGGCTCCAGCGTCTGGCAATCGTTGACTTGATGTCAGTTTGATTGCGTGAGGAAGAGGGAACCAATATTGTTTAGGTGCTTAGCCATACCGAGGAGGTATCAACATAGGGAGATGACTGCCTGTTTTTTAACGGGCAACTATTTTTATTTAACCAACTCGTCCTCTGCTCCGCTTCTTTAGCCCTACTCATCTTCTTTAATTTTCTTTATTAATCAATAGATTGATAAATATGGTGGCGTTTTAACGGCGGTTTTCCCATAAATGAGACACGTAATGATGGGTAAGGCATAGCAACACGGTGAGTAGATAATATCTGCGACTAACTATTAACGTGATGGCACACTTTCCATACGCCAAAGCCAGCTGAGTGGTGTTTCTTTTACGACAAAAGAATAAGACACATCATTGAGACATGAGGCGTAAAGCACAGGAAGGCAGCACGACGCTAATCACACGATTTAGTCGTACTGCCAACAATAATAAGCGCTAACTCTCTAAAAACTCACTTACATCTGGCAATCAGCATCGGGTGACTCGAGTAGCTCATGCGCTACCGATAATACTTCGTGCCGACCATCGCGGATCTCACGTAGGTAGATATTTTGTATCGGGTGGTGGGACTTGGAGAAGCGTAATGGTCCACGTGGGCTCTGCAGCTCAACGGCAGCGAGTGCGTCAATGAGTGCATCGCGGTCAGTGGAATCACCTTCGACTGCATCAAGCGCTTGTATGAGCATGGCACCCGTGTCATAACCATGCACGGCATAAGCATCAGGCATCTCACCGTAAGCCTCTTGATAAGCAGCTACGAAGCTCTGATTTTCTTCACTCTCCAGCGTTTCAGCGTAGTGTAGCGTCGTTAACACCCCCTCGCCCGCGCCCCCTAATGCTGCCAAATTACCTTCGGTCATAAAGCCAGAGCCCAACAGGGGAATATTTTCCTTAAGTCCGGCTGCAGCGTAGTCACGTACAAAGCTGACACCCCCTCCACCCGCGAAGAACGTATAAACCGCGTCGGGATTGAGGCTGGCTATTTGCGTCAAATAACTTTGAAACTCAGTACTGGGAAAAGGAACCAGAATTTGCTCAATAATCTCACCACCGGCTTCCGTAAACGCTTCCTCAAAAGCAGCAATATCCTCTTTACCACCGGCATAATCCCAGGTAATCGTTACCATCTCACGGTGGCCGCGATCATAGGCTACTTTCCCCATGGGGTAACTGTCCTGCCACATGTTATGTGAAGTACGAAAGACATTGGGCATGCAAAGTTCGTTCGTTGCTGCCCCCAAACCAGCATTGGGAATAATGGTAATAGCGCCGGTTTGCTTGGCCACGCGGAGCATCCCCATGGCCACACCTGAGTGGACAGGGCCAATAACAACGTCGACCTCGTCACTGTTCACTAATCGGCTCATATTCTGGGGGGCCTTGGAGGGATTGGCCTCGGAGTCAAGCTGGACATACTCGACTTCACGCCCTCCAAGCTGTCCACTATTTTGCTCAATAGCGAGTTTCAAACCATTGGTAATAGCCTCGCCCAGTGCCGTGTAGGTACCCGTATAGGGCAACATTAACCCCAGCTTTACAGGCTCGCCATCTTCAGCCATCGCAAGTTGCCCTGCCAGCAAAAAGCCTGCTCCAAGTAACGACGTCAGTGTTGTATTATTTGTTTTCATCGTTGCACTCTTTGTTGTAGTTCGTCTTTATAAAAGAAGTTATTGCTTTAAATGGGCAGCTTTTGGTTTACCCCCAGTTCTCGCTTGCTTCAAACTTCAAGCTATTTTTAGCGGCAATCACATCCTCGTGTGGGTCATGATTCCACAGCCACTCGAAGCGGCTCTCCAGATTGTTAATTAGCTCGGCTTCATCGTCGCCGATGCCCTCTCCTGCATATTCGTAGACATCGCCCGCCTCATGGGAGGTACGCTGCACTTTGCAGCTACGGCTATGGCGTACTTGTTCGAAGGCAGACAACACAGTGCTTACGTTGTGGCTACGGCAACTGGCATCCGCCAGCAGAGTCGCCAGCACATAGGCATCCTCCAGCGCCTGACCGGCTCCCGCCCCCTGGTGAGGCACTAACGCATGGGCAGCGTCGCCCACGATCAGTACGCGGTCGCGCTGGTAGCGGGCAAGCTCAGGTAACTCATGCAGCGCCCAGCGCGTTGGCTCAGGAATGCATTCAAGAATGGCTTGGCAAGCCGGGCTCCAACCTGCAAATACGTCTAGCATTTCCGCCTGGCTGACGGCTTGAACCCACTCTTCGCCTTCGGGCAGTTTAGGGTTCGGTTTCGAACGATCCGTAATGAAGGCCACGACGTTAACGAGTTGAGACTGCTTAACCGGGAAGGTCAGAATATGGCGATCTTTGCCAAGATACATCTGAGGCACCAATGCTAGGCGCTTCTCGCTGCCTTTAGCCTCTAGAGCAATCTCTAGGTCCCTGGTGGGAATCATGCCGCGATAAGCGTAAGTGCCACTCCAGAACGGCGTAATTTCGCCGTACTGCTCCGGGGGTAACACATGGGGGCGCACCGCCGACTTAATGCCGTCAAAGCCGATGATCACATCACCCGTAAAGTGAGTGCCATCGTCGAAGCTGGCGGTGGCGCTGTCGGCGTCTTGCTTAACGCCTATACAGCGTTTGCCGAAGTGGGCGATGCCCTCAGGCAGATTGGCGACAATCGCATCAAGAAAATCGGCACGATGCACCGAGGATTGGCCAACGCCTGGCGCCAGGCTGGCAGTTAAGTAGGTATCATCACTGCCTCGGCGCCACTCGAACCAAACATCCTCAAAGGGAGCGGGCGAGGAGTCGGCAATACGTTGATAAGCGTTTTCCAACCCCAATAGCTGAATGGCTTTTACCGCATTGGGGCCAAAGGAGACACCCGCACCAATCTCGGAGAACTGAGGAGCCGCTTCGAAAAGCTGAACATCAAGCTGGCTATCACGGGATAATGCAACGGCGAAGGCGACTCCTCCGATACCACCACCGATGATGCCAATCAAAAGACGTTTTGGCTGTGTATTTGCTACTGTGCTGTTAGCTACCATGATTTAACTCTGCTCAGGGGCTTATCGTTATATGTTGAGCGCTATGCTCTCCCCCTAACGCTATTCGGAAGCGTCAAATGCCACCACACAACTTCCTTCATTCAGACTATAAACGGCGCTAATGACAAGATGAATCAACCAGTTAAAAACCTCTCTGACGGCTACATTCGACTATTGTGGAATACATTGCGAGGCGCAAGGTGATGGAGAAACTTGCCAACATTGACCTGAATTTGCTGGTTGTTTTTGACTTGTTGTACCAAGAACAAAATACACAACGGGTGGCGCTGCGCTTGGGTATCACCCAGCCGGCGGTGAGCCATGCACTGAAACGTTTACGCCACTTGCTGGAGGACGAACTTTTCGAGCGCACGTCGCAAGGTCTGCAACCTACGCCCCGTGCCAGTCGACTTCACCCCGGCATTGCGGATGCGCTGGCACGAATGAACGACACGCTGAACCTATGCGACGATTTTAACCCCGCTAAGAGTGAGCGCACTTTCCATATCAACATGACCGATATCGGTGAAATAGTGTTTCTCCCGCGTCTGCTGCAACATCTCTCACACCACGCACCGGGGGTTTCACTCAACACCGTGCGCAGCCACCATAATGACCTAAAAAACGAGATGGAGGAGGGGGAGATAGATTTGGCCGTTGGCCTGATCCCGCAACTAGGAGCAGGCTTCTACCAGCAGCGACTGTTTGTACAACGCTACGTTTGCTTAATGCGCGAGCATCACCCGCTCGCTGCGGAGGAGTTTAGCCTTGAGGCGTTTCGCACAGCGCATCACGCTGTGGTGGTTGCCCGGGGAACCGGGCATGGCATTATCGAAGAGCAGCTTGCGCACGCTGGGGTTGTGCGCCCAGTTCGGTTAACACTGCCGCATTTCGCAGCGGTTCCCTATATCGTCAGCAGCAGCGATCTAGTGGTGACGGTTACCGATAAATTAGCCGAGGCAACGCGAACACGTTTCGGGTTAGCCATTCGTGAGCATCCCCTAACGTTCCCAGAAATCCCGATTAATCTTTTCTGGCACCGTCGCTTTCATCAAGACCCAGGCAACCGCTGGCTGCGTGGGCTGATGTTTTCTCTGTTCTCTGAATAGAGGTCATTAACGCCTAGGAGTTCGGCTTCGCCCACGCGGCGCGGGTGCTATGGGCTGCCGTTTTATTGGTAATTTTCCAGATGCCGTCGACCTTCACCAGGGCAATCACATCGACCCAGGAATCCGCCAGATTGTCGCTATTATCAAAGCCTAGCAGTACGCTGGCGACTTCTCCCGCCTGGGTGACGGCAATAAAGCGGCTCTTCACTTTACGGTGGCTAGCCGCCCAGCGCTCGAAACGGTCGCTGATCAAGTCAGTCGCCAACTTGCCACCAGCATCCACAGCAAAAATCCACGCATCCTTATGAAACGCCTCCTCCAGCTTTTCTCGACCGCCTTGAAAGCCATCCACATATAGCTGCACAACCCGTTTGATCTCATCGATCTCGGGTGCATCGCCCACAACAGTGATATTCGTCATCTTTTTACTCCTGCTTATTAATTGCTATTTTTGTACTGTTTATAACCCAAGCATCTCACGGGCCTGCTGCCACGTAGCCACGGGGCGCTGATATTTTTCGCATAAGGCGACGGTACGCGCGACCAGCGCGGCATTAGAGGGTGCCAGCGTTTTGCTATTCAGGCGAACGTTATCTTCAAGACCGGTACGGGTATGACCGCCAGCCGCAATCGACCACTCGTTAAGCAGGTATTGATTGGCGCCAATACCCGCACCGCACCACTGAGCCTCTGGCGCCAAGCGCTTGAGCGTCTCGATATAGAAATCAAACGTTGGCTTATCCGCTGGCATTGAATTCTTAACGCCCATCACAAACTGCACATAGAGCGGTGTCTTTAGCTTGCCTTGTTTGGAAAGCGCCACCGCTTGATGGATATGCGACAGATCAAACGCTTCAATTTCGGGCTTAATACCGTACTTGAGCATTTCCTCTGCAAGCCACTCCACCAACTGCGGCGGATTCTCGTAAACACGATTAGGGAAATTGTTGGACCCCACCGACAGGCTGGCCATATCAGGTTTCAATGGCAACATCCCGCCACGTGCCTCCCCTGCGCCGGAACGCCCGCCAGTTGAGAATTGAATGATCATACCAGGGCAATGCTTCTTGAGCCCTTCCATCAAACGACCAAACTTCTCGGGATCGGAGGAAGGTGTTTGATCATCGTTGCGCACGTGGCAGTGAGCAATGACAGCTCCTGCTTCGAACGCCGCCTGGGTGCTTTCAATCTGCTCATCCACCGTAATCGGCACGGCTGGATTGTTCTCTTTACGCGGCAGACTGCCGGTAATAGCGACGCAAATAATGCAGGGTTGAGACATAAACACCTCTCTCTGTTCTTATTGCGAACATAAATTTGCATTGCGAACAAAATAGACTGGATACTGATTAGCGTCAAATCGAAATCACTGCCAATGATGTTGTTCGTCATATTTTAGAAAGAGACATCGAAAACCAGAGGAACAATGGTGTAGAGCGCGACCATGATCACTAACAAACCGATGACATTGAGCCAAATACCTGCCCGAATCATGCTTTTGATGGGAAGATCCCCTGTTGCGAAAGCCACCGCGTTGGAAGGTGTTGCGACTGGCAACATGAAGGCGCAGCTCACGGCAAAGGTAACCACGATGGTCATCAGGAAGGGCTCAATGCCCAGCCCAACGGCGATAGATCCCATGATGGGGAAGAAGGCAGCTGCCGTCGCCGTATTGCTGGTTAGCTCGGTCAATAGGATAATCACGATAGCGGTGATGGCTAGAATCAAAATTAGGGGCAGTCCCGACAATCCCGATACGCTCTCGCCAACCCAGGCGCTTAAACCGGTGGCGGTGAACTGGGCTGAAAGTGTTAGGCCACCACCAAATAGAATCAGTACTCCCCAAGGCACGTCCCGCGTAGCCGACCACGCCAGCAATGCCCCTTTTCCTCTAGAAGCAGGAATTACAAACATTAGAATTGCCGCGAGAATCGCCACGCTGGTGTCGTTGATGTTGGAGAGCCAAGGCAGCGCATTCTGCACAAATGGAAATTGCGCGATTAATGGCAAAAATACCCAGCAGAACACTGCCCCAGCAAAGACCATCAATACACGTGATTCTTCAGGCGATAGTCGGCCCATACCCTTGAGTTCTGTCTCTATCATCGCTCGGCCTCCCTGAATATTCTCAACTTCCGAGCGGAACACCAGTTTGTTCAGGACTAGCCAAGCCAGCATCAGCATAGTGAATGAGAAAGGCACACCTACCAGCATCCAGTGACCAAAACCGATGCTAAGCCCGTGAGTGTCTTCCATGTAGGCGCGCATTAGCGCCATCGGTGGCTGACCGATCAGCGTCGCCATGGAGCCGATGGTGATGGCATAGGCGATGCCCAGTAGCACAGCAGCAGAAAACTTGGGCGTGTCATCACCGTTACCCAGCGACTTCACTAACGCAATGATCGAGACACCGATTGGCACCATAATCACTGCGGTTGCTGTATTGCTCACCCACATGGTGATGAACCAGCTTGCGAACATCAGACCGAAGACAATTTGAGCGGGTTTAGTACCCACGGTGAGCACCGTCAGTAACGCGAAGCGACGATGTAAATTCCAGCGCTGCGTTGCCAAGCCCAGCAGTACGCCACCCAATACTAGAAAGACAATGCTGTGAGCATAGGGCGAGGCGGTCGCTCCGACCGAGGCAATATCGAAAAAAGGGAACAGTACAAGCGGCAACAGCGACGTGACAGGAATGGGAATCGCCTCTGTCATCCACCAGGTGGCCATCAGCATAGCAATGCCTGCTACAAGACGAGCGTTGAAGGCTAGCGTTTCGGGTAAAAGGAAGAAAACACCCAAGCCAATGACAATGCCCATGACGAGCGAGATTGGTTTGAAAGCAGAAGCTTCAGCGTAGGGCGTTTGTTCAACGGCCACGGTGGTTTGCGACATGATCATTTTACCCGCAGAGCAATAACAGTGCAGGTGAGTGTTACTGCTCGGGTTCACTGATTCCAATACTTATCGGGTTGTTACCTATACCCAACCGATCAATGAGTCAAGACTGCAAAAATGCCTATGTAACGATAAAAAACAGAAATTTAGCCGTTATTTAGTTGTCACACTCATTGGTGAGGCACATTTTCAAAACGCAGGCTTACGGGGAATCCAACTTTTTTCACATTGGGTAATGTGCGACCAATAAATGACACTGTAGATGTCGTTATCTTTCGATGGCCGGTCGCCGGGAACTTGGAAGTACATTAACGAGTATGGGGTGGTAAGAAACACGAATCGAAAACTGACAATAGCACCGTGTTTGTCAACGGAAACCAGACGAAGTAACTAGTCACACAGCATCCGCAAACCTTGGGCACACCAGATCGGAGATAAGACGCGGAGTATTCTAGAGACGTTGTGAGTGCAATAGCATGATTTAAACCGTACACCCCCAGAGTTGGACTAATGGTAATACCGCATGACCGTTGATGACAGAACAATCCAAAGTGGCTAGATTCCCAACACATCTAACCTCTCCGCCCTCGCGCGAAAACAGCTGCAAATAAAAGCTACTATATAACAGCACAGGATTTAATCGAAAAAACCTATGAGCCCCCTTGGATCAGAAGAATGAACCGTCCTTGAATTTGTATTACAGTGAAAAATAAATCTTTAGCATAAAGGACTAAAGTATTATTTTATAAGTTCATTACACGATAATTTTTCATTCAAAGCACAGAGATCGTGATTTTATTCGTCTAAAAGGAAGCTTTTCATGTAAGAGTATTCTAAATACTAAGGAAGCTCTGAAAAAGTCACTGCCAT
>NZ_JAINWD010000073.1:0-226 GCF_021021315.1 Halomonas sp. IOP_14 | reverse complement strand
CGCATGGCGTCGCTGATGGGCCAGCAGGTGATTTACGTGTTTACCCATGACTCCATCGGCCTGGGTGAAGATGGCCCGACTCACCAACCCATTGAGCAGCTCACCAGCCTGCGTACCACGCCGAACCTCAATACCTGGCGCCCCTGTGATGCGGTCGAAACCGCCGCCGCCTGGGATGCGGCCATCAAGCGTCACTCTGGCCCCACGGCGCTGGTGCTGTCACGCC
>NZ_JAINWD010000072.1:0-9857 GCF_021021315.1 Halomonas sp. IOP_14 | reverse complement strand
GGCCATCAAGCGTCACTCTGGCCCCACGGCGCTGGTGCTGTCACGCCAGAACCTGCCCCACCAGCAGCGCACTAAAGCTCAGTTGGCAGCCATTCAGAACGGTGCGTACGTTCTTAAGGACAGCGAAGGAACGCCCGAGTTGATACTGATTGCCACCGGTTCTGAAGTCGGCCTGGCCATGGACGCCGCCGCCGAGCTCGAGCAGCAGGGCAAAGCGGTACGCGTGGTCTCCATGCCCTCGGCCTATCGCTTTAACGGCCAGGACGCCGAGTACCGTGAGAGCGTGTTGCCCAAGGCGGTGACCAAGCGTATCGCCATCGAAGCCGCCCATGCCGACTACTGGTACAAGTATGTGGGTCTTGACGGCCGCGTGATCGGCATGACCACCTACGGTGAATCCGCACCAGCGGGGGATCTGTTCAAGCACTTCGGCTTTACCGTCGACAATGTGGTCAAGCAAGCCAACGAACTACTCGGCTAAGCCATGCCAGCACTCAGTGGCTTTCTATGGCTGATTAGCTACTGGCTTATCGGTGAAGTGGTAATCCACTTCACCGCTTTGCCGATCTCGTCAGGCGTGATCGGCATGTTGCTGCTCTGCGCTACGCTCGCCGTCCGTGGCCGTGTCCCTAGCAGCATTGCCGCTGCCGCCCAGCCGCTTATTGCGCTCCTTGCTATGCTGATTATGCCCGGGGTTGTGGGGGTATTTTTCATCATCGGTGAACTGGCCGGTCAGTGGACGGCTATCCTAATCGCCCTGGTGGTAGGCACGCTACTCAGTGTGGTTACTACTCTGTGGCTGCTCAAGCGACTAATCGGGCAACCCAATGTCCGCTGATACACCGCTGCTTACTCTATTAACCACCACCCCGCTGTTTGCGGTGGGGTTAACGCTCACCGCTTACTTACTTGGTAGCGCTCTGTTCCAGCGTTTAAAGCGCCCTTCTTGGCTTCCCGCTATTTTGATCGCGGCGCTGCTACTGGCGGGAGCGTTAGCGCTGATAGGGCTGCCTTACGCTACCTATCAGCAGGGGGCCACCTGGCTAACGGTGCTATTGGGGCCAGCCACGGTGGCGCTGGGTATGCCGCTTTATCAACAGTTGCCGCGGATTGTTGAATTATGGCGACCGCTGGCGATTTGTTTACCCATCGCCGCAACGCTGGCAGCTTGCTATTCACTGGCAATTGCTTGGTTACTGGGCAGCTCGGACACCATACTCGCTTCCATTGCCGCTAAATCGGTAACCGCGCCTATCGCTATCGGCATTACGGAACAGCTTGGTGGTACGGTAGCCCTGCTGTTGGGTGCGCTGCTGGTCACCGGGGTGATCACGATTCCCTGTGTCAGCCTCGCTGCGCGTTGGCTGCATATTGACGATGAGCGCTTGATCGGTTTCGCCCTGGGGCTTAACGGCCATGCCATTGGCACGGTAAGAGCATTTGAGATCAGCCCCACCGCTGGGGCTTTTGCATCACTGGGCATGAGCCTTACCGGTATTTTCACCGCAGTACTGCTGCCACTCGCCTGGCGATTAATAAGCATGGGCAGCTGATAGGCACCGGCAGTTAATAAGAATCGTCCGCTGAAATACGTTATCATCACAACGAGTTCTAGCCTATTTCGATTATTGTTGATTCACTTTTAAGAGCCACCCTTCTGCATGGCTAATTCTGCTCCCAGGTATCGCATCGCCATTAACGGTTACGGACGCATTGGCCAATGCGTGTTGCGGGCGCTCGTCGAGCGGCGACACCCCGAACTTGAAGTGGTCGCCATTAATGAACTCTCTGATCTCGCGACCATCACCTATCTAACCCGTTACGACACCACCCATGGCCGCTTTCCCGGTGACGTCGATAACGACGGTCAGTACCTTATCGTCAACGGCCAGCGCATCCAGGTACTCTGCGAACAAGATCCACACAAGTTACCCTGGAAGGCGCTTGATGTGGATCTGGTGCTGGAGTGCTCCGGGA
The DNA here is from genome assembly GCF_021021315.1 of Halomonas sp. IOP_14. Taxonomy (NCBI): domain Bacteria; kingdom Pseudomonadati; phylum Pseudomonadota; class Gammaproteobacteria; order Oceanospirillales; family Halomonadaceae; genus Halomonas; species Halomonas sp. IOP_14. The sequence goes on along the minus strand of NZ_JAINWD010000072.1, from coordinate 7,880 downwards.
GCTTTAAAGATCGTGCCACCGCTGAGCTGCACTTAGCGGCAGGCGCTAAGCGGCTGCTGTTTTCCCAGCCAGCGGAAAATGATGTCGATGCCACCATTGTGTGGGGCATTAATGAAGGCGAGCTGGCGCTTTCCCAGCGCATACTCTCTGCCGCTTCGTGCACCACCAACTGCCTGGTGCCGCTGTTGACCGTTCTGGATGAAGCTCTCGGCCTTGAGCACGGTGTCACCACGACGATTCATTCGGCGATGAATGACCAGCCGGTGATCGATGCCTACCACCAGACCGACCTGCGTCTGACCCGCTCGGCAATGCACTCCATTGTGCCGGTGGATACCGGCTTGGCGCTGGGTATTAGCCGCTTGATGCCCAATCTTGCGAACCGCTTTGAGTGCCTGCACGTACGTGTTCCCACTATCAATGTCTCTGCCATGGACGTGGCACTCACCGTCAGCCGCGACACTCACCGCGACGATGTAAATAACCTGCTGCTGGCCGCCAGTCAGCAGCGCTTAAAGGGCGTGCTTGGCTATACTGAAGCGCCCATGGCGTCGGTTGATTTTAATCACGACCCTCGCTCAGGCATCCTGGACGCTACCCAAACCCGAGTGGCTGGCAAGCGCCTTATCAAACTGCTGTGCTGGTTCGACAATGAGTGGGGGTTCGCTAACCGTATGCTGGATATTAGCCAGCGACTGGCCAGACTTTCGACAGAAACGTAACCTATTTGCATTAACTGTTTATATTGAGTTCCACGGCCTAAACACGAGGAAACCGCTTCCATGAATGTAAAAAAGATGACTGACCTTCCCCTGGAAGGACAACGCGTGCTGATTCGTGAAGATTTGAATGTGCCCATCAAACATGGCCGCGTCTCCAGCGATGCCCGCCTGCGCGCCGCACTGCCGACCATTCAAGCCGCCGCAAAGGCTGGGGCGAAGGTGATGTTGATGAGCCATTTAGGGCGCCCCACCGAAGGTGAACCCGCCGAGGAGTTTTCCCTCGCGCCGGTGGCTGAGCACTTGGGTGAACTGTTAGGCCGCCCAGTGCCGCTGATCAAAGCCTATCTCGGTGAAACGGTCGGCGAAACGCTGGATCTCGCCAATGGCGACGTCGTACTGCTAGAGAACGTGCGCTTTAACAGCGGCGAGAAAAAAGATGATGAGCAGTTGGCGAAACAGTACGCCGCGCTGTGCGATATCTTTGTGATGGACGCTTTTGGCACCGCCCACCGTGCCCAAGCCTCTACCCATGGCGTGGCGCGTTTTGCCCCTAGCGCCTGCGCTGGCCCTTTGCTTGCCCAGGAACTCGATGCACTTGAGAAAGCGCTGGCACACCCGGCTCGGCCCATGGCAGCCATCGTCGGCGGCTCGAAGGTCTCTACCAAGCTGGATGTCCTCACCGCGTTGGCTGATAAATGTGATCAACTGATTGTCGGCGGCGGTATCGCCAACACCTTTATTGCCGCCGCGGGGTACAATGTCGGTAAATCACTCCATGAGGCTGATTTGGTGGGCCAAGCCAAAGCACTGATGGAGAAAGTCTCGATTCCACTTCCTACCGATGTTGTCGTTGCCACCGAGTTTTCTGAGTCGGCCAAGGCCGTTGTCAAGCCGGTCGATCAGGTGGCTGATAACGAGATGATTCTGGATATTGGCCCAGACACCGCTGCACATTTGGCCAGCATGCTTAAGGATGCAGGCACTATTTTATGGAATGGGCCTGTCGGCGTCTTTGAAATCGACCAATTCGGTAAAGGTACCCAGGTAATCGCCCAGGCTATCGCTGATAGCGCAGGTTTCTCTATTGCCGGTGGCGGCGATACCTTAGCGGCCATTGATAAATATGCCATTGCGGATCGCGTTTCGTACATTTCAACCGGTGGCGGCGCCTTTCTTGAGTATGTCGAAGGCAAGCAGTTGCCTGCCGTTGCTGCACTCGAAGCCGCCGCCAAACGCGGTTAACATTACACGACTTGAATCTAAACACTCACCATCGTTCAAACTGGTAGCTCAGTCTTTAAACCCAATTTTGACAACCCAGTCTTTACAACATAGATAAGGTAACTTCATGGCTTTGATCAGCATGCGCCAGATGCTCGACCACGCCGCCGAATATGGTTACGGCATTCCGGCGTTCAACGTCAACAACCTTGAGCAGATGCGCGCCATTATGGAAGCCGCTGATGCCACCGATTCGCCGGTCATCGTGCAAGCATCTGCCGGTGCACGCAAGTACGCGGGTGCGCCCTTCCTGCGCCATCTGATTTTGGCGGCCGTCGAAGAGTTTCCGCATATCCCTGTGGTCATGCACCAGGATCACGGCACCAGCCCTGCGGTCTGCCAGCGTTCTATTCAGCTCGGCTTCTCCTCGGTGATGATGGATGGCTCGCTGGGTGAAGATGGTAAAACGCCCACCGACTACGATTATAACGTCAATGTTACCCGCCGCGCGGTGGAAATGGCTCACGCCTGTGGCGTTTCCGTCGAAGGCGAGTTGGGCTGCCTGGGCAGCCTGGAAACCGGCATGGCCGGTGAAGAAGACGGTATTGGCGCGGAAGGCAAGCTGGATATGGAGCAACTGCTTACCGACCCAGAAGAAGCCGCAGAGTTTGTGAAAGCGACCCATGTGGACGCACTGGCGATTGCCATTGGCACCAGCCACGGCGCTTACAAGTTCACTAAGCCGCCTACCGGTGACACGCTCTCTATCCAGCGTATTAAAGAGATCCACGCGCGGATTCCGGACACCCATCTGGTCATGCACGGCTCTTCTTCTGTTCCCCAGGAGTGGCTGGAAGTGATTAACCAGCACGGCGGTGAGATCCCCGAAACGTACGGCGTGCCAGTCGAAGAGATCGTTGAGGGCATTAAGCACGGCGTGCGTAAGGTCAACATCGACACCGACCTACGCTTGGCGTCTACCGGTGCCGTGCGTCGCTTCCTGGCTGAGAACCCGTCAGAATTCGACCCACGTAAGTTCTTGAAAGAGACCGTTACCGCGATGCGCGATCTATGTATCGCCCGCTACGAAGCCTTTGGTACGGCCGGCAATGCCAGTAAGATTAAGCCGATCAGCTTGGAAGAGATGTTCCTGCGCTATGAGCGCGGCGAACTGGCTCCCAAGGTAAAATAAGCTTGTAATTGGCCCACTTTCGAAAAAGACGACCAACCGGTCGTCTTTTTTTGTGGCTAATTAAATAGATATTGCAATGCAGCATAGATGCGCTAACACTGGAGATGAGGTCACGATGTCTCGTGTTCCAGCAAGGAGGCCACAACGCTGATGAAACCCACAACTTCCCTTCCCCTAATGCCCACTCCCCCGGTAGCGATGTTCGATATATGGAAAGTCGGTATCATGGCCTTTGAGCTATGGTCGACGTCTTTGTCGACGATCACTATGCGAAATCATTTATGGCAAACACAGCCGTTTTTCAGCCCCAAAATGATGCAAGAAAATCAACGTATGGTCACCGAAAAACTCGAGGCCAGCATGGAAGCTGGCCTCGTCATGCAAAAAGCGCTGCTCAACTCAATGAGCGGCAAGCAGGCTCCCTGGTGGGTGACCAGCCAGCGCACAATGAAGCCTTACCATCAGCGTAGTAGCGCTAACTCGCGCCGACTCGCCAAGTAACGCTTAGGCACTGACGTTATGCATTATCGTCGGTGCCATCCTCGTCATCTTCGCTATTCTCTTCTTCGCTGCTATGAATGGCATCTTCTGGGCTGCCAGTGCCGCCCGTGCCCGCCTCTGGGTTTCGCTCTTCACTCTCACCCGATTCTAACTCGACGTCAGCTTCGCCCTCGCTAGTGGCTACTTCTTCGTTTTTCTCTTCTTCCTCTTCTTCTTCACGGACGCGTGCCTGCTCATCAGCGCCTTCGGAATCGCTAGAAGAAGCGCCTTCACCTTCATTACGCTTTACTGATCCCGCTTTAATGCCGTACTCCTCTTCAAGGGCTTCATCATCCAGAGGTTCGTGCTGTTCACCCTCAGACGCATGATTATCAGCAAACACATAGCCAGTGGTCGTTAATAAGGCAGCGCTAAGTGCAAAGGGTAGAAACCAAGGGGTTAATCGCATTAGGCATTCTCCATGTCGTGGTTATGAAAGAATAGTGCATCCCCACTATCTCTTCAGCGCAGCTGAGACATTTCCATCGCTTGTACTACTGCGTCTGCTGACGCTAGATGGCCTACAACAGTAGCCAGTAAAATGAGTGTAGCCATTTAAGCTGGCTCAAGAGTCACGTTCAGGCAAGCAAAAAATAACAAAACAGTGTTCACAAATGACGTAAAATCCCGTTCAATAGCAGTATGGATGGCTTCAACTAACACTGGCAGTGCATCAGCCGCTGCAAGGAACCACAATGCCGCTCCCACTTTTGCTGTTTGACTGTGATGGCACTCTTGTCGATAGTGAGCCGCTACTGGCTGAAGAGATGGCTGCCGGGCTCAATTCAGTAGGCCTGCCTTTCGCGTCTACTGATTATCTTGGCGAATTTCGTGGAGCGCGCTTTCGACGCATCGTTGCTGAACTGCAACAACGCTACGGTAACGTTGACCCTGACCAGCTTGACCGCATGGAAGTCTCTATGCGAGCCAATCTAGCCACCCGGCTTGCCCAAGAGCTGACCACCATCCCCGGCGCCCAAGAAGCGCTGGATACTCTGGCGGCTTATCCCAGTGCAGTGGTTTCTAATGGACCTGAAAGCAAAATTCATACGGCTTTAGAAGCGACAGGGCTCAGCCACTACTTCGGTAAACGTTTTTTCAGTGGCTATACCGCTAATTGCTGGAAGCCCGAACCCTGTTTACATCTACACGCAGCGAGTATCATGGGCTATTCAGCGCATGACTGCATTGCCATAGACGATGCCTTAGTAGGCGTACGCGCGGCGCTTCAGGCGGGAATGACGGTGATCCACTTAAACCGTTTCCCGGATGCCGAGACAACGCCTGAAAACGCTATCATGATTAGTAATATGTATCAGCTACCCGCTGTAGTGGAGCGACTCACCCGTGAGTATTGGCAAACCCCTGTGCCCCAACACTCAATTGGAGGATAAAAATGGCCTCTTTACGAGACCAGCTCGGTGGGCTGGTTTATTCCACCGAACATGGCAAAACCTGCCCCACTTGCCGCGAGCCACTCAATGACTGCCACTGCGATGATCTGAGCGAACAGCAGCGGCTGGCGGCGCTTGATGGCGTAGTACGCATTCGCCGCGAAACGAGTGGCCGTAAAGGTAAAGGCGTAACCACCGTCAGTGGCATTCCTCTGCCTGGCGAAGAGCTTAAAACGTTAGCTAAAACGCTTAAAAAGCGGTGTGGAACGGGTGGGGCAGTTAAAGAGGGTATTATTGAAATTCAAGGCGACCACCGAGACACCCTGCGTCAGGAGTTAAGCGCCCTTGGCTACCAAGTTAAACTCGCTGGGGGTTAGCCTCTACGCCACTATAACTTTCCATCGGGGCTTACCATTGGGTAAGTCTCTATAGAGCAAGGCACTGCAATGGCTTGGCTGGAATACGTGCTACCCCTAATTTTTTTATTCCCCATGGCGGCAATGGCCAGTATTGTCCTCGCGCTGCGCAGCCTGCACGATGCTCGCGTTCACTCTCCCTTCAACGTCCCCCTTCATGAGCCGGGCCAAGCGCTACGGCACCGCCTTGACCAAGCGTTTTCCAGCCTTTTTTTAAACGGTGCATTAGGGCCCATTATCAGCCTCGCCCCGCTAGTTTACGGAATGGGCCGTATGTTGTTTGTGGATAAACAGGATTGGGTTGAGTGGGCGCTGTATGGGCTACTTAGTACGTTGCTGGTACTGACTTTTTCATTATTGCTGGTACGCGACTATCAGCGTATCCGACGGCTAAAGTTAGGCTTAGCCTGTGAGCTCGCCGTTGGCCAAGAGCTGGAGCGCTTAGTCCGCCCTGATGCACACCCTTACTATGTATTTCACGATGTGCCTACCGATAGCTTCACGATCGATCACGTCGTAGTAACGCCCCATGGCGTATTTGTGGTTGAGACACGGGCAAGAACACTCGCTATCGGCACCGATGGCAATGAGCTCAATACAGTCGCGGTGGAACGCGAACGGTTGCGCTTCCCCCATTGGCAAGAGCGTCGGCCACTGCATAAAACTCGCCAAGGGGTTAACTGGCTGACTCACTGGTTAGAGCGGCGCTGTGGCGTGCCCGTCCCGGTACGGGGCGTATTGGTGCTGCCGGGTTGGAAAATAGATAACAGCGAAGCCGCTCCTGATATTTTAGTGGTCAGCGGGGACACGCTTGCTAAGCAGCTGACCGAGCTGACCCCAGGCCCACTCAACGATGCCATCCATGACAAGGTCATTAATGTGCTTCTTGAGCGCGCTCAGTTGATGGAGTTGAAGCACCTGAGCCAACCTTCGGTTTAATTAAACAGTACTCAATCACCGCGCAGTCGGCCGCCCATCTCCTGGGCTAGATCCACCGCGTAGTGGTCTGTCATCCCACCGATAAAGTCCAGCATTCGCCGATAGCTATCGTAGAGTGACCAAGATGGCAGGGGCGTGTTTTCACCTATCAGGGCCAGTACACGCTGGTGTTTAAACGATGAGTGCCCTGTGTGGTGAAGCTCGTGTGCAGCGCCAATAAAGGCTTCCAACAGGATACCCAGTGTCGTATAGGCGCCAATCTCGAGCTTCGCCTTACGCTCATTCTGGAAAATGCGCTCTCGAGCCAACTGCTTCGCCGCTTGAACGCCCCATCCCAGGTCAGGGTGGCACAACTCCAACAGATCCTCACTGAGTGTGCCGCTCAGCAGGGCCTGCTCGTGCTGCACAAACACCGTGCCAACATCATTGACCGCGCGCTCCATCGCAGCTCCTCGCAGCAGTGCAATGCGGCGCCGCTGTGACACATTACGATCTTGCATTTCGGCATACTCGGGCGGAAACTCTCCGGCAATTTGGCGCAGTATTTCGACAACCTCTTCATAGCGCAAGATGCCCATCTCCAAACCATCTTCCAGATCCAACAGGGCATAGCAGATATCATCTGCCGCCTCGACCAGCCACGCCAGTGGATGGCGACACCAGCGCTGCTCGCCTTGGGGCAACAACCCTACCGCTTCAGCCACCTCTTTGAGCAGCACCTGCTCTGACTGATAGGCGCCAAACTTGCCCGCTCGACCACCATAACGAACCGTCCAAGGGTATTTAAGCAATGCACCCAAGGTGGCCGCAGAAAGCCGCATACCGCCATTAAACTGGTTATATTCGATCTGGGTAATCACCCGAAAACCCTGGGCGTTGCCTTCATAGGTCAACAGATCTTCGCGCTCAGCGTCTGAAAGGCCTTCTAACAGGCCACTGCTTTGAGCGCGCTGAAACCAATCACGGATTGCATACTCTCCCGCATGGCCAAAAGGGGGATTCCCGATGTCATGTCCCAGGCACGCTGTTTGGACAATGACGCCAAGGTCAGCAGGCGTAATCCATTCAGGCAGGCGATCGCGCAGCAACTCCCCCACAATCATGCCCAAGGAGCGACCTACACAGCCAACCTCTAGCGAGTGAGTTAGGCGAGTATGGATATGATCGTTTTCGGTTAGCGGATGCACCTGGGTCTTGCGCCCTAGGCGTCTAAATGAACCTGAGAAAACAATACGGTCGTGATCTTTATGAAACGGGCTACGACCGATTTCACGGGTACTTGTTGAGCGTTGATCGTGAAGACGACGTGGGGAAAGTAACTGTTCCCAGCGCATCTGAGTCATGGGCATTCCTCCTGAGGAGTGCATTCTGACATAAAACGCCGGAAAACCGCACGTTAGTGTGAGGCGTGAGGCGTGAGGCGTGAGGCGTGAGGCGTGAGGCGTGAGGCGGAACA
>NZ_JAINWD010000071.1:0-10279 GCF_021021315.1 Halomonas sp. IOP_14 | reverse complement strand
GATGGCAGTGACTTTTTCAGAGCTTCCTTAGGCTTGACCTTTTCTTATGCGCATTCAACACCTAATGCAAGTCTTCCTTTGTATTGGTATGAGGATGAGAATTTCTCTCCTCTTGTTAGGAGATAGATATGAATAATGGCTTTTTAGATGTTACTAGTTTTAAGCACGCATTGACTAAAAATCGATCAGAGCACTTAGGTAAAGATGTCTGGAAAGATTTTGTAATTCCAAGATTTTTCAACAAAATAGATTTGTCTTCATCAATGTCTACAAGACTAGAAGGTGGCCGTGGAAGTGGTAAAACTATGTTGCTGCGCTACCTATCTTACCATAGTCAGTTTTCAAAATTTCGATCAGAAATTCCGGACGAAGCAATAAATAAAATAGGTTTATATTGGAAGGCAGATACGCAGTTCTTAAGGTTGATGCAAAAGAGAGGTGTTGACGAAGAAGAGTGGAAGACTTTATTTGATCACTATCTGAATTTGAAATTAAGTCTTGAAGTATTATCAAGCATAATTGTGATTGCAGAAAGTGCTTGCAGCTTATTAAAAATAGATGATGTTTATAACTCCCATATAGATGGGGTTAAGGATTTTGGTTTTCTCAGTGAAGATTTTAATTCAGTATATCGTGAAGTACAGTCAAGAATAAGAAAGAGTGAAATGGTTATTCATAATGTCAAAGGAGTTGAACATTTAGAAAAGCTTCCTGCTTCTTTCGTATTGACGGTCATTGAATCTCTTAAAATAGAGCTGCCTGTATTATCTAATTCTATGTATTCTGTATATATTGATGAGTATGAAAATTTACTTCCATATCAGCAAAGGGTAATAAATACCAGAATCAAACATTCAGAAGAGCCTTTGATTTTTAATATAGCAATTAAATTAAATGGTATGTCAGAAACATCAACGCTAAGCGATGAAAAGCTTGAAAATATTGCCGATTATGCAATAGTTAATCTCGATAATGAAATAACTGAGAGTGGATTTGATGTTTATGTTGCAGAAATATTTCTAAAGAAACTTGGAGAGTCTTCACCAGAAATAACAGCCTCTTTTGGTTTAGATCTCTCGATATGTTCAGATATAAAAAGAATAAGCGAAAGGTACGATATTCAATATGAAGTGAAATGTAAGGATGCGCTGACAAAAATTTTCCCTGGTAGAACTCATAATGACCTTGCCGAGGAGATATTCAATACTTCTCGATTTTACAATAAAATGAAATTTGAGATTGAGAGAGCCTTATCTTTAAAAGGAGCTGGTGATTATAGCTCAAAGGATTTTATTGATCCTCAATTCAAAAAAGCTTCTGTTATTTGTGCATCTATTTTATTCAGAAAGAAAATATCTCCAGATGAGGTTTTGGAAGAGTTAGTTAAATTAAAAAAAGGACAAGAAAATAAATTTACAAATAAAACTTCCTGGGAGCATAATTACTTTATAGGATGTTATTTGAGGCTAGTTCGAGCGGCAAAAGCCAGCAGCACTTTTTATTCAGGTTTTGAAGTTTACACAGTTCTTTCCGGTGGGAATGTTAGGCATTTTTTAGAACTTTGTAAATCTGCAATAAGTTTAATAAATGATCCTGGTCGACTTGATAATTTTATAGTCGAAAGGAAATTGCAGCATATAGCTGCAAGAAATACGAGTGAAGAGCTAGTTAAAGAAATACAGCGTTTCACCCCATTGGGCAATCAGCTTAATAATTTTGTAAAAGGCCTTGGGAAAGTGTTTCAGCTTTGCCAGGATAGAGAGTCTCAAAGTGAAACTGAAATCACTCACTTCGGAATAAAAAATGACATTGGATTACTGAAAGATGAAGATTATTTCTTCCTAAGTGAGGCAGAAAAGTGGGGGGTTTTAAAATCAATGCCATCTACAAAAAATAAATCAAGTGATGCGTTCCATACTTATGACTATATTTTGAACACCATTTATGCTCCTTTCTTTATGATTAGTTATAGGAAAGGTAGGAAAATAGATTTAGAAGCTACAGATATAAAGTTAATGTGTATTCAAGGCGAATCAGCAATAGGTGCTGAAATGAGAAAAAAACTCCGCTTAATTGATGTTAAAGATAATACATCTTATTTTGAACAGGCGAGTCTTTTATAATGAGTGTTAGATCAATTTGTTGTGATAAGGACATTAGCTTTCTCCAGAAATACTCTCATGGTGTTTTTGGATTAAATATTGATGAAAGATCTGAATATTCAATTCAGCATGTCGCTGATAACTCGCTTTTATCGCTAGTATTTACATACGATAAAAATGATTTAAATGTCAACGTGAATGGTAGTGTTGTAGAATGTCATGAGTTGTCTCTATATTTAAGTGAGCTTAATGTATTGAGTTTGTTGATAGATTCAACTAGTTTAGATGTTCCTGAGCTTGCATTGATACTTAATGCAGTAAAGGAATGTGAAATTAAGGATGTTCTGATTGTTTATTTTGAACCTGAAAATTATTCATCAAGTGACTCTGGGTCACTTAATGCAGAAGAATTTAACTTATCTGACGAGATATTAGGTTTTGAAGGCGCTGGTATACCAACTATTTCAATGCCACTAGAAGAAGACCGTATTAGGAAATTTATAGCTTTTGCTGGTTTTGAAGCTGGAAGGTTACAAAGTGCAATTGAAACGTATGATATTTCGTCTAGTGAGGCTAAGATTTTTTTTGGAATACCTGCTTTTAGGCCAGGTTGGGAAATGAAATCTATACGGCGTAATATCCATACTTTAAGTGAGCATTCTTTTGGGGGGAGAATTGGGTATTGTAGTGCCAATAATGTAACTGATGCTTTAAGAAGTTTGTATCGTATTAAGTTTGAAGAGGATGCTATGTTTTACTTGTTGCCTCTTGGAACAAAGCCAAATTCAATAGCAGCAATTATTTTCAAGATAGAAAATGACGAGAGAGTAAGAATATTGTATGATCAGCCTCAAAAGAAAGTTGGAAGAAGCCAGGGTGTTGGAAGACGGCATTATTATCACTATAGGATTGGCCAGTGAAATATTTCAGAACCCCATTTGAAATTGTTAAAATAATGAAAAAACATTTGCCAATTGCACAAATGAGAATACTCGAGCCTGCTGTTGGAGAAGGAGCTCTACTTGAGACTTTGAACCCTTTAAGAGTTGGTCGAAATGTTACTGCAATCGATATAGATCCCGCACGATTAAAAGCATTAAAATACACATACAAAAAAATTAATTTGATCAATGAAGACTTTCTTGAATGGTCTGAAAGATGCACATATAAATATGACCTTATAATTACTAATCCACCTTTTTCAGCAAAATCAAAAGATTGGATTTCGTATGAAAATAAAAAGATTCCTATCGAGTTATTGTTTTTTATAAAGTCAATAAAGCTTCTTGACTCAGGCGGCACTCTGATAGGGATTGTTCCTGATGCAATAATTAATTCTAGTAGTTTTAGTGAAGAGCGTATGGATATTATGCTCAATAATAAAATAACTTATGTTTATCAGTTGCCTAAAAGAGTATTTAAAAGTATTGAGAGTGGTTTTTTTCTTATTGTCGTAAAGAAAGGTGGGGTTACTAATAAAGTCACATTGAGAAGAGTCTGCGATAATGGTTGTGAGGAAATATTTGTTGATAGGCATGAGGTTGCCAAGAATAATTTTAGGTTAGATTTTTCTTTTTATTCAAGTGCTAGATTTTATAATGGTGGATTGTCAATCCATGAAAAACTACCATTGCAAAAATTAAGTGATTTCTGTGAAATAAAAAGAGGGGGAGTTAGAAATTGCTACCAAACCCATGGTTTGATTCATACATGGTCATTTAAAAATGGAGTTTGGGGGGAAGATTTTACTTTTTTAAATGACCGCGAAAATTACTGTGTAATGGTAAAACGTGTTTCCAGAAATGCACACTTGACGTTTGGTGTGGCAAAAAATAAAGATATAGTGAATACTACTGACTGTGTCATAATTATTTCCAGCTCTGAGGTTGATCCATTTAAACTTTTATTTTTTTTGCGTGTCTTCTATTCTAATTCTCACGGGGAAGACTATATGCTTAAAGGTACGGGGGCTAAATTCATATCAGTTAGTTTTTTAAATGATATTAAATATCTGGACATTTCTACTATTTATAGAAATGATTTTGAAAATTATTGTAATGCATTATTAGAGAGGGACTTTTTAACTTGTAAAGAAATTGAGAGTCACGTTTTTATTAGATTTTTCTCGCAAGATAAGGTTTTTTCTATTTTTGATGAGTCGTATATGAAAAATAGTGATGTATGTCACGAAGTTGAAAATTTAAAAAACACTTCGCTAATAATATAGCTGGTTTTGAAATAGCAAAATAAGCAGCATCAACTTTATAATTTTTTTATGAGGTTTAGGTTTTCTGAGCTATTAATGTTACATGATATTGGCCATACCCCCAGTGCCAGGATAAGTGTCGCAACCTCTGCTATTCTTCGATTTCAGCATTTTCTGCCACCCTGGTGCTCGGTCTTGTCCAGACGGGACGGGGTAATGTTGGGTGCCAGTAGTTGGTCATAATCAGGCACGATGATTATACCCAATGACTACCAATGAATTCTTATAAAAAGCAGCCAATACATTATCTGTATTTGATTAGTATCTTTCGATTTGTGCGATAACCTGTTTATAAAAATGCTCTGAGGTTTTACTCATTCCAAGTGACTGGCACCAGTGACATTTCGTTAGCCGAGCCATGAGGCAGACCGACGAAATCAATCAACATAGGGATAAGCTTTGAAAAATATAACTCTGTTCACTCTTTCCGTTAGCGCCTTTATCTTTGCAGGTTCTGTGGCGGCTAACCCCGCGGCCGAATACGATCATCCTGCATGCGTGCAAGAAAAAGTGGATGCCCATCTGGTGCTCTTCAGCGTATTAACGTTAGATAGATATTCCCTTGGAGATTACTACAGAGCATGCGCTCTTCCATACGATGAGGATGCCATATACCCACCTGCGCCTGAAGAGTGCATTGATGCAAAAATCGATTCATTTAGAAAGAGCGAAGGTCAGGAAACCCCCATTCGTCATGATGTCCTAGAAGAATGGCGCGTTGAGTGCTTAGACGATCAAGGAAGCTCGATAGACAGCTCTGCGGCTATTGATCAGGAAGCAGAACGCCAACGCGCTGCACAAGAGGAAAATGAACGACAACAGGCAGCTCAAGCCGAAAGAGAACGCCTACAGGCCCAAGAAGAGAGTGGGCGCGAGCTTCGAAATGCTATTGAGCAGAGTTTTGAACGGTCACGATTAGAAAAACAGCGCCAAGCTGCTATTGATGCGAATGCACCGACGATGCTTGAACGCCTTCAAGCGCTGGCTTCTTTGAGTTCGGACGTAGAAGTGGGCTGGAAAAGTAATGGCGTCACCACCTGGCTAGAGATCACGGCCATCGAAGACCGTGTTGTATTGAGAGACATTGTTGTGAATAGAGGGAATTGCAGAAGCACCGAAGCCAACCCGACTATTCGCTATGATTTTGGGGACAAGGCAAGGGTTAGTATTGGCTGCAGTGTGGACGCGCTTAGAGAAGTTGAAGTTACCACTAATCGAGGCACCTTCGTTTTTAATTTCTAATGGCTTGTGTTGGAATCCCATAACTGAGCGACCCAAAAAACGAAAGAATCCCAAACGAGTCATCTTTTATGGGTATTTATTGGTAGATAGGCACTCCTCGCTAGCCGATAGGCACAGAGGGTTGCCGATTACATTGATCTATGAAAATTGCCGAACCGGAGAAGACGTGGCCATAAGGTTGGGGTAAATAGCATGCAGCATAGTGAGGAAATATAATGAGCCTGTAAATAATTCTTTGTAACTGCCCACCCCATTACAGGTGACCGTCCAGGCGGTTACCGAATTCGATAATAAAGCGATTCAGTGCAGGCTTCCAATCCCGGATTGGCATAGTCCATTTCTTTGAGGCCTACTGGATCGCCAGGAACGCTACCTTCAGTGCTGAATCGTCACTTGGGAATAGCTTGCGGCGCTTGGTCGCCTTGCGGATAACGCTATTCATTGACTCGATGGCATTGGTGGTGTAGATCACTTTCTTGATGACTGGAGGGTAGTCGAACAGCGTTATCAGGTTATCCTAATGGTTGCACCAGGACTTGGTGGCGCTGTTGGTCAAGATGGATGATATCGGCCTAAGGCTTGCCCAGCAGGATAATGGGGGAATGCAGTCCCTGGGCCGTGGTCTGGTGACGGCCATGCCTAAGGTGTTAACGACCATCTCGGTCGTGGGAACCGTCGCCATGCTCTGGGTGGGTGGGCATATCCTGATGGTCAATCTGGGGGCCGATGGCACGAGTTGGTTCAACGCGCCCTATGAGTGGGTACACCATTCGAACCGATCTGATTCTGTCCGCCGAAATCATGGTGATTGCGCTTGCCACTGCCTGCCATCAGGGATTCTGGTCACAGCTGGCGAGCCTAGTAGTGGTGGCGTTTTTCATCACTATTTTGGTGTATGGCGTGGTGGCTGAGGTCTGCAAGCAGTCCCATTAAGTGATCTCCATTCTTGGAGCATTCCCCTTATATCAGCCCCATCGATGTCGCCTTAAACAATGCGTGCTTAACGGTATAGACATTCATCTTTTCAACCATATTATTGGTATGGAATCTAACTGTTCGCTCAGATAAGTCCAGTATAATGCTGATTTCGTTGTATGTTTTTCCAAACTTAAGAAGGTTGGCGACTTCTAGTTCTCGTAGAGTCAGCTCTTTATAGTCAGGTGTCTCTTGGTTCTTCTCAAAAATACTTAAAAGGTTATATAAATGCAGCTTCGCCATATCATCAAAATTTTTATTGAATTGAGATTCGGAGTTGTTAGTATAGACAGTTAAAATAGTCTTGGAGTTCCAGGTGTTTATAGAGAAAGATATTCCGAGAGATATGTTATATGTTTTTGTAAGATAGGTAATGTCTGAGTCGTAGTACTCTTCTGGTGACCACTTGAAAGGCGTTATGTGTTGCTTCGCTTCTTTAACTATGTCGCTTTTAATATACATTTTCCTATTTAGAAATTCAGTCTTCCACTCTTCTGGAAGGCTGGTTTCTAAATCAATTTCCATCCCGTTTCGGATAGTTAATAGCGAGTATCGATCCTCACCAAAATGCATTAAATACGACTTGAGCATGAGGCCTAGCCTGCTGTAACTATCTACCATGAGGTTTCACCATAGATGTCTTAGCTGATTTAATGGTACCGGCTATATCTTTTAATATAAGCCTAATATTAATTAATATACCGGTAACCTAGGTATTTTTCAAGGAAACCTAGCTACATTCTAAATTCAAGAACGCGAGGTGAGTGATATTGCGGTCATCGAGTGCCTAAATCGTCATCTCTTCGGTAATACCGGCATCAAGCTGCACGGCGACACGGCAGATGCCGGAAATGGTAGGCCATCGAGTGTGCTTTCAGGTAGGTCTCGTCGGGGTTGCTCGACAGAACCGTCGAATAGCTTTGTAGAAGCACGGGTGCTTTCACCCATAGTGGATGGCTGCTTGAAATTATGATTTTGCAGAAATGTATCGATTATAAAAGAGGTTACCATCCACCTTTTTAAAGCCTACCTTATAAGTTAGTTGGGTTTAATATTCGGCATACTTTTTCCTTTCAATAATTACCATCAGTAGAAATAGCCCTAAGCACATTGTCAAAACACCATTCCAACCGCTAGTTGTGTATACAATCGACGAGGTGAATCCACCTACGGCACCGCCCAACATGAAAAAGGTCATATAGTTGCTAGCTGCTTGTGCCTCCTTTCCCTTGCTTCTAGAATATAATTTCTTTTGGTTTGATACATGAATGAGCTGGATTAATGCATCAAAAAGTGCAGTGAATCCTCCTAGCCAAATTAAATTGTTTGGTAGTGCTATCGCGCATGCCAATAGTGCAATTCCAGTCATGAAAAGTCGGAGGCTTGTCTTGAATATCGATCCAGTTATAACAGGCGCGTAAATGGCAACAAGTGCTCCTAATACCCCCAGAAGAGAGAATAAGGCGATTTCTGTTGTAGAGAAGTCGAGTGACTGATCAAGGTAAGTCGCAATATTAGTCCAGAAGGCTGTAAATGAAAACATCGTTGCAAAGCCATAGAAACAATATAGTCGGACGCTTCTATTTTCTAAAGTTGCCATAATATTGCTGCGTATCACATTCAAGTAACTAATGTTCTTTTCTTTATTCTCACTATTAGGATTCATGTTTTTAAGGACAAAGCTTGCCCCCAAAAGCATAAGAAAAAAAGAAACTATATAAATGCCACGCCAACCTAAGAAATTTGATAAAATTCCCGATGCGAATCTAGATCCAATAATACCAAGAAGAACACCTCCCATAATATATCCAATGATATTCTCATGTTTTTTCTCTTTGTTATAAAAAGCAATTATCAAAGGAACAGAAGATGCGCCCACTCCTATGAGCGCATATCCTCCAAGGAGTATGTTGAAATTAGTCGAGAAATAGACCAAAAACAAGCCTGTACAGAGACATAGATAGAGGGCACCAATGATTTTTCTTCTATCTATTACATCAGCAACAGGAATAAATAAGATTAATGATAGAACATTTCCTATCAGTTGTGCTGTGAATAGATTGGTGCTTTGTACATAGGTAATTCCTAGAGATTCAGATATCATTAAAAATAAAGGCTGAATGTAATACATATTTGCGGCCGTGAGGCCACAAATAATGGGAATTGCAATAATAGTTAACTTGTCTTTTGTCATGACCAAAGCGTACCTCCAGTTAACATCTTATCGATGGAAAAGATATGGCCTTCATCTATATCTGAAAAATATTTGACCATATGTTTGACGCCAGTGCGTTGCATCCCCATAAGTTGAAAGTTATGATTCATTGATGCAGGTACACCGATAAATCCAGAACCAATAGATTTACAAGTTTCTGCAACACGATTAATGTCATCAATGAAAATAACCTCACTTGGATTGCAACAAAGGACTTCTTCTATAATTTGTAACATGCCAGGTCGTTTAGCATTAATATCAATATAGGGGGTTTCTGAGTCGAAGAGATTTTTATATTTTGATAAAAATCGATCAAAACTATATTCGCGATTCCTCCCACCATACGATATGACTTTTATGCCAAGTTTGTTAAATACCTTTAAAGGAATTTCTATTTTAGGCATAATCTCAACTGGGTGCTCTTCTAGATACTCTTCACGAAGCTTAAAGAAATCACTAATTACCTTTTCACCTGGGTGTGGTAACTTACATGCTAATGAAAGGTTGTGCCCAGCAGTGATCTGAGGAGAACCCCAGACAGAACGTTCGATCGAAGAGGTATATTCTACTCCATATTTTTCTACAAACTTCTTTATGACAGGGCTATATGTGTCGTTTAATAATACGCCATCTGTATCGATCGCAATATATTTTATATTCTTAAGCATGACCTATTCCTCTTATCCAAATATAAGTACTGCATTTTGTCCACCAAAACCAATTGATGAACTCATTACTGGTAATGAGTTGGAAGATTTAGTAGTTTCTATATTAATGTTTATCTTTATATCATCGTCAATCATATGGAGACCGGCTGTGCCAGGAATCGTATCTGTCTTTAGTGCTTGAATCGATGCTATTGCTTCAATTGCTCCTGAAGCGGCGAGTGGATGTCCTGTTACACCTTTTGTGGAGGCAACAGGAGCTGTTAACCCAAATATGTTTTCATATACTGTACTTTCTAAACGATCATTCAGACTGGTAGCTGTTCCATGAGCATTAATATATCCAATCTCAGTTGGCTCTATATTTGCGTCGGAAAGTGCCTTTTCTACTGCTTGTGTAAGACCTTTACCGCTGGGTGTAGGTGTGGTCATGTGATAAGCATCAGACGAGGAACCATAACCGAGTAATCTTGCATGTATATTTGCTTTTCTTTTCTGAGCTTGGCTTTCGCGTTCTAAAACAAGGAATCCAGCTCCTTCAGATATAACAAAGCCATTCCTTTCTTTGTCAAATGGTCTTATACTTCCTTCTCCTATGTTATTGCGAGAAAGAGCTCCCAACTTGGCGAATGCAGTCACTACGTTCTTTGTAATGGGTGCCTCCGATCCTCCTACGATTACAGTGTCGCATTCGCCGCTTTCTATCATTCTTTTACCACGACCTATCGCATCCGCGCCGGAGGCACACGCTGTGCTTAAAAAATATGAAGGACCAGTGATACCTAAGGAAGGTCTGAATAACTGCCGATATTCA
>NZ_JAINWD010000070.1:0-4352 GCF_021021315.1 Halomonas sp. IOP_14 | reverse complement strand
GGTCAGAGATACTTGGCGTCGAACAGGTGGGTCGCCATGACAACTTCTTTGAGTTGGGCGGGGATTCGATCCTCAGCCTGCAGATCGTCTCTCGGTCGCAACGGACTGGTTGGACGGTTACTCCTCGGCAGGTCTTTGAGCATCAGAGCATAGCCCAGTTGGCGCTGAATGCGACCGGTGCACAGGAGGAAGCGCCAAGACGTGAGATTAAGCTCAATGAATTGGCAGATTATCTAAGCGGTGATCAGATCGAAGCCCTAGGCTTAGACCAAGGCAATATCGAAGATGTTTATCCCCTGTCGCCCACACAAGAGGGGATGTTCTTCCACTCTCTTGAAGCGGACGAGCCAGGGCTCTACGTCAATCAATTGAATGTAGACGTCAGTGGCCTGGATGCCGATAGGCTAGTGAGGGCTTGGCAAAATATGGTCGAGCGACATGCCATTCTAAGAACGGGGTTCTTGTGGCAGGCGGGTATGGCGCGTCCACTACAGCTCGTCTTTACACAAGTGGAGCCTGAGATAGTGCAGCTGGACTGGCGCGGTAAGAAAGATGCGCTTGAAGAGTCCCTCGCCACCTATGCTGAGCAAGTAATTAAGCACCAGATTGACTGGCTGACACCACCATTAGCCTGGTTACATTTGATTCGACTCGATGATGACCGCTATCAACTGATATGGACTCGGCACCATATCTTGTCCGATGGTTGGGCCGAAGCACGTCTAATTAATGAGTGGCTGGCGAGCTACTCGGAAGAGCCCTTGGCGGCCGTTGGGCGGCCCTACGGGGACTACATTCGCTGGTTGCAGCGCCAGGATGCCGCTTTGACCCAAGCCTTCTGGACATCGGAACTGGCGGGGCTAGAGGGGCCGACACTGTTGGCAGAGTCGGCCCGTCAGGAGAATGAGGCCCAGGGCTTCGCCAAACGATATACCCGTCTAGGACGGCAAGATACCGCGCTACTAAAAGCTGCTGCTCAGCGGCAACGAGTGACCCTAAATACCTTGGTACAGGCAGCCTGGGGTGTGCTATTGCAGCGCTACTGTCATCAGGAACGGGTGGTGTTTGGCGCGACGGTATCCGGTCGCCCACCGAGCCTGCAAGGCGCTGAGGAGATGGTCGGTCTGTTCATCAACACCATCCCTGTGGCGTTGACGGCGCGGCCTGAGCAGAGTGTTGGTGCTTACTTGCAGAGCGTGCAGGCGACCAATCTGGGCATTCGCGAGTATGAGCATGCCGCGTTAGCAGATATCCAACGCTGGTCTGGATCATCGGGCCGCGCTCTGTTCGACAGCATCATTGTATTTGAGAACTTCCCCGTCGATAGAACAATGCGTGATCAGCAGCGGCATGGTCTGCGCTTTGGTGAGGTTGCCGGGGAGGGCATAACTGGCTACGCGATGGATCTGCAGGTGGTGATCGACGATGAGCTGGAGATCGAGTACTGCTACAGCCGAAGGGACTTCCCGGAGCTGTTCGTTGATGAACTGAAATGTGCTATGGAGCTGCTCATTCGTCAGATGGCAGAGTCGCCTGAGCGGCCTGTGGGTGAGCTGGGATGGATTGAGTCGACTCGATGGGATGCGCTGAATAAGTTGGGTCAGAGTGGCCGTAGTGGCTTCTCACGCATGCCTGTGCATCGTCGCATCGCTGCGCATGCTGTTACACGGGCAACTACCATGGCGCTTCGTATGGGTGACCAGTCGATCAGTCATACGCAACTCAACGCTCAGGCTAACCGCTTGGCTCATTATCTGTGCGAGCAAGGTGTGGGGCCCGATGTGCGGGTCGGCGTGGCGCTGGAGCGTTCACCCCAAGTCATTGTCACTCTACTGGCTGTACTCAAAGCGGGCGGCGCTTATGTGCCACTCGATCCGACCTATCCGCCCGAACGTCTGAGTTTTATGATCAAAGATAGTGGCATGGCCCTACTACTAACGCAGCACGTGGTACTGCCGCGCTTGGCAAAGGTGGAGGGTATACCTTATGTGGATTGCGAGGCGCTCGATCTAAGCTGTTATGACGATGCTGATCCCGATGTGGCCGTGCACGAAGAGTCCCTGGCTTACGTGATTTATACCTCGGGTTCTACAGGTACACCTAAAGGCGTTACGGTGGCTCATGGCCCGCTGGCGATGCATTGCCAAGCGATCAGCGAGCTCTATGATATGGAACCAGACTCCTGCGAGTTACACTTCATGTCATTCTCCTTCGATGGTGCCCATGAGCGCTGGCTGACAGCCCTGTGCTCGGGGATGAGCCTAGCCATTCGGGAAGAAGAGCTATGGACAGCGGAACAAGCCTATACGGCCTTGCAACACTATCGTGCAGCGAACGTTGCTTTCCCGCCGGCCTACTTGAATCAAGTCGCTGACTGGGCAGAAGGGCGAGATGATACGCCACCGGTGGAGTTATACGTTTTCGGTGGTGAAGCGATGCCCAAGACAGCCTATGACAAGGCGCGCCGCACGTTGCGGCCGCGCTGGTTCATTAATGGCTATGGGCCCACCGAAACAGTGGTGACGCCACTGCTGTGGAAGACACCCGCCGAAGAGACCTTTGACTGTGCCTATGCACCGATTGGTCGCCCTGTGGGCGAGCGGTCGCTCTACGTGTTGGATGACAACCTACAGCCGGTACCCAAGGGCGTTGTGGGCGAGTTGTATATCGGTGGCTATGGTTTGGCGCGAGGCTATCTTGGGCGTACCGGCTTGACCGCCGAGCGCTTTGTGGCCGATCCCTTCGATACTTTAGGGGGGCGTCTCTACCGCACCGGGGATCTGGTGCGCTGGAGAGAAGATGGCAATATGGAGTATATGGGCCGGGCGGATCACCAAGTGAAGGTACGTGGCTTCCGTATTGAGCTGGGTGAGATAGAGGCACGTGCCCGTGAAATACCTGGCGTGAGTGATGTCGCCATCGTTACCCATGAAACCTCGAATGGCCATCAATTGGTTGCTTATTTGGTAGCTGATGAGGAGGCAGATAACGATCGATTAGTGCGCCTTGCACGCCGACACTTCGAAGCGCATCTGCCCGACTACATGGTGCCAGCACATATGATGGTGCTGACAGCCCTGCCACGTATGGTCAATGGTAAGTTGGATCAGTCGGCGTTACCCGAGCCACGGCTGGATGAAAATCGGGAGCACGTGGCCCCTTCTACACCGGAAGCCCGCCAGCTAGCTGAGATATGGCAGGAAGTATTGGGTATCGAGCGGATCGGAGAAACTGATAACTTCTTCGAGCTGGGTGGGGACTCCCTGCTGAGCCTGAAGGTGTTGAGCCGAGTGCGCGCCCTAAAGGAGACTACGCTTGATTTCAAACTACGTGACCTGATGCAGAAGCCGACCATTTCAGGCTTGTTGGGGCTGGGAGAATCATCGGATGCCTTGCTGGATGGTGTGGTTATGCTCAATGGTGAGAGTCAGGGGCAGTCACCGCTGTTTTGCGTGCATGCTGGTATGGGCACCCTTTACGACTATCAGCCGCTGGCACGGCGTTTACAGGGAGTATGCACGGTATATGGGCTGCCGTGTCGGATGCTAACAGATCCTCAGCATTGTGATACGTCGTTGGAAGCGATGGCTCATGACTATGCAACCACTATCCGTAGCTTGCAGCCTCACGGGCCTTACCGGATATTGGGCTGGTCTCTAGGTGGTACCTTGGCAGCAATGGTTGCGGCACGGCTTGAAAAGCAAGGCCAGGAGGTGAGCCTGTTGGCGCTGGTGGATCCTTATATCCCCGGTAGCGGCCAGAAGAGCGTTGATAACTGGCAGGAGGATTTTGCTGCTTATGCGTCGGTAATCTTGCCAGGTATCCCGTCCGAGATGGTAGCCAATATTAACAACGCAACACCTCATGAAGAGCCGGGTGAAGCGGAACTGGCCATTATGCTAGAATGCCTGCTGGCGTCGGATGAGTCCTACGGACGGGAAGGTTATGCCGCTCTGGGCGGTGAGGAACTAGCTCGAATCTTCTGTGTAGCGCGGCATCTGAAAAGGCTCTCTCTGCAGACCGGTGCCTTGCCAGTGTTGGGCTGTGAAGCGGATTGTTGGTGGTCAGAAGGGCGTCCTCAAGAGGAGCGGCAAGCGCTAACTCATCAAGTGGGGCAAGCGCCACGTCGGGCTATTGAAACTTCTGAGGATCACTTCTCGATTGTTGCCAGTGATTCACTGGTGCTACAGCTGGTGGAAAAAGTGCGAGAGGAGACGCATCCATCGAAGTTTGTAGAGGAGAATTCACCGGCCTAAGAGCCGGTTTTTGAAAAGCATACTTAAACTCTTCTCGACTGCCTAGAGTGAAGTCAGTCGGGAAGTTAAGGAGCCTCTGATTAACGTGATGAGCGC
>NZ_JAINWD010000007.1:0-251168 GCF_021021315.1 Halomonas sp. IOP_14 | reverse complement strand
CTTGGCTCAAGGTTCAAACGAATTCATTCAACTGTTGTTTAAAAACTTTCGTTTAAAAACTGTCGTTCTCATGACCGCTTGCCTTGATATTTGGTGATTTGTCACCAACATCAGCAAGCGCCCACATGAATTACCTGATCAAATTGTTAAAGAGCTGTTTCGCTGTGGTGGCTAGCTAATAAACCAACTGGGCCACACGGCTTGCCGTTGAACTGGCTTGCCTCAGCGAGGAAGGCGTATTCTACGCATTTCCTGGCGGTTGTCAAGGGCGTTGTTTTCGATGCAAACCTGACCACATCCAAAACCGCTAACTCTTTGACAAACCGAAGCTTTTACACTTCATTCACCGCTGGTAACGCTTGGCGTCCCCGGCAGCGGATGCGTACTTTACGGATTCGCTGACGGGTTGGCAAGCGGTTTTTGTAGAAAAATTACAGATTGTCCGCCATGCGTGAATGAAAGCCCTTCGGCACTACCCTCATTGGCGGTTACACTAGCGCTATCTACCACCTTACTGAGGTCCGCCATGAGCCACCACCTGCTAACTGTCGACTCATTAAACCGCGAAAGCGTTGATCATTTACTGCGTGTGGCTGCACGCATGGAGCCAATTGCTCAGCGGCGCCAAGTGACACGAGTGTTGGAAGGGGCGGTACTCGGCAACCTGTTTTTTGAAGCCAGCACCCGTACGCGGGTAAGCTTCAATGCTGCCTTTTGTCGTTTAGGTGGCAGCGTATGTGACACCACGGGCTTCACTTTCTCCTCTATGGCGAAGGGAGAGTCACTATATGACACCAGCCGTGTAATGAGTGGCTACTGCGACGCCATTGTAATGCGCCACCCCGACCAGGGCTCGGTGGCTGAGTTTGCCGCGGCGACGAATGTACCGGTTATTAATGGTGGCGACGGCCCCGGGGAGCACCCCAGCCAAGCACTACTTGACCTTTATACGATTGATAAAGAGTTTCAGCGCCTAGGTAAATCACTGACCGGTGCGCATATTTTACTCACCGGCGACTTGAAGTACGGCCGTACCGTACATTCACTGATTAAGCTTTTATCCCTCTATGACCCGCTGCGCATTACCCTGGTGTCGCCGCCGGGCCTTGAGATGCCTTCCAAGCTGATTGACTTAGTAGCCTCTCGCGGCCACCGCATTGAGCAGCGCGATTCTCTCGCTAGTGATTTTGCCGATTTAGATGTGGTGTACACCACACGGATACAGAAGGAACGCTTTACCGACGAGATGAATGAGAGCTTTCAGGGGCTCTCTGACGACTTTATGGTTAACCGCGATTTTCTCGATCACCGCTGCAGCCAAAGCACCATTGTGATGCACCCGCTACCCAGGGATAGCCGCCCCGGCGCGAATGATTTAAACGTCGACCTTAACGGCGATCCGCGTCTGGCGATTTTCCGCCAAACCGATAACGGTATCCCCATGCGAATGGCGATTTTCGCGACACTGCTCAATGTCGATGAGCTAATCGAAAAAGAGCTACGCCCCGTGCGCTGGTACGTACCCACCCAAACGGGCACGCTGGATCGTTAAAGCGCAAAAGTTTAAGGGTAGGAATTTCAAGGTAGAACTTATAGAGAAAGGCGCCCGCCAGGCAAGCCTTCCTGGTGGGCGAACCAGCCTTCAAGAATAAGAATAGCCGCAATGCCATCGACACTGTCTTGACGATAATTGCCTTTATGGCCCGCCTCGCGAGCGATTAGCTTAGCTTCTCGCGTGGTGCCACGCTCATCGACCATTTCACACGGTTTACCAAAACGGCCATGCAAACGATTACCGAACTTGCGAGCGCGAGTGCTCATATCTGACTCGCTACCATCCATATTCAACGGTAATCCCACCACTAACAGATCCGGCTGCCACTCGTTAAGTAGCCGTGACACGACATTCCAATCGGGAATCCCATCCCTTGCCGTCAGCGGAGTGAGCTCGCGCGCACTGCGCAGCAGCTCGTTGCCCACCGCCACACCAATACGCCGAGTGCCGTAGTCAAAGGCCAGGATTAAGCGCTGCCCCGCTTCGGCCATCAGGCGTGCCCCGCGTCTCGGGTCATTAGGTTAAGATCAATACCGAGTAAACCAGCCGCCGCGGTTAAGCGCTCAACGGGCGGAGTATTGAAGAGCACGTTGCTCTCGGCTTCTACCGTTAGCCAGCTGTTCTCCTTCAACTCCTCTTCCAATTGCCCGACTTCCCAGCCCGCGCAGCCTAAGCAGACTAAAAAGTGCTCTGGCCCCTCGCCAGCGGCAAAGGCCTGAAGAATATCCAGCGAGGTGGTCAGCGCAATACCGTCCTCCACCTGGATACTCGAGTCCCACTGCTGGCTATCGCCGACATGCAGAATGAAGCCACGGTCTTTATGCATCGGCCCGCCGTAATAAACCGGCGCATTACGATGTGGGCTTGTTTCACCGCCTAATTCCAGCTGATCAAACAGCGCCTCAAGCGTGATCTCTAACGGTCGGTTAGTAATCACCCCCATGCAGCCGTTGTTATCGTGATCGCAAAGATAGATCAGACTACCGGCAAAATTAGGGTCTTCTAAATGCGGCATAGCCATTAGAAAGTGATGTTTCAAACTTTGCATGCGTCTCCCACTGCCTGCTGGCATCCCAGCAGGCGTAGCGTAATAAGTGTCATTATAAGAGTGAAGCCGTGCCTAGGCTAAGCGGCGCTCGATAGCATCCAGCAGTAAACCGGCAATATTAGTGCCCCGCTGATCATCAATTTCACGCACACAAGTGGGGCTGGTGACGTTGATTTCAGTAATATAGTCACCGATGACATCGAGGCCGACAAACATTAAGCCCTTATCACGAATCATGGGCTGTACCTGCTGAATTAGCCAGCGATCACGATCGGTGAGTTCGCGACTCACACCCCGCCCACCGGCAGCTAGATTGCCACGAGTCTCGCCCGCCGAGGGTATACGCGCCAACCCAAAGGGAACGGGCTCTCCATCGACCAACAGGATACGCGTATCGCCATTCTTAATTTCCGGCAGGTAGCGCTGAGCCATAATTTGCCGCTGGCCGCGCAAGGTAAGCTGCTCAATGACTGCGCCGATATTACGGCCTTCCGGGCCAATATGAAAAATGCCGGTACCGCCCATGCCATCCAGAGGCTTGAAGATTACATCGCCGTGCTCCGCATGGAAGGCGCGCAGAACATCATCGCGGCTAGCCACAAGCGTCGGCGCGCAGCACTGTGGGAACTGTTGCGCAAACAGCTTTTCATTACACTGCAACAGCGCTGCCGTGGGATTAACCACCAGTACACCCTCACGCTCAGCAAAGCCCAGCAGGTGCACGGCGTTAGTAAAATCGGCGTCGACGGGCGGGTCCTTACGCATTAGCACCACATCCAGCTCAACCATTGGACGCGCAGAGGGCTCGCCCAGGTCGTACCAGTGGCTCGGATCACGATGCACCGTTAACGGCCGCATACGCGCGTAGGCTTGTCCTGCATTCAAGAAAAGGTCTTCCTGCTCCATATAGTGCAGGGTATAGCCGCGCTCCTGGGCAGCCCATAGCATGGCCATGGTGGTGTCTTTCTTGTAAGCGATGTCACTGATGGGATCCATCACAACGCCGAGATGCAGATTTGATTGGCTCATCGGGGGCACTATCCAAACATGAACAATAGAGGCCCAGTATGCCGCACTGCCCGCTAGGCTCCAACTGCCCCAGCTAACTACTCGCTGAGCGCACCAGGCACTAGGCGAATAGCGTCAGGCTCCAGGGTAATTAACTGCTGCTTATAAAGCCGCCCAATGGCCTGTTTATAGGCGCTTTTACTCACCCCTAAACGTGCTTTAACTTCATGGGCAGGGCTTTTATCTCCCAGCGCCAAATAGCCGCCGCTTTCACGCAATGCCTGCAGTATCTTATCGCCCACCACATCCAAACGAGCAGCACCTGGCGGTAGCAGCGAGATATTTAGGCGACCATCTTCACGACGCTGCTTTACGTAGCCCTTGACTGATTGACCACGGCGCAATGGCTGGGTGACGTCGTCCTGGTAAATAAGCCCCCAGTAGCGGTGATTCACCACCACCTTCATACCCAGATCAGTACGCTCCGCCACTATGACGGCGACTTCGTCACCCTTTTCCATGGCCCAGGCGTCATCGGTCAAAAAACGATCCAGCTTCATCGACGCCACTGGCCGCCCCTGGTCGTCGCTATACAGCATGACCAGTACACGTTTGCCGGGATCAGGGCGGAACTGCTGCTCACTAAACGGCAGCAACACATCCTTCGGCTGCCCCCATTGCAAAAACGCCCCGATGTTATTGACGGCCGTGACCGTTAGGTACGCCACTTCTCCCAACTGGGCGGCTGCATCGCTGGCGGATCGGGGGGATGAGTGTGACTCACGCACCATGGGTAACGTCCTTCAAGAAAATAGACCAACATTATGGTGCCTGACACCCACAGGGCAAAGCGAGATAGCATTTTTTAGTGGTTGAAAGCATGCCTGACGCCTGAAAAGCAAACACTCCACAACCTGCTACTCTCAAAAACACTAGACAAAATTAGGCGTAGGGGGGGCGAACATGGAAGGGTTCACGCTTTTTGATACGGTAGTTTTGATTGGTTACATCAGCTTAATCGCCGGGATTGGTTCGCGCTTCGGTAAAGATCAGCATAACCCTGAGGACTATTTTCTAGGCGGACGCAAAATTCCCGGCTGGGCCATCGGTCTTTCGGTCATGGCGACCCAAGCCAGCGCGATCACCTTTATCGGGGCGCCGGGCTGGGGCTTCGAGGGAGGCCTTGAACGCCTGGTGACGTTTATCAATGTGCCCTTGGCCATGATTGTGTTGATTTTGGTGCTGGTACCTATTTTCCACCGCGCGGGCATCTACAGTATTTACGAACTGCTGGAGCGCCGTTTCGGCCCAGCGACGCGAACCCTCACAGCCCTGCTGTTTCTGATTGCCCGCGGCCTAGCCACTGGCGTGGTGCTCTATGCGCCAGCGCTCGTGCTTGCAGTGGTGACCGGCTGGAGCGTTAACCTCACCATTATCATTATGGCGGTACTGGCCATCACCTATACCGTGATGGGCGGTATCAGCGCGGTAATTTGGACCGATGTGGTGCAAATGTTCGTACTCTGGCTTGGTGCACTGTTAAGCATCTTCTTTTTAGTGACCAGCCTGCCTGGCGGTTGGGGCGATGTCTTCGACTTCGGCGCGGCCAGCGGCATGTTCAACGCCATCGATTTATCCTTCGACCCCAGCGTGACCTACTCGCTATGGGCCGGACTGTTCGGTGGCTTTTTCCTGCATGTGGCCTACTTCGGCACCGACCAGAGCCAAATCCAGCGAGTGCTCTCAAGCCCATCAGTGCTCGATGCTCAGCGCTCGCTGCTGATTGGCGGCTACCTGCTGATTCCGCAGATGCTGCTGTTTCTATTTATTGGCGTCATCTTGGCCACCTATTACCAGCAGCATGGGCTAACACCACCCGAAGATCTTAATGAGCTGCTACCCCGCTATGTCGTCAGCGCCTTTCCCTCAGGCATGGCCGGTCTTGTCATTGCCGGGGTATTTGCCGCGGCGATGTCGAGTCTCGACTCGGCGCTCAACTCACTTTCAGCGGTGACCGTGCGGGATTTTTATAGTCGCTACATCAAACCTAATGCCAGCGATGCTCACTATCTGAAAGCATCACGAGTGGCCACCATATTTTGGGGGCTTTATGCCACCCTGTTTGCTTTCTTCGCCGGTAATCTTGGCCCTGTGATCGAGGCGGTCAACCAAATCGGCTCGTGGTTTTACGGGGCGCTACTGGGTACCTTCCTATTGGCTATTTTTAGCCACCGCTCCAACGCACGGGGAGCGATGGCCGGACTGATTGCCGGCATGCTCTCCGTATGGGCCGTCTCTGCGCTCCTCGATATCTCATGGCTGTATAACAACACGGTGGGGGTAGCGGTTTCGATGAGCGTTGGCTATCTCGTCAGCCTAACAGCGCCCGCTCCCAGCCAAGATCAGCTAAGCGATGTGATGATGGCCGAAGCGGCGCCGGATATGCAGGCCGTATTGGCCGCGAGAGCCGATAACGCTCAGGTGATTGGTCAAGAGGCAAGGTTGACGCGCCGTCGCTGTATCGGCCTATTCGCTTGGTTTTGTCTCATACTGGGCATGCTAGCGCTGCTGCAGGGGTGGGCAAATGGCTGAACGCTTAACACTTGCGCGGCGGATTGAAGAAGATGCTGCTAAACGGTGCTTACAGCGCCTTGGCGCGACGGCTTGCGAACCTGCCTGGGTTGGCCTCTGGGCGGCACCGCTAGGCCTATCGAATGGTGCAGCGGGTGCTTGGTTACTGTGTGCTAAGGAAATGCGCCGTGCACTACTACTAGTGGGCACCGAACTACCCACCCAGGCCGAAGAACCCAGCTCAGCACTTAACATTGATAGCGGCTTACCGCCAACGCCAGAAGCACTGGACCAGCTGTGGCTATGGGAGCGCATGGCGACACCACGCCACTGGCGAATTCAAGTGCTGGATAGCGCCCCAACGCCGATATGGCTGCCCTGCTATCTGGGCTATGCGCAAGGCCGACAACACCGCTTGCTGGTGATCAGTGGGCTATCAGGTGAACCGCTGCCGATGCTTAAACCCATCGTGCTTAAGGGCCTTCAGCAGGCATATCGAAATGGGCCGGAATCAGAGACAAAGAGCTCAGGGGCAAGCGAGCGAAGGGGCAAAGCAGTTTGACAAGGCTTCGATTGATAGTAAGTACTTACAAATCACCAAAGTAGTGCTGCAGCAACGAAAGCGCCACCACCGGTGCCGTCTCCGTACGCAAAACCCGTGGGCCAAGAGTCAGCGGCGTAAAGTCAGCGGTTTGGGCAGCGGCGATATCACTCTCGCTTAAACCGCCTTCAGGGCCGATAAGCAGCGCTACCGAAGCCGGTCGGTCTTGGCGATCAAACGCATTGCCGGTCGCTAGATGCAGCATCAAGCGCAGCGGCTCCTGGCGCTCTTCAAGCCATGCTGATAACGGCATCGGTGAATGCACTTGGGGCACCACCGCACGGCCACTCTGCTCGCAGGCACTGGCCGCCACTGCCTGCCAGTGGGCGAGCTTTTTATCTTCACGGTCGCCCTTTAAGCGCACATCACCGCGCTCGGTATACAGTGGAGTAATTGCCGCAACGCCCAACTCGACGGCCTTCTGAATGGCATAATCCATTCGGTCGCCTTTAGAGATGGCCTGGCCTAAATGGACAGACAGCGGCGATTCACCACTGCCCGACCATACCGCTTCGACCCGCACGAGCGTCTGCTTGCGGCTAACGTCCGCCAAGCGCACCCCCGCCTCAAGACCTTGGCCATCAAATAGCACCAACGGTGCACCTTCGCCCATGCGCAACACGCGGGTGATATGACGCGCCGGGCCGTCAGGCAATGCAAGTTCTCTGCCTGCTACGAAAGCAGCAGGCACATAGAGACGTGGCATTTTGCCATGCAGGGCGTACCAATCAGCGGCGTGCGTTTCTGACATGGCTTTTGGCATCGCTTAGTGAGTGTTTTCGGCGGCTTGCTTAGCTTCGCGCTGCTTACGCTGGGCGTACATCGCTTCGAAGTTAACCGGTGCCAGCATCAGTGGCGGGAAACCACCACGGTTGACCAGGTTATCCACGCACTCGCGGGCGTAGGGGAACAGCAGGTTAGGGCAGAAAGCGCCTAGGGTTTGATCCAACTGCGCACCTTCAATACCGGCAATACGGAAAAGGCCCGCTTGCTCCACTTCCGCCAGGAAAGAGGTGGTACCGGTTTCGTTGTCGTTCACCTGGGCAGTAACTTTGACCACCACTTCATACTGGTCATCAGCAATTTTAGTGCTGGTGGTATTAAGATCCAGGTTCACCTTGGGTTTGAACGCCTGCTTAAACACCGAAGGTGAATTGGGCGCTTCAAACGAAATATCTTTTACATAAATACGCTGCAGCGAGAATTTGAGCTGCGGTTTTTCGTCCGCCGCGGCACCAGCCTGCGGGGTGTTGTTATCTTCCGCCATGAGAAAACTCCTGATTGTTCATTAAATAAAGGTAGCGTTGCTTACTTTTTAACCACCGGAAGGCCGTCGCCTTGCCACTGCGCCATACCGCCTCTCAACTTGTAAGCACGCTCAAAGCCTGCTTTGGTGAGCTTGGCCTGTGCGGCGCCAGAACTCTGACCGTGCTTGCAAACCACGATGACCGGCTGGGCTTTTACTTTATCCAGTTCGCTCATGCGGCTATCGAGGTTGCTCTGCGGAATGTTGCGCGCCCCCGCGATATGCCCGGCTTTGAAGTCTTTATTTTCACGGATATCCAGCACCACCGCGTCTTCGCGGTTGATAAGCTGAGTGGCCTGCGAGGCAGTCAGTGCATTCGTGGCGGCGCTACGCGTTTCATAAATAATCCACGCTATCAGCACCAGCAAAAATGCCCCAACTAGCAGGGGGTGGTTCTGTACGAATTCGAACACCTGATCGATCATCGCGAACACAATCTCTTGGTCTATGCAGAAAAAAGCGGCCTAACCGCTGCCAAAACGCGACAAGTATACACGTCAGATAGCTTCCCGCGCAGGCCAGGAGGTTGTACGGCTTGGCCGATCGTCGCGAGAAGCACGGATTCTGATCCAAATTTATCGATCGATTGAGGCGAATAGTGCGCTATTTAACGAAATCGATCGACTAAAGTTGGCCAAAATACCGGGATTCGCAGTAGATCAGTGTTAAGCCGGACAGGCTCCTAAATCATGACGCCTGGCAGTTGCCTGCGTTATGATGCCCCAAGCGTGCGCCTGTCGCGACCCCGAATTTTCGAGTCGTTCGGCTTGCCAATCTTAACGAGGTTTTTTATGGATACTTCTCGCACCCCGCGCCCCGTGGCGCTGATTATTCTCGACGGCTACGGCCACAACCCTGAGAGCGACCATAATGCGGTGGCCGCTGCCCATACGCCGACGATGGATAAGCTGTGGGAAAGCCGCCCTCACGCCTTCGTTCACACCGATGGCCTTAACGTGGGGCTCCCCGAAGGTCAGATGGGCAACTCTGAAGTCGGCCATATGAATATTGGTGCCGGACGTATCGTTTATCAGGACTTTACCCGTATCAGCAAGGCGATTGAAGACGGCGACCTGGATGTTAACGACAACCTCACCCAGCCGATTGACGAAGCTGTCGCCAATGGCCGGCCGGTACACTTGATTGGCCTGCTCTCCCCCGGCGGCGTCCACAGCCATGAAGACCACTTTATCGCCATGGCCGAACTTGCGGCACGCCGTGGGGCCCAGCGTATTTTTATTCATGCCTTTCTCGATGGTCGTGACATGCCACCGCAAAGTGCGTTGGCCTCGATAGAGCGCGCCAATGCTCGCCTGGCCGAGCTGGTAGGGGCTGACAATGGCTTTGTTGCCTCGATTATTGGCCGTTTCTACGCCATGGATCGCGACAACCGCTGGGAGCGCGTCGAGCAAGCCTACCGTCTGCTTACCGATGGCCAAGCAGAGTACTACGCCACCAGTGCTGAAACCGCACTGCGTGACGCCTATCAGCGCGGCGAAACCGACGAATTCGTATCGGCTAGCAGCATACCGCTCAAAGATGGTTCCAAAGAAAATGCAATTACTTTGCAGGATGGCGATGCAGCAATTTTCCTTAACTTCCGCTCCGACCGCGCCCGTGAGTTAACTCGTGCCTTTGCCGAGCCGGATTTCAACGGCTTCGAGCGGCGGGCATGCCCTAAGCTTGCCGGTAAAGGGCTGGTAATGATGACCCAGTACGCCGCTGACATTCCTGCGCCTGCCGCCTTCCCGCCATCTGATCTTAATGACACTCTGGGGGAGGTCGTCGCCAAGCGTGGCTTGAAGCAGCTGCGTATTGCCGAAACCGAAAAGTATCCCCACGTGACGTTCTTCTTTTCAGGCGGCAATGAAGCCGAGTACGAAGGCGAGAAGCGCATCCTGGTGCCCTCACCCCGTGATGTACGCACCTACGACGAAAAGCCTGAAATGAGCGCTTTTGAAATTACCGATAAGCTTGTCGGTGCCATTGACGGCGGCAGCTTCGACCTGATCGTTTGTAACTACGCCAACGGTGATATGGTCGGCCACACCGGCGACTTCAATGCGGCGGTAAAAGCCATTGAGACCGTCGATACCTGCGTGGGTCGTGTCGTTGAAGCCATCGAGCGTGCAGGCGGCGCCTGCTTAATTACCGCCGACCACGGTAATGCCGAACAGATGGTTCATCCCGAAACCGGCGCACCGCAAACCGCCCACACCACCTTTGTGGTGCCGCTTATTTACGTCGGCGAACGTGCGGCCTCGCTTGAAGAGGGCAAACTATGCGACCTGGCCCCCACGCTGTTGACCATGATGGATCAGAAACAGCCCGAGGCGATGACGGGTAAACCACTGATCCATTATAAGTAATGTCTAATCGGTGCTATTTGGCAATGACCCTCCTGCTGGCGATAAGTTATGCGCCAGCAGGCTTCGCCCAGCAGGATGAAAGTGCGGCGCGCCGGCAGTTGGATGCGATTGGCCAAGAGATCGAGTCCGTTGCCCAACGCCTCAGCGCCACTGGCGAGGCCCGCGATAGCGCCGAACGCGAGCTCAAGGAAGTCGAAACCAAGCTTGCCGAGACTCATCAGCGCTTAGACACGCTACAAGCTGAGCGCCGCCAGTTGAATGATGAAACGACCCAGCTCCGTCAACATCGTGACCGACTGGAGAGCGAGCGTGCCGACCAATATGCAGCCTTGGGCCAGCAGCTCTCAGCACTTTACCGCCTTGGCCCAACGCCGCAGCTCAAGCTGCTGCTTAACCAGGGCGACCCGGCCGAGCTTGATCGTATGCAGGCGTATATGAATCGGCTGACCGAAGCACGCAATCGCCGCTTAAATGCTATCGCCCGCCTCGATACGGCGCTCGCCGATACTCAGGAGGAACTAAGCGAGCGGCAGGCCCGCCTCGATACGCTGGCCGACGAGTTAGAAGAGCAAAGCGCGCTGTTAGCCCAACGCACCACCGAACGGCGAGGCGTTGTTTCCAATCTGGATGACCGCTACGGAAGCGAAGAGGAGCGGCTGGCCGACCTCAATCAGAGCCGCGAAGAGGCCGAAAGGGTACTCCGTAATATCCAGGCGGAGATGGCAAAACTTGCTGAACCCACGCCTACTACGCATATTGTAAGCACTCAAGGTGATTTGCCTTGGCCGGTACAGGGTTCAATCAGCAGCAGTTTTCACCATCGCGACGGCGTGCACTATAACGGTATTGTGATTCAGGCCAGCGCGGGCACCCCGGTCACTGCCGTACACACTGGCCGGGTGGTATTCGCTGACTGGATGCGGGGGTTTGGTAACTTGTTGATTATCGACCACGGTGACCAGATCATGACGCTGCATGCTCACCTGCAACAGTTTAGCGTCAGGCCTGGTCAGCAGGTCAGTCGCGGTGATGAAATTGGTCGCGTAGGTGATAGCGGTGGTCAAACCCGCGCGGCGCTCTACTTCGAAGTTCGCCGCGGGGGTGAACCAATTAATCCACAGCGTTGGATTGCGCGTCGCTGACGGGATAAGCTGCATGACTATTGATGTCTCAATGTTCATTTTCAACTAAACACTTTCCACGACAGGGTGCGCGCTATGGCGCCACCTATCGCCCTGCGGAGTCTGCATGACGCTATCAGTTACCGGGGTATCAGCCCCCGCCAAGCGCTTCTTGGCTACCCTGCTCCCGATTGCTTTACTGGCGGCCCCGCTACCGTTGCTCGCCCAGCCAGCCGGTAGCGGTGCAGTGGATGAGCCATCCTACGACCAACTACCCCTGGAAGATATTCAGACCTTCGCCGAGGTGTTTGAACGCATTAAGCGTGCCTACGTTGAGGAGGTCGATGACAGTACGCTGCTGCGCAACGCTATGCGCGGCATGCTGAGCGAGCTAGATCCCCACTCCGCCTACTTGGATGAGGAGGAGTACCAGAGCCTGCGCGAGTCGACTCAGGGCGAATTTGGCGGCATCGGTATCGAGGTGGGCACCGAGAATGGTCAGCTCATGGTGATTACGCCTATCGACGACACCCCCGCTTCCCGCGCGGGGCTACTTTCTCGCGATATTATCGTCGCCATTGATGGCACCCCCACCGACAGCATGTCGCTGCAAGAGGCCGTCACCCTGATGCGCGGTGAGCCGGGCACCGATCTACGCATTAGCGTGCTGCGTTCAGGCGAAGATTCGCCGCGGGAATTTATTCTGACCCGCGAGGTTATTCGCAGCGAAAGCGTTAAACATGAGCTGCTCGAGCCCGGTTATGGCTACCTGCGCGTTAGTCAGTTTCAGTCGCGCACACCGGAACAGGCGCGCGATGCGCTTGAGCTTATGGCTCGCGAACAGCCTTTAGAAGGGTTGATACTCGATTTACGTAATAACCCCGGTGGGGTGCTACAGGCCGCCGTCGGCATTGCCGACCTGTTCCTGGATGAGGGCTTGATCGTGTATACCGAGGGGCGCCTCTCAGATACCGAAATGTCGTTCTCTGCCTCACCCACCACGCCCGCTGCCGATGTGCCGCTGGTCGTGTTGATCAATGGTGGCAGTGCGTCAGCGGCGGAAATCGTCGCCGGGGCGCTGCAGGATCAGCGGCGTGGTGTGATTATGGGCACCGATAGTTTTGGTAAAGGTTCAGTGCAGCAGATTATGCCACTCGGTAATGGCGAAGGACTCAAACTTACCACGGCGCTCTACTACACTCCCAACGGTCGCTCCATTCAGGCCCAAGGCATTGAGCCCGATGTAGACGTTGTGCGTGGTCGCTTGGAAGTCGCCGAGAGCCGCCGGGAGATTCGTGAAGCCGACCTCGAGGGCCACCTAAGCGCTCAGCAGGCGCCACGGGATCGCCAGGAGATGGCCGAGCGACTACTCAATGATTACCAACTCAGCGAGGCGCTTAATCTGCTTAAAGCACTCAACGTAGTCGACCGTCAACGGCGTTGACGGCAACCTGATTTAACGACAGCCCGGTTTAACGACAGCTAAGCGGCAGGCGGCCGCGCTCCCCGGTCGCCTGCCGCATCAATACCCGTTTTAGCGGCACCAACTGGTTCATGCCACTCATTCCCAGGTTACGCGCCAGCGTCAACGCCGGGTCGTGGCTGCCGAACAGTACTTTAAACCCCTTCATGAGCCCCAGCATGGCGCTGTTATCAAAGCGCCGCCGGCGTTCATAGCGCTTCAAGGTGCTTAACTCTCCCCAGGGCGCACCGCGCTGCCAGGCATACACCACCTCTTCTGCCAAGACCGCCGCATCCATAAGGCCTAAATTGACGCCCTGGCCCGCCAGCGGATGAATGCTGTGGGCAGCGTCCCCCACCAATGCGAAATGCGGTTGCACATAGTGACGGGCATGGCGCTGCACTAACGGAAAACGGTGGGCCTTATCGCAGACCGTTACCTCACCTAGGCGATGACCAAATGCTCTCCCCAGTGCCACCCCAAGCGCTTCGCGGGGCAGTTCACTCAGTTCAGCGGCGTGCTCCGGCGTAGTCGACCATACAATTGAGCAGTAATGGTCATTCCCTTCCACGGTTAACGGCAGAAACGCCAGTGGGCGACCATCAATAAACGCTTGCCGAGCCGCCCCACCATGGGGCTTGGCGCACTTAACGGTGGTTACCACAGCCTCCTGCTGCATATCGTCGCTGGCCACCTCAATACCGGCCATTTCGCGTAGCACCGAGTGGGCACCATCTGCGGCGATGATTAACGGCGCATGTAGCTGTCGCCCATCGTCAAGTATCAGCCAGTCGCCACTTGAGGCTTGCTTTGAAGGATATGAGCTTGGGCGCTGCAGCGCCTGTAGGCGAGCGCCAAAAAATGGGGTGACATTGGGATGCTCAACGACCTGATGATTGAGCGCGGCCAGCGTGACCGCATTCTCAACAATATGGCCCAGTACGGCTACTCCCGCCTCGTCGGCGGAGAAGGCGATTTCACCACTCCCTTCGGCATCCCATACCTGCATGCCTTGGTAGGGCGTTACCCGGGTTTTCTGCATCGCGGGCCAAGCGCCCACATGGGTTAGCAAGCGTTGAGAGACCGGCGTTAACGCGCTAACCCGCGGGGCTGGCAGCTGGCTAGTGGCATTCTCAAGGCTTAACGGCGCGGGCTTTGCCTCAACAAGCGCTACCTGCATGCCCGCCTGGGCTAACAGCGCGCAGAGTGCGGTACCGACCATGCCACCGCCAACAATAATCGCTTCAAAGCTTTCCACTGGCGGCTTCGCAATGGATGAGTCCGTATGCATAGCGTTCCCTTGTTCATATTCATGGCCTAGGATGTATAAGCTTAACGTTCTAAGCCCATGGCGCGTCGAGCCAGCCCTCGCCGCAGGGGCCCAACCAGATTCAAGCCGATTAACCCCGCGGCCCGGGCATTGGGCAACAGCGGGAAGGAGAGCCCGAATAGCCGCACCAGGCCGTCGCTAAAGCGAATCACATTGGCGCGGTCTCGGGAGCGCTGCTTCTCAAAGGCTTGCAGCGTACTCATATCGCCCAACGGCCGCTTGGCCTGCTCACCCTGCTCCAGCGCTTCGACCAGATCCATTACCCCACGCAGGGCCAAGTTGAACCCCTGCCCCGCGACCGGGTGCAAAGCGTGGGCAGCGTTACCCAATACCGCCAGCCCTGGACGCACCGGTTCTTCAGCGGTGACCAGTGAAAGCGGATAAGCGTGCCGGGTGCCGACCCGGGTAAAGCGACCCACTCGGTCGCCAAAGGCACGCTGAAGTTGCAGCAGGAATTCACGCTCGGGAAGCGCCATACGCGCTTGTTCGCTACCACTGGGGTGCGTCCAGATTAGCTCCATGGCCTGGCCGGGGAGCGGCAACAGCGCCATTGGCCCTTGGGAGGTAAAGCGCTCATAAGCGACGCCCATGTGGGGCTGGCTTACCCCCACGTGAGCGATCAGCGCCGTCTGCTGGTAAGATTCATGGCGGCTGCCAATGCCTAACTGCTCTTTAAGACCGGAGCGTCCCCCATCTGCCAATACCGTCAGTCCTGCCTTCAACTGGCTACCGTCTGAGAGATGCAGCTCATGCCCATTAGCTACGGGGGTAAGTAGCTCAACCTTCGCCGGGCAGTGCCACTCCAGCGGCAGTTGGGCAAGCCGTTGGTGCAGCACACGGCCCATCCACGCATTGGGGATTACATGCCCCAGCGCGGCGACGCCCAGCTCGTCAGCGCTCAGCCGTGTCGCTCCTAAGCGGCCTCGCTCACTGATATGAATACGTTTGATAGGCGTGGCCTCATCACGCATCGCTTCCCACACACCCAACTGTTGGAAGCGCTGGGCTGAACCTTCTGCAATCGCACTGGCCCGGGCATCAAAACTGGGCTGCCAGGTCGTTTCCTGTGGCTGAACAGCCATAGGCGCCGACTCAATGATCGCCACACGCCAGCCATAGCGTTCAATCAGCGGCGCCAGGGCGCAGCCTAAGCTGGCGCCTACCAGCCCCCCGCCCACAATCACAATGTCATGCGTCAGCGCTCCCTTAACCGCCTGATTAGACTGCTGCATTGGCTTCTCCCGGCCACGACGCCGACTCATAAAGAGGTAATAATAATTTCGTAACGTAATTTACATAAAGACTTTTATAGACATTGATGACTGGTTACTTTTTAGCCATCAATGCTTCGATTTCAACGACCTGTTTAGGCACGTCGGCGGTCAGTACTTCATGGCCTTCGTTAGTGACGACCACATTGTCCTCAATACGAATACCAATACCCTGATAGGCATCAGAAATATCGTCTTCACTAGGAATATACAGGCCAGGCTCCACGGTGAGCACCATACCTGCAACCAGTGGCCGAGGTGTTTGCTCATCCAACCGGTAAGTGCCGACATCGTGCACATCCAGCCCCAACCAGTGTGACGTTGAGTGCAGGTAAAAACGTCGATAACTCTCATCATCGATGCGCGCCTGAACGTCGCCTTCCAGCAGGCCAAGCTCAATCAGCCCGGCAGTTAAGTCATGCACCACGCCCTGGTGGATATCAGCAAGGGTGGCACCCGGCTGGACGGCACTCACAGCGCGCTGCTGGGCGTTGAGTACCACTTGGTAGAGCGCCCGCTGGGCATCATTGAACTGCCCGGACACCGGGAATGTGCGGGTGATATCACCAGCATATAACTCAAACTCGGCACCTGCATCGATCAGCACCAAGCCGTCTTCACACAGCGGTGCGCTGTTTTCAATATAGTGCAGTACGCAGGCGTTGGCACCGCTCCCCACAATCGTACTGTAGGCAGGGCCACTGGCCCCATGCCAGACAAACTCATGCTCTAACTCTGCCTGGAGCTGAAATTCGCTCAGCCCTGGGCGCGCCACCTGCATGGCGCGCCGGTGAGCATGGGCAGATATCAGTGCCGCATGTCTGAGCAGGGCAATTTCAGCATTGCTTTTGATCAGCCGCATGGCGTGAACCAACGGGCTGATATCCAGCCAACCTTTTAGCGGCGGCCGACCGCGTCTAAGCCCGACCAGGGCTTCATGTAAAGCATCTTCAGCCATGCTGACAGCTTCAGCATTGTCTAGGGGCAGATAAAGTAGCTCACGACCTGCCAACAGTTCAGGTAGCCGCTCATCACGTACTGCGTTTTCAAACGCCTGATCGATGCCGTAATCAGCGACCACGCCTTCGGCACCCAAACGGCGCCCTGTCCAGGCTTCCATGGTGGGGTCGCGATCCTGACAGAACACCACGCTTTCACCTTCAGCGCGTCCTGGTAGCAGCAACAGCAGTGCATCTGGTTCGTGTATGCCCGTCAGGTAGTAAAAATCGCTGTTCTGACGGAAGGCAAATTCACTATCCCGTGAACGGGTCATCAGTCCGGCACCGGGGAGCACCACCGCTGCGTTATCCGGCAGCTGGGCCATTAAGGCGTCACGGCGGTGGCGGTACTCGCCCATACTGATCGCAGGGGGGCGAGGTAACAACGTAGGCAACACAGGGTCGGACAGCATAGCGGCTCCTATCTAGGCAACGGGATTAGTGAACGGGTGCGTCAGTTTGCTCGACTTGCGGCATACCGGGGTGCTGCTCGGTATACAGCAGCATAGCGGCCATGCGGGCATGCTCGGTAAGCGCAAACAGATCGTTTTCGTTTTCGGGGCTGTCGTCGATATCGGTATCTATCCGACCCAGCGCCTGCAAGTCATCAATCGCCTCACGGAGCGCCTGAGACCAACGCTCGCGCAGCTCGTTGTCGGCCACTTCATCGATCACCTCAATAAAGCCCAGCGTCCACTCTTTAAGACCCTGCGCCTGCTCGCCCAGGGAGAACAGCTCGTCGGGTAGCAGTGGGGTATAGTCCAGGTCGCTGGCGCTAAGCGCCTCTACGGTTTGCCGCCGCCAGCCTAATAGCCGCTCGGCACTTGCCTGATCGCGGGGCTGCTCAACACCAAGGCTCTGGCAGACTTCGTCCAACCAAGCCTCTGCATTCACATCGCGTAACGCCAGCAGCGCACATAAGCGGCCATCCAAAAAAGCCGGCGACTGCATGCTGCCATGGAGAAGAAAGACATCTGCGACATCGGAGAAGTCCTGACGCTCATCAATCAATGACATAGTATTTAATAACCTCGTATTTACTGGGCGTGTGGGGGATAGGGTGGCGGCAATGGTACGAGATGCACTCGCCCGCGCGTTGACCGCGCACAAGTGCCTCTCTTATAGTGAGTGACACCTATCTTCCTATGCTGTGATGTTAACGCATTGGGCCCCTTGCTGGCCCGTGCTGGAGTCTTTGATGAGCAACGCCAAGCGGCCAACCAAAGAAATAACCCTATTAGGGCGCGGCTATATCATTGCCTGCGACACGGGCGAAGAAGCCAAACTTGATCGCGCCGCGCGCTACTTAGACCGCGCCATGCAGGGTATCAATGCCCAAAGCAGCGTGCTGGGGAGTGAGCGTGTGGCGATCATGGCGGCCCTCAATATCACCCACGAACTTCTTGAAGCCATGGATGAGCACCGTGCCGGTGAAGAGAGCCTGAACCGTTTAAATGAGCGTCTTGAGCGGGCATTATCCAAAACGCGCCAGTCTTAGGCTTTACCTGAAAGCGCTGTCAACGATCTAAAGACTCGGCGAACGTTTAACCCAGACCTTTGGCATTAGCCGTCGCTCTGTTAGGATGGCGGGGTTCTCTGGGGTGTACGCCAGTCGTTATAGTCCCTCGAGCCTATGCGTAATACCCAGGGGGCCAAATGCTAGCCAGGCCCGTGTGCATGTCCGTGCGTCGGAAAGCCTGACGGTCTGGCTGCGGCCACCCACCTGAACCAGTAGGTTCAGGGCCAGAATGACAGCGGCACTCTGGAGAACACCCAAAGTCTAGGCTATGCGAAAATATAGAGGATAAAAGAATATCTGCATGGAAAGCCTCTATCTGGACGACGATAAGCGCGCGCTCCGCCGCTCTTTACGTCACCAACGCCGAGCCCTTTCTGAGCATGAGCAACGCCTTGCGGCACAGCGCTTGTGCCAACGATTGAAAACCCTGCCTGAAATACGCCGCGCACGGCGCTTAAGTCTTTATCTGCCTGTCAACGGCGAAATCGATCCTACCCCGCTTATTCCCTGGCTACGTCAGCGTAACGTCAATATTTATCTCCCGGTTTTACGTCCGTTTAGCGCTAACCGCCTGTGGTTTGTTGCCTACCGTCCTGACACCCCAATGATAAAAAACCGTTTTGGTATTTGGGAGCCTGACGTGAGATTCAGTGCCCAGCGGCGTAATCGGCTGCCCACTTGGGCGCTAGATACGCTGATTGTGCCGCTAGTCGGATTTGATGCTAATGCAAACCGCATGGGCATGGGGGGTGGATTTTACGACCGCAGCTTAGCGTTCATGCACCGCCCCGGCCCATCGCCTACTTTGATTGGCGTCGCCCATGCCTGCCAACAGGTGGCTTCTCTGCCTGTGGAGCCATGGGATGTGCCTTTACAGGTGGTGGTCAGTGACCAAGGCTACGTTCGCCGGCAATCGCTGTCCTTAAAAACTGGCCATAAAAAAGGGCTGACCCCATAAAGGATCAGCCCCTCTCGTCTGCTATCTGTCACCTTGCGGGGAATTAGCTTCCCGACAACGCCTGCGCATAGCCGGTAGCCAGCACTCCTAATGCAAATACCACCATCAACGCCATTACCATATCAGGCTTCTTCCGCCGCATGCCGCTTCTCCAACACCTTTACCGTTGCCGAATGTGCTAAATCCACCACACTTTACGGTTTCAAAAGGGTGGCAGATTTGCTTAATTTCGTTCACGACTATAGGGCTATTAGGCCATCGTTGACAACTAGTTTAGCGACCTTTTTTAGCCTCATTTCTGAGGATTAAGTTACGTTATGTTACTAGCAGCTCTGACGTTAAAGGTAAGCAACCACTTACACACAACTATTTACGCACGTCTTATGCTTACCGCAGGGCAGCGCTAAGCCATAAATAATCGGTAGGCCGGATTATCGCTTTCACGCCAGTAACGGTAGCCGATGGCGTCTAAGTACTCTGCCACATGAGTACGGTCACCGTTTGGGACTTGCATTCCCACCAACACTCGGCCGTAGGCAGCGCCATGGTTGCGATAATGAAATAGCGAGATGTTCCAGTCGTGTGGTAACTGCGTCAAAAAGTTCATCAGCGCACCGGGGCGCTCGGGGAACTCAAAACGGTATACCTCTTCTTCGAAACGTTCGCTGGGGCGGCCACCACTTAGGTGACGAATATGCAGTTTCGCCAGCTCATTGTCGGTCAAGTCTTCTACTTGATAGCCACTCTCACGCAGCTTGTCGATCACTGCCTGTCGATCTTCACCACCGGGCTTAACCTGCACGCCCACATAGATATGCGCTTCACTGCTGTCAGCGTAGCGATAGCTAAACTCGGTTACCATGCGCTTGCCTAGCGTGCGGCAAAACTTCTTAAAGCTGCCGGGTTTCTCGGCAATGGTCACCGCCAGGATCGCTTCACGCTGCTCGCCTAGCTCCGTGCGCTCGGCAATGTGCTGTAGGCGATCAAAATTGGTATTGGCGCCTGAGTTAATGCACAGCAGCGTCTCGCCTTCGACACCGGTCTGCTGCACGTATTTTTTTAGCCCTGCCAGCGAGAGCGCGCCAGAGGTTTCCGCCACGGCACGGGTATCTTCAAAAATATCTTTCACCGCTGCACACATTTCATCGGTATTGACGGTGATAACGCCGTCAATCAGATCTTTGATCAACGAAAACGGCACCTCGCCAATTTGTGCGACCGCGACGCCTTCGGCAAATACACCCACTTGCTCGAGCACCACACGCTCACCCGCCTCTAAGGCGGCTTTGAGGCAGGCGCTGTCTTCGGCTTCGACACCGATTACTTTGATATCCGGGCGGAGGTACTTCACATAGGCCGCGACACCGGCGATCAAACCACCGCCGCCAACCGGCACAAAGATGGCGTCTAAGCGCCCAGCGTGTTGGCGCAGAATTTCCACGCCGATGGTGCCTTGACCGGCCACCACATCAATATCGTCAAACGGCGGAATATAGGTGTAACCGTGCTCTTTGATCAGCTCTTGAGCATGCTCGGCTGCAGCAGCGAAGGCATCCCCTTTGAGGATGACCTTGGCGCCCCGGGCGCGCACCGCCTGCACTTTGATATCGGGGGTAATACGCGGCATCACAATGACGGCTTTGACACCCATCAGCTTCGCGGCCATGGCCAGCCCTTGAGCATGGTTACCGGCGGAAGCGGCAATCACGCCTTTATCTTTTTGATCCTGGGTGAGCTGCGCCATTTTGTTATAAGCGCCACGGATTTTGAACGAAAACACCGGCTGTAGATCTTCGCGCTTAATCAAAATCTGGTTGTTGAAACGACGCGACAAAAAGGGTGCAGGGGAAATCGGGGTCTCACAAGCGGCTTCATAAACGCGGGCTTGGAGGATCTTTTTGACGGTTGCTTCGAGCATGCGGGTATCCCAAGGGAAGAACGTGAACGGACAAAGCTTTTATTGGTAGCAGATTACGTATAGCGGCGTCTAGCCGCGTTTCCATCGGCAGGCAACGTTTAGGCCGTTATACTAACGCCACTACCTCTTTTCTCTAACTCTCCTCTGACTCACAAGGCTATTTATGAACCAAGCTATGAACCAGGATGAATTAAAGGCCGCCGTGGCGGACGCCGCCATTGCAGAAATTAAATCTCAGTTGGAAAAGGATACCATCTTAGGCATTGGCACCGGCTCCACGGCTAACCTGTTTATTGATCGCCTGGGGCCCCTGCGCCATCATTTTAAAGGCGCGGTGGCGAGCTCTAAGGCAAGTGCCGAGCGCCTTGAGAAACTGGGCATTGAAGTTTTTGAGCTCAATAGCGTTGGCACAGTTCCTTTTTACATCGACGGTGCGGACGAAGTAAATGCTAACTTACATATGATTAAAGGCGGCGGTGCTGCGCTTACCCGCGAGAAAATCGTGGCTGCCTGTGCCGAACGCTTTATCTGCATTGCCGATGGCTCAAAGTACGTGCCTCAGTTAGGTCATTTTCCGCTACCGGTTGAAGTCATCCCCATGGCTCGCTCTTATGTCGCCCGCGAGCTGGTAGCGCTTGGTGCCGAGCCGGTTTATCGCCAGGGGGTAGTCACCGACAATGGCAACCAAATCATCGACTGCTTTGAATTTTTGATCGAAGACCCGGTAGCCATGGAGGCGCGTATCAACGCTATCGTCGGAGTGGTGACCAATGGCCTGTTTGCCGCCCGCGGCGCCGATGTTCTGCTGCTGGGCAAGGAAGATGGCGTAGAGCGCATCGCGCGTTCATAAAAAGACTATTGTCACTCGTTGAGGAATTATCTCTGCCAGAGTGATTTCTGCACGGGTGGGAGGTAGCTTTAGCTCGCGACCATTTAAGCGGATAACAAGATAACGGCATATAAATACCTGCACTGGTTACCGGGGCAGCAGGGCTTCCAATCCTGTCAGGGTGCGAGCCAGCGCACCTTTTTGTGCCTCAATCACCGCGCGGCCGGCGCGTCCAGCCTGTTGGGCGCGCTCGGGGTTGGCAAAATAGCCTGCCACAGTGTCTGCCAGGGCCTCCGGGCTATCGACTAAGGTTAGCGCACCTGCCGCTAGAAGCGGCTCAGCCACATCAGCGAAGTTTTCAATTGAGGAGCCGCTAAGCACCGGCCTGCCGAGCGCCGCGGGTTCAAGCACATTGTGCCCGCCCAACGGCACTAGGCTGCCCCCCACAAAGGCCACACGACCTGCTGCATAAAGAGCGGCCAGTTCACCGAGCGTATCCCCCAGGTAAACCTGAGTTTGCTTTGTGGCAGGCTGCTGTAGGCTGCGGCGGCTTAGTGTCCAGCTTTCTGTTTGGCAAAGTTTAGCCACCTCATCAAAGCGCTGG
The DNA here is from genome assembly GCF_021021315.1 of Halomonas sp. IOP_14. Lineage (NCBI taxonomy): Bacteria > Pseudomonadati > Pseudomonadota > Gammaproteobacteria > Oceanospirillales > Halomonadaceae > Halomonas > Halomonas sp. IOP_14. Next base: position 228,700 of record NZ_JAINWD010000007.1, on the reverse strand, counting down.
GGGTGACGAGGCACCAGCACCAGCAACGCGTTCGGATAGCGCCTAAGTAGCTGACGATGGGCTTGAAGCACAAGTGCTTCTTCGCCGTCTCGGGTGGAGCCCGCTACCCAAACCGGACGCTCTCCCCACTCTTGAAGTAAGCGCTCACTCTCTTCAGACACCTTATCTTGGCAAGCTATTTCAAATTTCAGCGAACCAACGATGCGTGTAATATCCGTGCCGCAGCCAAGGGCATTAAAGCGTTCGGCATCTGCCGGTGATTTTGCGGCTAGCCAGCTAATATTGGCGAGCGTGCTGGCCATTAGCGGGCGCAGGCGTTGGTAGCGCTTAAAGGCGCGGGGCGATAGGCGACCATTCACCACTGCCACCGGCACACCCTGCTGGCGACAGGCGTGGATCAGGTTGGGCCACAGCTCGGTTTCAAACAGGATCGCAAGTTCGGGCTGAACGCTGCGTACAAAGCGTCTGGCAGCACCGGGAAAATCCAACGGTAGGAAGCGATGGGTAAGCCTTGCTTGATCGCTTGGGGTTTGCTCGCTAATAAGCGCTTGAGACTGCTGAGCACCTGTCGCAGTCATGGTAGTGAGCAGCAGGCTATGCGTTGAATAACGCGCTAGTAGCCCCTCAATCAACGGTCGAGCGGCGCGTACTTCTCCCACCGAGGCACAGTGCAGCCAAATACGTGGCGCGGAAGGCAGCGGTTCGAGGCGTAAACCCAGCCGCTGAAGGCGTGAGTAAGTGGGTACTTGCTCACGCCATATGCGCCAGCCAATCAGCGGTGAGAGCGCATACAGTGCCGCTGAGTAGGCAAGCCGAGGCCAGGCAGGTGAAGACATCAGAGGTTTCTTAGCGTTCACGATCTAGAATCGAACTAATCATCGCCGAGGTCGAAACGCCATCTTCAAAGCCCAGTACTTTAACCTCACCACCATTAGCGATAACGGCCGCGCCCCCGGCGATATCTTCTGGACGATAATCGCCACCTTTGACCAAGATATCGGGTAGCACCGCTTCGATCAGCGCCTGAGGGGTGTCGTCACTGAACGGCACAACCCAATCGACAGCCCCTAACCCCGCCAACACCTGCATCCGCCGGTTAAGCGGATTAATCGGACGTTTGGGCCCTTTCAGGCGACCAATAGAGGCGTCGTCGTTAACCGCGACGATTAAACGGTCACCCAGACGTTTAGCCTGCTCCAGGTAGGCGACGTGGCCCGCATGCAAAATATCAAAGCAGCCGTTGGTCATGACCACCCGCTCACCGCGTAGCTGGGCAGCACGCACCGCCTCGATCAATACATTCGGTTCAATCACCCCAAACTCGGCCAGCTTATCGCCGTGTAAGGCAGTGTAGAGCTCGGCGATAGAGAGCGTGGCCGTGCCCGGTTTGGCCACTACCAACCCTGCCCCCAAATTAGCCAGCATCATTGCTTCGGGAAAGGCGTGGCCTGCCGCTAGCGCTAGCCCCATTAAGCCAATAACGGTATCGCCTGCCCCTGTTACATCGAAAACTTCCTGAGCGCGGGTGGGTAGGTGTAGCGGCGCATGCCCTTCACGAATCAGCGTCATGCCTTTTTCGCTGCGAGTAATCAGCAACGCTTCCAGCTCCAACTCAGCACGTAGCGCTTCACCCCGTCGGGATAACTCGGCATCGGACGCACAATGGCCCACCACGGCTTCAAATTCGGTCAGATTGGGAGTGATTAAACTTGCCCCACGGTATTTGCTGAAATCCTGCCCTTTCGGATCGATTAGCACGCGCTTGCCCTGAGCTCTTGCGTTGGCTATCAGGTTCTCCACTTGGTTCAGCGTGCCTTTGCCGTAGTCGGAAAGGATCACTACGTCGCAGTCGGGGAGCACCTTTTCTACCTGAGTCACCAGCTCACTGGTATCGACACTGTCCAAGCGCTGCTCGAAATCCAGGCGCAACAACTGCTGGTTACGACTCATCACACGCAGCTTGGTAGTCGTGGGTATCTCAACGCTACGTTGAAAGTAAGTACTCACACCTGAAGCAACCAAACTAGCTTGTAGAATCTGCGCGTTGTCATCGTCTCCGATCACACCCGCCAGCACCGCGTGGCCGCCCAGGGAGGTAATGTTCAGCGCCACATTAGCCGCTCCGCCTGGACGGTCTTCAACATCTTCTACCCGAACTACTGGCACAGGCGCTTCGGGGGAAATCCGCGAGGTACCTCCATGCCAATAGCGGTCAAGCATGACATCGCCGACCACCAGTACACGGGCATGTTCTAACGCGGTTAAATCAATCTTCATCGGTGCTCCCTGCGCTGGCAGTCAAAGCGGTATGCGCCAGCAGTGTATCCAGTTTAGCGATAACGTCGTCTGCTTTAATCAGCATCATGGCGCTTGGGTGACGCACCCGCTGGCCCCAGCTCACCTCGTCTACCGACTTATGCAGATAAGTACGTACCGCGTCAGGGTATGCGTTGACAGCAAAATCGCGCCACAGATAGGGCGCGGCGCGCTGGGGATTGGTCGATGCATAAAGACCCAATGCCGGCGTTCCCATGGCATTGGCCATATGGATAGGGCCGGTATCCGGCGCTATCACCGCTTGGGCTTGATCGATCAGCGCTAAAACCCCTTTCAATGAGGTGCCGCCGATGGCGTTAATGACACTGGCTGGCTGACAGAGTGCTTCAATTTGCTCGCCTATTTCACGCTCCAGAGCACTGCCGCCACCGGTCAATACGCTTTTAAGACCATGCTGCACCCAAGCGTGTTCAATCACGCTCGCGTAGCCCTCTACCGACCAGTTGCGAAAATTACGCAGGCGAACGTTGCTACACGGGTTAATGACGAGGTAAGAGGTCTCACCGCTGATCACCTGAGCCTCATTACGTGCCGTATCGGGCACAGGTAAATCCCACGCTAAGCGGTCATCCTCTACCCCGAGCACCCGGGCGAAGTCCATAAAGGACTCCAACACATGGGCATTGGGGTGCGGCGCAAGCTGATGCTGGGTGAACCAGTGCTGAGCATCTTTGGCACGCGCCTTGTCATAGCCCACGCGTACGTCGGCCTTCAGCCCAAACGACAGCACGCTGGCCCGAATGGCCTGCTGCATATGTAGCAACACATCGAAGCGCGTATCGGCAAGCTGCCGCCATAACGCGCGCATTCCGGCAATACCGGTCGACTTGTCGTAAACAACGAACTCGACCCCGGAAAGCCCCGCCAGTAGACTGTGCTCCCCCTTACCGATAATCCAGGTAATGCGCGCATCGGGCCACTGGCGCTGCAACGCCCGCACCGTGGGCACGAGATTGCACACATCTCCTAGGGCGGAGAGGCGCAAAATGGCAATGTGGTTAGGCTGAACAGGCAGAGAGGGCTTCATGCGCTTAGCGGCACTCCGGCAGAGAAATTGGCTGATTTTACATGATGTAGACAGTTTATGTGACGGGCCGGGAACACACCAAATTGATCCAGACTTATTCACGCGCGATTACTGGCGTGAGCGCGGATTAATTGTGGGCGAAGCACCAGGCCGGGGCAGCAGTCTGTTTTTACAGGCAACGCCGACCGAGCAGTGGGTATTAAGGCCCTATTGCCGGGGGGGCATGGCGGCCAAACTCAGTGAGAAACGCTACCTATGGACTGGCGCTGAGCGCACCCGGGCATTTCGTGAACTGCGCTTAACCGCCACGCTTTTTGGGCAAGGGCTGCCGGTACCTCGCCCCGTAGCAAGCTGTGTTACTCGCTATGGGCTTACGTATGAAGCCGCGTTGATTACCGTGCGCATTGCTGGTGCCAAAGCATTCGCTGAGCTACTCGCCGACGATCTGGCGGATGAAGCGTTGTTAAAGCGTGTAGGTGCTATGATTTACCGCTTTCATCAAGCGGGGCTTGATCATGTTGACCTGAACGCCCGCAATATTTTGATCGACCCCAGTGGCGCACCTTGGTTGATTGACCTTGATCGCTGCCGCCTCCGTGCGGCGGGAAAGTGGCAGGAAAAGAATTTAGCTCGCTTAGAGCGCTCGCTAGGAAAGTTTTCTGCCATCTCCCACAGCTCAGAATTAATGGGCAGCATTCGACAAGGCTACTGTAGTTAAATTTTTATCGCGACTCGTTAAAACAGCTTTTAAAATACCGGTCAGTTCACCAATGAACATTAATTTTTCATAGATGCAGAAAACAACTGAGAAACTGAGTATATGTTAAGAAAGATCCCTTCAAGCTTATGGGAAACACATTATTTTGGAAAAACGCCCCTACCCTTAATAGCGATAGGCGTATTAACTACGTTGTTTTATGTTTTTTCAAAGCCCCACTTTGATGATTTTAGCGACTTCAATAAATTAGTACTATCTCTCTCTGGTTTAATTAGCATTAAAATTTATGCCGTACCAGTATGGAAACACCCTGTTTTTCATATGTTTTGGTGGGCCTTACTGTTAGCAGTGTGTCATTGGTTTTTTTTAACACTGGCACTTCCTGATCTGGCAGGTGACTACCCTAAACTGGATCACATTGCCCGACTGTTCGTATTTATTATATTTGCATGGTGGCTTGCTGGCAGCACACAGAACACGCTACTTTTCTGGAGTATTGCTAGCGCAGCTGTCGTATTGGCGCCATGGATCGCTGGCGATGGCCTCGCTGATTTTCAGCGTGGTTTTCTCGGCGAACGCATTGGGTTTGGTATTCGTAACGTTCAGCATTCAGCGATGTTTTTCGGCACAGTACTGCTTGGATTGCTTATTTTTTTACCACGGCTGTTAAGGGCTCCTCTACAACACTATGGCAAACTAAGTTTATGGGTACTCGCTTTTATTATCATTATAGCTGGCGTTATCATTTCACAAACTCGCGCCACTTGGCTAGGTGTGATAGCAGGCTTATTAACGGCACTTTTCTTAATCTTTATTGAGCATCGGAAAAGCTTTTCAAAAAAACATCTACTCATATTTTTTATATTATCAGCATGTCTGGCGATTCTTATTATTACCAATAGCTCTTTAGTCATTGAAAGAGCTACTGCAGAATTGGATACCATTCAGGCACTACTGAGGGGTGACTGGAGTTCTGTTCCCCTATCAACCAGTGAAGTACGCTCTAGTGTAGGAGAGCGACTATATAGTTGGCGCGCCGCGATCGATATGATTGCCCAACGCCCCTTGCTAGGCTGGGGTGAGCAAGGCATTGATTATCTATTTGATAACATCCAATATAATCAAGCACACTATCAAGCTTTAAATTTTGGTCATCTACATAACCTCTATCTTGAAATCACACTACAGTATGGCTTGTTAGGTCTAGCTGCTTACTTTTATCTACTAGGGTGGTTTATAGCAAACGCATGGTTTGCTTGGAAGCGTGGCGACATGCCGGGTGATGTACTGCTATTTTTCTATGCTTTTTTATGCTTTTGGAGTGTGATTAATCTTTTTGAATCATATTTGATATTTTGGACAGGTGTATTTCTGTTTAATGTTGTTATGGCGGGCGGCCTCGTCCATATATGGAAACCCACATTGCGCACTAACAGTTCAACATCTTCTGTTATATCAGGAAAGGATCGCAAATGATTAATATTATCCTGTGCTCCGATGAGGCTTATGTAGATAAAGCCGCTGCCGTGATAGCGTCAACCGTTTGTCACAGCGAGGCACCTGAAACTCTGCATTTCTATATATTAGGATACAAATTATCTGCAAACACTCATCAAAAGCTGCACAACTGGTTTACGACACTGCCTGCTGAACTAACGATCATTGAAGCTGAGAATAGTCGCTGGCCCGAGTTAACATTGGGCCGTTTTGGGCCCGCCGCTATGCTGCGCCTAGGCATGCACAATTGGTTGCCACCAAGCTGCCAGAAAGTTATTTATTTAGACTGTGACCTTGTAGTGCTAGACGATATCGCCAATTTGTTGTCATTCGACATCCAGGGCGCTCCCATAGCTAGTGTGGCTAATCTACAAGGAACTGAGCAGAGTCGAATGGGCCTTGGTTATCAACACTATTTTAATTCCGGCGTCCTTCTGGTGGATCTGGAAGGGTGGAAAGCTCGCAATGTGCTAGACCAAGTAGAGCAAATATTAAAACAGCACGATTACACCTTAAGTTATCCCGATCAGGACGCATTAAATCTCATTTTCCAAGACTGGTATCGACTACCCATGCGCTGGAATATGCAGCCATACGCTTATCCGGCCGTAGAAAAAAAAGCAGCTCACTATGCTGATTGGCAGAAGGAACTTGAACACGCTATCCGTGAACCCGCGATCATACATTTTATTGGCGCACGTAAACCATGGCACGCCGACAGCCGCCACCCGCTTGCCTATTTGTATCGGCACTATCTTTCGTTAACACCGTGGCAGACATCTGTACAAGCTACTCATCCTTCCCTGCAACGACGTCTGAAGCAAATGCTGGCGTGGTTTAAGAATCGGCGGCGCCGCCAGCGATTGCATTGCCACCCTGTGATGCAACTTCCGCCCCACCAAAAGGACTCGCCCACATGAAGGTATTGATTGTCGTGCGTACGCTAAAAATAGGTGGCATGGAACGGGTTGCGGTAAACCTTGCTGACGCCTTTGCGGAACACGGCCATGAGAGCCATTTGATGTACTTTAAGCCGCGCCCCCCTCAGTTAGAACCAAGCAATGAGCGAGTCAAAGTTCACCATTTCGCACTGTCTCGTGCCATGTGGACATCGGGTGTGGGTGGCATTATTGAGGTGGTAGCACGCCTGCTCAATAGCGTGTTAAGGAAAAGCTATTTTTTATTATCAGGCTGGTGGGGTGGAAAACTTTTTCGTCGCGAAGTACGTCGCCTTGAGCGCCAATATGGCGCTTTTGATCGGATTATTTTCCGCGGCATTGGTACCTTTGAAACGGTATGGTCCTTCCAAGACCCCCGCGCCTGTTATGTTCTGGAAAATATCGTCAAAACTACCGGAAGTCATGCCCCTTGGCTAGAGCGACTAAAAGCACGCTGTCTGTTTCATAACAAACACTTAGTAACCGTATCCCACGGCGTCGAAAAGCAAATCGCCACTGCTATGCAGACGCTACAAGTCAAACCGTCCTCGCTGAGAACCATTACCAATCCATGCCCTTTAGGGGCTATTCGAAAGGCTATGTACGAAGACTTCCCAGAGCGGCCCAATTCTCCATATCTACTCAATGTAGCCCGCTTGGTACCGCAGAAAAACCATCACCTTCTACTGCGGGCGTATGCCAAGATGCGCACAACGCTTCCGCTGGTGATTGTCGGCGAGGGGCCACTGCGCAAAGAACTGGAAGCGCTAGCAGTTGAGCTGGGTATTGCGGCACGGGTTACTTTTACCGGTCGCCAACTAAACCCTTACCCTTGGATGCATCATGCACGCCTATTCATCTTGAGCTCTGCCCACGAAGGTCTTGGCATCGTATTACTTGAAGCGCTGGCCTGCCAAACGCCGATTGTCTCGGTCGATTGCCCAGGCGGGGTACGTGATATTATGACCGGTGAGCTGGAAGCTTATCTGTGTGAAATGACACCGGAGGCGTTAGCAGCCCGTGTCGATGCCATTCTTGATGCTGACGGCTATGCTATTGATGAACGTTGGCTGGAACGTTTTTCTCCAGCGCACATTACGACTGCCTTTTTGCAAGAGATGCCTGCTTCATGATATCGGCTAATATTATTACCTTTAACGAAGAAGCCAATATTGCGGACTGTATTGCTTCCGCTCGCCAAGTATGTGAAGACATCGTTGTGGTGGATTCAGGCAGCCAAGACCGCACCACCGCTATCGCGCGTGAGTTAGGTGCCAAGGTGGTTCAACAAGCCTATTTAGGTGACGGCGTTCAAAAAAATATCGCGCTAGCGCACGTAAAGTACGACTGGGTGCTCAGCTTAGACGCCGATGAACGCCTAACGCCAGAGATGGTCGAAGCGATTGGACAACTAGACCTAGCTGCAACCGAGCATGACGCCTTTGCCTTTCGTCGCCGCAATATGATTGGCTCACGCTGGATTAGAGTCTGTGGCTGGTATCCCGATTACTGTATTCGGCTCTACAACCGGCACCATGCTCGCTTTGCTGATGTAAAACAGCATGCCAGCATAGGGGCTGCCAACCCCAAGCGACTTAACGCAGATATAGTACATTACTCCTTTGCTAACTTAGGTCAGTTATTTGCCAAGCCAGGGCGAAACTTCAGCGGTCGTGCGGCCAAGATCATGTTTCAAAAGGGGAAGCGGGCAAACGCTTTTTCACCGTTTACACATGGCCTGAATGCCTTCGTACGCAAATATATATTTCAGCGAGGCTTCATGGGCGGAGTAGATGGCATGACTGTTGCGATCAGCGCAGGGCTCAATAGCTACTTGAAGTATGCCAAGCTACTCGAATATCAGCGTGATCCAAAAGTGCTTGAAGCGGAAGATTTTAATAAGGTTTGGTGATTGATGCATATTACTCATGTAAATTTGGCGCGTGGTTTTCGCGGTGGAGAGCGTCAAACTGAGTTATTAATTAAAACGTTAGCAGAGCATGCACCAAACGATATTGCACAAACGCTGGTTTGCCGTCGAGACTCGCCCATGCGCCAGCACCTGCAGAGTGTAGCGCGACTCAACTTTCAAGCAGCCAATCACCAGTTAGCGGGGCATTTTGATCTCGGCGGGACATCGCTCGGCAAGACACAGCTGGTACATGCCCACGATGCAAAAGGCGTTCATTGGGCTTACTTACACTACCGTTTAAAAGGCACGCCCTATTTAATTACACGCCGTGTCGATTCGCCCGTCAAACGTAAGTGGTTTAACCAGCAGTGTTACTCCCAAGCATCCGCCAGGGTTGCCCTTTCCCACGTCATAAAGCGTCTTCTGGAAGACAATCAGTGTGGCGACGTTACCTTGATACCCAGTGCCTATGCGCGCTTAGCGCCCTCGCCTGAGGCGACCAAAAGTTTTCGCAATGATTTTGCCGATAAATTTTTGGTCGGCCATGCAGGCGCCATGGTTGACCGTCATAAAGGTCAGCGAGTGCTATTGCAGGCTGCGCAGAAGCTTGAGCATCAAGCGCCTGATATACAGTTTATTTTTCTAGGTGACGGTGAAGATGCAGAAACGCTAAAAGCAGAATCCTCGTCACTTAGCAATGTTTCCTGGCTGGGATTTAAAAGCAATATTGCCGACTATCTAGCTGGCCTGGATGTGTTTGCATTTCCTTCACGCAATGAAGGCTTGGGCTCCGTGCTGCTGGATGTCATGCAGCTAGGCGTTCCTGTCATTGCTACCAAGGTTGGCGGCATACCCGATATCGTCAAGCACGAACAAACGGGGTTACTGATACCGTCCGGCGACGCCGATGCGCTGGCTAACGACATTATGCGATTAAGGCAGGATCCCGCTCTTCGGCAACGATTGGCCCAAGGAGCCACTGAACGTTTAGATCATTATAGCCCTCAGTCAATGACTGCAGCGTACTGGCACCTCTATCAAACAATAGTGAGTTAATGATTATGCTTGCGGCTTCTGCAAAAGCGCATAAAAACCTTCATAAGCTAGGCTTTTATGCGCAACATACCGTTCACCGCCTAATTCCCAGTACGTTTCTGCAACGGCAAAGATTAAATTTACTTCGCTCATTAAAGCAATTGTCAAAAGAGGAGCAGCAGCAGCTACTTCTCCGAGTTAACTACTGTAATCAACTGGAAAACAACGTTGAACTGCCTAAGGAGGCCATAAGTTTATCTAGTTTCAAACGCGAGAAAAGCGGCACTTATTACTTGGATTTGCTCAGTGTGTTGCGCTATTTTCCGCCTGAACTACGCTTCTGCCATCGCTTTGGTGATGTAACCACCGTGCCAGACGCGCCTACCTTAGTGAAAAGCCGGCCCATTAATGACCACAATCAAAACTCAGTTTTACTTAAGTTAAACCGTGTTCGTCATTACTACACGGTGAAAGATCCTCACCGCTATGATGACAAGCTTGACCTTGTGGTATGGCGTGGTTCTTGTCATCAAGAACATCGGCGACAATTCATTCGAGACTTTTATGATCACCCGCTATGTAATGTGGGCGATATTCACAAAAATGCGCAAGGTCAGCCCTGGCATAGCCAATTTATGTCGGTACTGGAGCAACTGAAATATAAATTCGTACTCAGTATCGAAGGCAAAGATGTTGCAACGAATCTCAAATGGATAATGGCCTCTAATTCACTCTGTTTTATGCGACAACCGCGCTTTGAAACATGGTTTATGGAAGGCACTTTGTTACCTGACTATCACTATGTGCAGCTCAAAGATGATTACTCAGACCTTGAGGAGAAAGTCACCTATTACCTTGAAAACCCCGCGGCGGCAAAAAAAATTATCGGTAATGCTAACCGCTACTTCGCTCAATTTATGAATGCTGATAAAGAACGCTTTATGGGTCTTTTGGTTATGCAGAAATATTTCGAGCGCACCCATCAACTTCTCCCGTAGTAGCCGTTATCATCAGAGCTATCAATTTTCTGTAGTGTCCCCTTTTTCACTGTTTATATTAGGTAAATGTCATCATACGTTATCGCTCTTTCATTGCATGGGATACCGCTAGGCTAGCCACCATTGCATTGACACTAATTGGCCTCAGCCTGGGTTACACGGTCACGGTAATGACCCGTCTGCCCTGGTGGACGCTATTTTTAGTAGCGGCCGCATGGATTGGTGTGGGGCTTAAGCTGCGCTGGGGCCAGCCTGCCAATGCTCGCTATCGTAAAATGTGGCCCTGGTCGCTTGTACCGTTAAGTCTTTGGGGTGTGTACGTTTACTTGGCGGACAGCTTTGGCATTGTCGATTTGGGTGCGGTGTTTTTTCACCTCCAGGCAGGCATAGCCAAGCATGGTGGCGCAGGCAAAATGATTTCCGCGGTGCTCTATACGTTAATAATGATTGGCGTACTGGCGGCCGTGACGTGGCTATCACGCCACGACCAGCGCTGGCGGTTAGCCGAGCGCTTTTTCGCTATTATATTATTGGCTAGCAACCCGCTACTTTATGGCATAAGCCAACGCAGCGCGGCCATTGTCACTGATGACGGCGCCTGGCTGGATCGACGCTACAAGCCGCCCCCTGCCGAGGAACTTAGGGACGCCCCTAACTTACTCATTCTGTATTTGGAAAGCATAGAGCGTACCTACTCTAATGACATATTTGGGGATGCCTACGCCAGTCTCAACGCCCTAGGGGAACGAGGTGCCGTTTTTGAGGGCGTGCGCCAGATGGATAATACGGGCTGGACAATGGCGGGCATGATTGCCAGCCAGTGCGGCGTGCCATTGATGCCTGCTGGACTCCTTCACGACAGCCAGTTCGAGCCTCTTTCCAAGGTTGTTCCCGGGGTCGATTGTCTCGGCGACATTCTTGCTGCACAGGGCTACCAACTAAGCTATCTAGGCGGTGCTAGCACACAATTCGCGGGTAAAGGACTATTCTATCGCGGCCACCAATTCGATACGGTGAAAGGACGTGAAGATTTAGAGCCCCTGCTAGAGAATCCTGAGTATGTAAATAGCTGGGGCCTGTATGACGACACGCTGTATGACATCACCGCCGATGAGATCCGGCATTTAGATAGCCAGAATAGCGGCCCCTGGGGTGTAATTAGCCTCAATCTGGCGGGTCATGCGCCTAATGGTTATCCCTCCCAGTCGTGCGTGGAACGTCAAGGAGAGTTTGACGGCCAGGATATTCTTTATTCGGTGGAATGCGCGACTTGGCTGGCTCAAGATTTGGTTGAACGGTTGGATTCTGAGGGTCTTCTCGATAATACCTTGGTGGTCATACTGAGCGACCATCTGACGATGCGCGTTTCTGTGTGGGATCAATTGACCGCGCTAGACCGCGACAACACGCTGATAATGCTCGGCAACGATATCGAGCCACAGCGTATTCGCCGAGACGCTACCATGCTGGATGTTTTCCCCACGATACTCGATGCGCTGGGCTTTAGTTTAGAGCGCGACCGCGCTGGATTGGGCACTTCGCTTTTCAGTAATAATCGTACGCTGGTAGAGGCCCACGGTATCGAAGTGCTTAATGAGCGTTTACGGGAAGAGACGGCGCTTCAGCACCGCCTTTGGGAGGGCATTTCCCCTCAGCGGCGTGAGTCCGACGAGCCTTCTCAAGAAGTTACTCAAGAGCAAACCCTAGAGACGCCTGCTGACGCGGCAGACGAAGTCGAGCTCATCCATTAACGATCACGCTCTCCCACTGATGAGCCGCGTGAATCTGTTGGTAGACTTGCTCAACGCTGAGCAGATTCAAGCAATTGGTATGCCCCAATGGGCAGGTACGCTGAAAGCAAGGAGAGCAAGAGAGCGCTAGGTAGTGAATGACGGCGTTATCAGTCAGCGGCGGCGTGTAGGCGGGCGATGAGGAGCCATACAGCGCATGGACACGAACACCTACCGCTGCAGCCACATGCATTAACCCCGAGTCGTTGGTGACTACCTGCCGGCAATCCGCCAACAGATCGACCGCATCAGCCAGCTGCGTCTTACCACACAGGTTATGGGCATGGGAAAGCCCCTGTGTGATCTCCTCGCCCGCCGGGTGATCCTTTGCCCCCCCGAGTACGCGTACTTCAAAACCCTCTTCCACCAGCCGTTTGGCTAAGCTGTGAAAGTAGCTGACCGGCCACTGCTTGGCGGGACCGTATTCAGCGCCCGGCATCATACCAATCGCCGTGCGCGAAGAAAGCGAGTGAGTTAGCCGCAAATTGACCAAGTTATCACGGTCAATCTGCAGTCTCGGTTTGGGCAGCGCAAAGGCGCCGCTAGCCGCTTCTTCCAGAGGCAGGCCGAGCGATACAAAGCGCTTTACCGTTTGATCCAGCACCTGTTTATCGAGTTTGCGGCGCTCCTTGAGAAGCCCATAGCGGTGTTCGCCTAAAAAGCCTATGCGTTCAGGAATGCGCGCCATAAAGGGCACCAGCGCTGCCTTCCAAGAGCGTGGCAAGACAATGGCTCGGTCAAAACGGCCACGCAAACGGTTGGCCAGTTCACGGCGGCTGGCCAAGCCAAATTCACCGTGCCCCACTGCCAGCGGCAGCACTTCATCCACTTCGGGCATACGCTCTAAAATAGGCTGTGACCACTTTGGTGCAACCACCCCTATCGTCGCGCCTGGCTGGCGGGCTTTTAAGGTCATAAACAGGCTTTGTGCCATGACCATGTCACCGACCCACGAAGGGCCAATCACCAGCAAGCGCTGAGCTGAATTAGCCATTTAACCACCCCAAGTAGGCCTTCACCCCTTGAGCAACGGTTTTAAACTCAACATCGCAGCCGCTCTCACGTAGCTGACCAATGTCAGCTCGGGTATAGCTCTGATAGCGTCCTTTGAGTTCTTCGGGGAAGGCAATGTAGTCGATCTCACCTTTACCGTAAAAGTCGATAACCGCCTCGCCAATGGCTTTAAAAGGTTCAGCCCGACCAGTGCCAAGATTGAAGATTCCTGACTTGTCAGGATGATCCAAAAACCAAAGATTCACATCGACTACATCGCCCACATAAACAAAGTCACGACTCTGCATGCCTGCCTCGTAGCCGTCATAGCCGCCAAACAGCTTGAGCGTTTCACCATTACGAATTTGCAAGTGGTTGTGATAGGCCACACTGGCCATTTTGCCCTTGTGCTGTTCACGGGGGCCATAGACATTAAAGTAACGAAAGCCCACTACTTGAGTGGTTAACTCGCTCCAGCGCGAACGCACGTGCTGATCAAACAGCAGCTTGGAATAGCCGTAAACGTTAAGCGGCTTTTCGCATTCGGGTACCTCTTTAAATACCTCGCTGCCGCCATAGGTGGCGGCTGACGAGGCGTATAAAAAAGGAATACTCTGCTGCTCGCAGTAATTAAGCAGCACTTTGGAGTACTCGAAGTTATTCTCCATCATGTAGTGGCCATCCCATTCGGTAGTATCCGAGCAGGCGCCTTCATGGAAAATAGCATCGATTTTAGGTAGCTCGACGCTTTCACCGCGCAGGGCAGCTTTTACCCTGGCGAGGAAATCATCTTTATCGAGATAATCAGCCAGCGTGCAGTCGGCTAAATTGACGAATTTGGTACCATCGCGTAGATCGTCAACGACCATCACATCGTTTCGACCGCGAGCGTTCAATGCTTTAACTATGTTGGCCCCGATAAAACCGGCACCGCCTGTTACCACAATCATACTGTTCTCCTTACCTAAAGCAGCTTGTTGGCATACGTGCCTATAACCCATCTGCCTAGGATTGTATACTTGACGCCTTATGAATTCATGGCCAACGGTGCTTTCCGCGATGAGTGTCTCGACAAACCAATCGACACCCGATGTGTCGACCTTTCAAGGCTTGATCCTTGCTCTGCAGCAGTACTGGGCAGAACAGGGTTGTGTCATCCTTCAGCCGCTCGATATGGAAGTCGGCGCGGGCACCTTCCACCCCGCTACCTTCCTGCGGGCGATTGGTCCCGAAACCTGGAATGCTGCCTATGTACAGCCTTCCCGCCGCCCTACTGACGGCCGCTATGGCGAGAACCCTAACCGCCTTCAGCACTACTACCAATTCCAGGTGGTGATGAAGCCATCGCCAAGCAACTTGCAGGATCTCTACCTGGGCTCACTCAAACGCCTGGGTCTTGATCCGCTGGTTCACGATGTGCGCTTTGTCGAAGATAACTGGGAATCTCCTACTTTGGGCGCCTGGGGCCTGGGCTGGGAAATCTGGTTAAACGGCATGGAAGTGACCCAGTTTACCTACTTTCAGCAGGCCGGTGGCATCGAATGCTATCCGGTCACCGGCGAACTGACCTATGGGCTTGAGCGCATCGCCATGTACCTGCAGGACGTCGACAGTGTGTATGACCTCGTCTGGGCCATTGCCCCCGATGGCAGCAAAGTGACTTATGGCGATGTCTATCTGCAAAACGAGCGCGAACAGTCCGCCTACAATTTCGAACATGCCGATGTCGATCAGCTATTTGCTAACTTTGACCATCAGGAAAAAGAGTGCAGCAAGCTGCTCGCTGCCAGCCTGCCGCTGCCAGCCTACGAACAAGTCCTGAAGGCATCACACACGTTCAACCTATTAGATGCCCGTCACGCTATCTCGGTCACCGAGCGTCAGCGCTTTATCCTGCGCGTTCGCACTATGGCCCGGGATGTCGCCACTGCTTACTTTGAGTCGCGTAAGGCCGAAGGTTTCCCCATGGCGCCAGAAAATCTTCGCCGAGAACTGTTACAAGAGCTACTCGCCGATCAGGGAGACGACTAATGGCTGTTAATACGCTTTTACTAGAACTCGGTGCGGAAGAGCTGCCGCCCACGGCCCTGGACGCTCTTTCCGATGCGTTCGCCGCGAGCATCGAGAAAGGCCTGCAAGAAGCCGATGTTCCCTTCACCAACGTTACCGCTTTTGCGACACCACGGCGTTTAGCGGTACAGGTGCATGAACTGGCCGACAAACAGCCTGATCGTGACGTTGAGCGCCGTGGCCCAGCGCTGGCGGCTGCCTTTAAGGATGGCGTTGCCACTAAAGCCGCGGAAGGCTTTGCCCGCTCTTGCGGTGTAAGCGTCGACGAGCTGATTCATTTAGAAACCGATAAAGGTACTTGGTTAGGTTTTCGTGAGCAGCAGCAGGGAGAATCTATTCAAGCGCTGCTGCCTGAGATTATCCGCAAATCAATCAGCACCCTCCCTGTGCCTAAAAACATGCGCTGGGGCGCTTCACGGGTTGAGTTTTCCCGTCCCGTTCATTGGCTGGTAGCCATTTACGGTAGCGACGTAGTGGCCGCCGAGGCACTTGGCCTAGAGGCTAGCTGCACGACCTACGGTCACCGCTTCCACGCCCCTGATGCCATTCAGTTGGCGCACGCTGATGAGTATGTGGCTACGCTGGAAAATGCCTATGTACTGGTGGATCGTGAGCAACGCCGCGAGCGCATCCGCGAACAGGTATTAGCAGAGGCCGAAGTGCAGGAGGCCAATGCGGTTATCGACGAAGAGCTTCTGGTAGAAGTGAGCGGCTTGGTGGAATGGCCAGTCGCCCTTACCGGGAGCTTTGATGAGCGCTTTCTGGAAGTGCCCGCCGAGTGCTTGATCTCTTCGATGAAGGCTAACCAGAAATATTTTCACCTGTTGGACGACGCTGGCAAGCTGAAACCGCTATTTATCACCATTGCCAATATCGACAGCGCTGACCCCGACCAGGTCATTGCCGGTAACGAGAAAGTCATTCGTCCGCGCTTAGCCGATGCAGCGTTTTTCTACGACACCGATCGCAAGTACACATTAGCGTCACGCATCCCACAGTTAGAGAGCGTGGTATTCCAGCAGCAGCTAGGCACCCTGGCGGATAAAGCTCGCCGCAGTTCGGTTATTGCGACATTTATTGCCGAACGTATCAATGGCGACGTGGCTCACGCTCAGCGCGCCGTGGCACTCGCCAAGTGCGACCTTGTGACGGAGATGGTGCTCGAATTCCCTGAACTTCAGGGCATTATGGGACGCTACTATGCGCAGCAAGATGGCGAACCCGCGGAGGTTGCCCAAGCCCTTGAAGAGCAGTACCTGCCCCGCTTTGCTACTGATGCGATTCCCCAAAGTGCTACAGGCAAGGCATTAGCCCTGGCGGATCGACTGGATACCCTGGTAGGCATCTTCGGGATAGGCCAACGCCCAACCGGTGCGAAAGATCCTTTCGCTTTACGTCGTGCTTCGATTGGCGTGCTTAACATTCTGGTCAAAGGCGAGCTGGATCTTGACCTGCGCGAGCTGCTTACGGTTGCCTCTGAGCAGCACCAGGGCCTCCCCAAAGCTAACGGGCTGGTTGAGGACGTGCTGACGTACATGTTGGATCGCTTCCGCGCCTGGGGCCAGGATGAAGGCATCAGCGCAGAAATGTACCTTGCTGTTCGTGCGCGCCCAGTCACAAACCCGCTCGACTTCGCTCGCCGCCTGCGCGCTGTGAAGGCCTTTGCCCAGCGTGACGAAGCCACAGCGCTGGCGGCGGCTAACAAGCGCGTTTCGAATATTTTAAGCAAGCAGGAGCATGACGGCAGCACACAGGTCGATCAACACTTGCTGCAGGAAGATGCCGAGCGGGCACTGTTCGACGCTGTGACAGGTAGCCAAGCACAGGTGGCACCCCTATTTGCTGCGGGTGACTACCAGCGTGCACTCGACGCACTTGCCACACTGCGAGATCCAGTGGATGCCTTCTTTGACCAAGTAATGGTGATGGCGGATGACCCGGCTATTCAGCGTAATCGGTTAGCGCTTCTTGCAAGCCTTCAAGCGCTGTTTTTAGAAGTCGCCGATATTTCGCTGCTCCCTCAGTAGTCGTCGACTAATGGATCGCAAATCCAAGCCCAGCCCAACGGCTGGGCTTTTTTTATTGTTTGGGGGGTACGTGTTTCACGTGAAACATCTTTGTTAGATCGGGGTAAAATAGTCTTAAATCTCGCGGGCAGAAAGTATCGCCGACAACCGTACCAATAGGATCACTATGCTAAGTGCCGATAACCTTGTCATCCTGGATCGAGACGGCGTCATCAACCATGACTCTGATAACTACATCAAATCTCTCGAGGAGTGGGTACCCTACCCCTCTTCAATCACTGCCATTGCCCGCCTCACCCGCGCGGGATACACCGTTGCCGTCGCAACGAATCAATCCGGGATTGCCCGAGGCTATTATGATGAAGCAACCCTCCATACGATGCATGAACACTTAATTTCGTTAGTAGAAGCGGAAGGCGGGCATATTGCTCATATTGCTTACTGCCCCCATGGGCCAAATGATAATTGCCAATGCCGTAAACCATTGCCAGGAATGCTAATACAGATCCAGCAGATCCTGGGACTAGAAAGTTTAACGGGAAGCTGGATGGTCGGTGATAGCCTTCGCGATCTCCAGGCGGGCGAAGCCGTAGGTTGCGAAACAGCGCTGGTCAGAACTGGAAAGGGAAGTAAAACGGAGCAAGCAGGCGCTGGTCTTGAAAAGAGCAATATCTTCGATGATTTAGCGCAATTTGTTGAATGGCTCATTAAATAACTAAGCGACACCGAGCTGGTAGTCATGATCGCTCTGCGTTGCATGAGAAATTTGGCTGAAACTAACTACCCTCTTCTGCTTCTGCTACACGTATCCTGATCCTGCCAATCTATCTATGAATAAAAAAAGCGTCGCTATAAAATTCATAGCGACGCCTATCATAGTGGCATTAAACCATACTGAGGCTAAGGATCGTTAAAGCAGTGTTTCACGTGAAACATCTTAACGAATGCAATCCACCTTACACGTCTAAATTTGCCACCAACGCGTTGGTCTCAATAAAGTCACGGCGCGGTTCTACATCGTCACCCATCAAGGTGTTGAACATCATATCGGCACCAACGGCATCTTCGATCGTCACCCGCAGCATGCGGCGGCTATCGGGATCCATGGTGGTGTCCCAGAGCTGATCCGGGTTCATTTCACCCAAGCCTTTATAGCGCTGTACAGACAACCCGCGCTGGCCCTCTTGCATTAGCCACGCCAGTACTTCCGAGAAGTGCGATACCGGCTTCTGCCGCTCGCCACGGGCAATAAAGGCGCCCTCTTCCAGGAAGCCATCCAGGGTTTCGCCCAGCTCAGCGATACCGCGATAGTCGGCGCTTTCAAAGAAGTCGAGGCCCCACCTATACTCAGTCGTCACACCGTGAGCAACCAGCGAGACGGTAGGTAGGAAAAGCCCGCGCTCAGAATCTTCGTGGAGATGGAAGTGGTAACGGGGCCCGCCTTCATAGGCAACCATGTCATCCATGATCTTCTGGAGTTCATCAATCCAGTTCTGCATGGTCACACGATCTTTCAGGCTCTCCTCACCTTTCAGTGCCGAAGCATGAACGATTTGCTTAAGTACTTCATTAGGATAAACCCGCGACAAGCGATCAATTCGCTTCATCACGTTGCGGTACTGGTTCACTAACGCTTCAAGCTGTGAGCCGGAAATACCCGGTGCATTAGCGTTAACATGCAGGCCGGCCCCGTCCAAGGCCGTGGTGGTTAAATAATCCACCATCGCCTGTTCATCTTTCAGGTAAAGCTCTTGCTTGCCGCGCTTAATTTTATAAAGTGGTGGTTGAGCGATGAAGATATGACCACGCTCAATCAACTCCGGCATCTGACGGAAGAAGAACGTCAACAGCAGCGTACGAATGTGCGATCCATCGACATCGGCATCGGTCATGATAATAACCGAGTGGTAACGCAACTTATCGGGGTTAAACTCTTCACGGCCAATGCCGCAACCCAGGGCAGTGATAAGCGTGCCCACTTCTGCAGAGGAGAGCATTTTGTCGAAACGTGCTTTTTCCACGTTCAGAATTTTACCCTTGAGCGGCAAGATAGCCTGTGTACGGCGGTCACGGCCCTGTTTGGCACTGCCACCTGCCGAGTCACCCTCCACCAAGTAAAGCTCTGACTGACTGGGGTCTTTTTCTTGGCAATCCGCCAACTTGCCAGGTAAACCGGCAATATCCAGCGCGCCTTTGCGGCGGGTCATATCCCGCGCTTTGCGTGCCGCCTCACGTGCACGCGCGGCATCCAGCATCTTATTGACGATCGCCTTGGCTTCGTTAGGCTTTTCAACAAGATACTCGGAAAAGAGACGGCTCATTTCCTGCTCAACCGCTGTCTTCACTTCGCTGGAGACTAGCTTATCTTTTGTTTGAGACGAAAACTTAGGATCCGGGACTTTAACTGAAATAATAGCTGTTAGCCCCTCACGAGCATCATCGCCCGTGGTATTCACCTTGGCTTTTTTCAGCAGGTTTTCAGCTTCAATATAGTTATTGAGCGTACGGGTAAGCCCTGCCCGGAACCCCGCCAAGTGCGCCCCGCCGTCTCGCTGCGGAATATTATTGGTGTAGCAGAAAATATTTTCAGTGAAGGCTTCGCTCCACTGCATGGCTACCTCTACTTCAACGCCGTCATCACGAACAGCGTTAAAGTGGAATACCGGATTAATCACACTCTTATTGGTATTGAGGTGATCAACAAAGGCTCTCAAGCCACCTTCGTAGTGAAACAGCTCCTCTTTGCCGCTGCGCTCATCCAGTAAACGGATAGCCACACCAGAGTTCAAGAAGGATAGTTCGCGAAGTCGTTTGGCTAAAATATCAAAATGAAACTCGATATTGCCAAAGGTTTCTGGCGATGGGCGGAAGTGAACCCGGGTACCGCTTTTTTCGGTTTTGCCCACAACGCCCAATGGTGCTTGAGGAACACCGTGACGGTACATTTGTTCGAACACTTCACCCTGACGCCAAATCGTTAAGCGCAGCTCAGCGGAAAGCGCATTGACAACAGAAACACCGACGCCGTGCAACCCACCGGAAACCTTGTAGGAGTTATCGTCGAATTTACCGCCTGCGTGCAGAACCGTCATAATAACTTCTGCAGCGGAAACACCTTCCCCTTCATGAAGCTCGGTAGGTACGCCACGGCCGTTATCACTCACGGTGACCGACTCATCCGGGTGGATGACAACGCGAATTTCACTGCAATGCCCAGCCAACGCCTCGTCGATGGAGTTATCCACCAATTCGAAGACCATGTGGTGGAGCCCAGTACCGTCGTCGGTGTCACCAATATACATACCTGGCCGCTTACGCACCGCGTCCAGCCCCTTGAGCACCTTGATGCTTGATGAATCGTAAGCCTGCTCGCTCATTGACCACTCCGTTGTGAAGTCTGTCTCATCCTGTATCGTCCTACCCTTCTTCCTGCGCTAGCTGACTTTCTCTAAACCACTAAACCCCTCCTTGCAATGTTTCACGTGAAACATATTTACGGGGGTATCAGTTCGCCAGGCATTCTTCAATGCAGAAGGTTCGACACTGGTAATAAATGCTTGGCACTGCATATCTTCGAGTAAGCCACAAAACTGGTAACGATTTTGCTCGTCAAGTTCTGCGGGCAAATCATCGATAAGATAAATACAGTGCCGCTGTGCTGTTCTTTCCAGAAACCGCCCTTGGGCAAGCTTTAATGCACTCACCACTAACTTTTGCTGGCCTCTGGAAAGCACTTCTACAGCAGGCTGTTTGTTTATCCTGATACGTAAGTCAGCGCGCTGCGGACCTTGCTGAGTAAACCCCATCTGCTGATCAGTTGGCCGACTATCATGTAACACAGTCGCAAGAGTTCGATCTTTATCCCAACCTCTGGCGTAGTGAAGCGACAATCCCGGCAAGGGAAGCAATACCTTAAGTGTCTCTTCAAAGACAGGCAAAAAGTCACTAAACCAAGCACGGCGTAACGAGTCCATCTGTTCACCCCAAAGGGCTAGTTCATGCTCCCACACCGCCATTTCCTGAGGTAGTATTCTACCACGCCTGAGCAGTGCATTCCGATGTTTCAACGCACGCCGGGTGCGCTTCCAGATTGCTAAAAAGTCATGTTTCACGTGAAACACGCCCCAGTCGAGAAACTCACGACGTCCGGCTGGAGAACCTTCAAGCAATCGAAAAGCATCAGGGTTAATTAATTGAAGCGGCATAGCCTCTACCAGTTCCGCCAACCGAGCGTTTTTATCTCCCTTTAAACGAAGCTCCAGCTCCCGCTGAGCTCTTAAACGACGCACACCAAGGGTAACCTCAGGCTCACCACTTAAACGTCCGTACAGCGTCATATACGGCTCATCCGTTTGGATCGCGTTTTTTAACTGGCGAGTACGAAAAGAGCGGCCCATGCCAAGAATATGTACCCCCTCCAACAGACTGGTTTTACCGCTGCCATTAGCACCGCTAATGACATTGATATGCGAAGAGGGCGTCATCTCAACCGGCCTGAGATTGCGCAAAGCGTGGAAATTAAGCAGTGTCAGGCTCATCCTATTATCACCACTTAAAATATCCTCGAAAAAAGGGAGTATTCCAACGCGTTAGCGGCGCTTCTGCTACCAGAAGCGCCGCTAACGTAGCTTGCTTACGTATTGCTGTTACCCGCCCAAAGCGTTTACAGGCGCATCGGCATAACGACATAAAGCGCATCACCGCCGCCGGGCTCTTCCAGCAGCGCGCTACTATTGGGATCAGCCAGGGTAATCTGCACGCGATCTTCATTTAGCACTGTTAGTACATCAACTAAATAGCCGACGTTAAAACCAACTTCCATTGCCCCGCCGTTATACTCAACGGCGATATTCTCCTCCGCTTCCTCCTGCTCGGGGTTGTTGGCCATTACCTTAAGGTTGTTCTCTTCAAGATAAAGGCGCACACCACGGTACTTCTCATTAGAGAGGATAGCAGTACGTGAAAGTACTTGGCGAAGCTCCGCACGCTCGGCAATCAATACTTTATCGCCATTGCGCGGCACGACACGCTCATAGTCAGGAAATTTACCGTCGATTAACTTGGAGGTGAAGGTAAAGTCGCCTGTATGAGCACGCACATGACTGGAGCCAAGCGTTAAGCTGACAGGCTCATCGCTATCGTCTAGCAAGCGCGACAGCTCTAAAATCCCCTTCCGGGGCACAATCAACTTTTGAGACTGGCTCACAGAGACCTCGATTGGCCGCGAGCACATCGCCAAACGGTGCCCGTCAGTAGCGACTGTGCGAAGCAAATTGCTTTGAATTTCCAGCAGCATACCGTTGAGGTAGTACCGCACATCCTGCTGCGCCATGGCAAACGAAGTCGCTTCTATCAGGTGCTTTAGGGTACCGCGGGGTACGCTAATCTCCTGGCTGCCGTCCGCATCTTCGATATTGGGGAATTCAGCGACCGGGAGCGTCGACAACGTAAAACGTGAACGGCCACTGCGTAGTACCGCGCGGCCCTCTTCAACGGCGAGCTGAATGTCGGACTGATCGGGCAATGATTTACAGATATCCATCAGCTTACGCGCTGGCACTGTCGCGGAGCCCGCCTGATCGACCTGGCTTGCCACCGTGCGGCCCACGAGCTCGACTTCTAAGTCAGTACCGGTGAGCGACACCTGGTCACCCTCTACCTGAATCAGCACATTAGACAGTACTGGCAGCGTTTGACGGCGCTCAACAACACCAGCGACCAGAGTCAGCGGACGTAGCAGCGCCTCTCGGGAAATCGAAAATTTCATCAATACTCCGGTTCTATATCCTGAAAGACCTGCGTGTAACAGGCCCGTCCCATGGAATGATTAACTGGTCAACAGGCGCAGTAAATTCTTGTAATCCTCACGAATATCCGCGCTCTCTTCCTGCAATGATTTCACTTTTCGGCAAGCGTGCAACACCGTTGTGTGGTCACGCCCGCCAAAGGCATCGCCAATCTCAGGTAAGCTGTGATTGGTGAGCTCTTTAGCAAGCGCCATCGCCACCTGACGAGGGCGGGCAACTGAGCGTGAACGGCGCTTCGAAAGCAGATCCGCCACCTTAATCTTGTAATATTCGGCGACCGTACGCTGAATATTATCTACCCCTACCTGCTTATCCTGAAGCGCTAACAGATCTTTCAGAGACTCACGAATAAAGTCTTGGGTAATCGTTTTACCCATGAAGTGCGAATCAGCAATGACTTTTTTCAGCGCACCTTCCAATTCGCGCACGTTGGAACGAATTTTTTGCGCAATGAAGAAAGCCGCATCGTGAGGCAAATCGACCTTAGCCTGGTCGGCCTTTTTCATCAAGATGGCCACACGGGTTTCAAGCTCAGGCGGCTCTATCGCGACCGTAAGCCCCCAACCAAAGCGTGATTTAAGGCGCTCCTCTACCCCACTGATCTCTTTAGGATAGCGATCAGAGGTCAGGATCATTTGCTGACCACCTTCTAATAACGCATTGAAGGTATGAAAAAACTCTTCTTGAGAGCGCTCTTTTCCAGCAAAAAACTGAATGTCATCAATAAGTAACGCATCAACACTGCGATAAAAACGCTTAAAATCATTAATCGCATTAAGCTGGAGCGCTTTAACCATATCGGCGACAAACCGCTCTGAGTGCAGGTATACCACCCGGGCGTTTTCACGCCGGGTTGCCAATGCGTTCCCCACTGCATGCATTAAGTGGGTTTTACCCAAGCCTACGCCGCCGTATAAAAACAAGGGGTTATAAGCGCCACCAGGGTTTTCAGACACCTGGCGGGAGGCAGCACGAGCCAACTGGTTAGACTTACCTTCCACGAACGTATCGAAAGTAAAATTCGGATTGAGCCCGCTGCCATGTTTCAGACTGCCTTCTACCTGTACCTGACGTTCATTATTACGCCGACTCGGCGCTTCATCGCGCAGCCTATCGATTTCGCGCTCATCGGCAATATCGCCGCGTGGCGGCGTATGTACCGCTGGCGATGCTGGCCGCGACGGCGAAGCCGATACAGGATTACCTAAATCACGATGCTGAGGGGCCTGGGCTGCCAAACGGCGACTACCCACCGTCAGGCTGACCTTTGGCGGCTTGGCTGGTGCGAGTTCACGCATCAGCTCACTAATCCGCTTGGCATACTTATCGCTCACCCAATCGCGCACAAAACGATTCGGCGCCAATAAGCGCAGCTCGTTGGACTCTCCTTCTTCTGCCTGCAGCGGGCGTATCCAGGTATTGAACTGCTGTGAATTCAGCTCATCCTGCAGGTTGTCCAGGCACTGTTGCCAAAGCGTCAGTGACACTCATCTCACCATCGGTTGAAAACGGCCGACCATTGTAGCGCCCAAAGCCTCGGTTATCCACACGGGTTTGGCCTTCAATATTGGCCTGTGGACAACTAACGATGAGCCCATGGGAAAACCTTGTGGAGGGACGGGGATAATCCTTAAATACGTGCCTTACACACGGGTTAATCACATCTCGCCAACACCTTGTAGACGGCTTATACGGGACTTACACACAGATTTTTTATTGTTATAGGCAATTGAAAAATATCGTTTAAAACCACTTATCCACAAATAGTATCCCCACTATTAATAACAACAGGTTTAGAACTACCTATTAGTAATAATAGTGACTTTATTAATGGCTACTCTTAACGTATCAAGCACGCTGGCTGAGGTGTGATAACGCTTTTATGCAAGGAAAAATTGCACCCAGCAGAGGAAGTCTCTACAATTTCCGGTCTTGAATTGAATCTCCCCGGCTAGTTCCTCACTGGACCGGGCTTTTTGGAATTCACTTTCCGTCCTAAACCACGTGGGAATAACGAGTTATGAAACGCACTTTTCAACCTAGCGTTCTCAAGCGCAAGCGCGCGCATGGCTTCCGTGCTCGTATGGCAACCAAAAACGGTCGCGCCGTCCTCGCACGTCGCCGTGCCAAGGGCCGCAAGCGTCTGAGCGCCTGATCTCAGATTGCGTGTACCGCAGCAAGGCTTTCCCCGGCAATTACGGTTACTAAATGCTGGGGACTTTAGTCACGTGTTTGAACAAGCCGACCTGAAAGTGCATGGCAAAGGTATGATGGCGTTAGTTCGCTTTAGTACTCGGGGACACCCCCGCCTTGGACTGGTGGTCAGCAAAAAAAATGTTAAACGCGCCGTAGATCGCAACCGTTTCAAGCGTCTGGTTCGAGAATCCGTTCGCCTTCGTCAAGATCACCTACCCTCTGTGGATATAGTGGTACTTGCGCGACGTGGCGT
Source organism: Halomonas sp. IOP_14 (assembly GCF_021021315.1). NCBI lineage: Bacteria > Pseudomonadati > Pseudomonadota > Gammaproteobacteria > Oceanospirillales > Halomonadaceae > Halomonas > Halomonas sp. IOP_14. The sequence continues at coordinate 203,102 of NZ_JAINWD010000007.1, read as the reverse complement.
TCAGGATCTCGATAACGACACCTTGCATCGCCAGTTACACGGCATGTGGAAACGACTACAGCGTGACGCACAGGCGGTGATCGCAGCACCAACGCCTAAGCGTGACACGTGACCTTTGGTGCACCCCTCGCCGCTCGACCTCGGCCTGCCAACTGGCAGGCTTTCGTGTGTCAAGAGTCGAGTAAATGACACTGCGCCATTAGCATGTTCACCACCCAGCGGGCAGAACCCTCATGGACGTAAAACGACTTTTATTACTGATTCCACTAGCCGTACTCGCTTACTTGCTAGTCGTCCAGTGGAATCAGGATTACGGGCAGCCGAATTACGATTCAGTGCCTGAAACGACGCAACGCAGCAATTCCACGTCTCCTAGCAATGCTGAAGATGGAGAAAGCGGCTTAGCGGTGCCGAGCACGTCTTCACAGCAAAGTGCGGTAGGTGAAGGTATTCCTGATACCGAAAGCGAGACATCAAGCCGCGACTTCATTGCCGTGACCACCGATGTTCTGGATGTGCGTATTGATCCACACGGTGGCGATATTGTTTATGCCGCGTTACCGCAGCACAAACTCTCCCTGGATTCAGACCGTAACTATGTGCTGTTATCCGATAACAGCAGCCGTAGTTACGTGGCTCGCTCAGGCCTGCAGCTCGATGGCCAAGCCAGCCGTATCGCGTTCACGCCTGAAAACTCGGAGTATCGTTTAGGCGATAACGATGACGAGCTAAGCGTTGATCTAACCGCTGATGTTAACGGCGTTGAGGTCATTAAGCGGCTTACCTTTGAGCGCGGCAGCTATGCGGTCAACGTCAACTACTACCTGGCCAATAACACCGACGCACCGGTTAGTGCGCGCTTTATTGGTCAGTTGGCACGCGACAATAGCCCTGACCCATCAAGCGGTGTCTCCATGGGTATGAAATCCTACTTAGGGGCCGCTTACTCAACGCCGGATGCACGCTACGAGAAGATCGACTTTGAGGATATTCAAAGCCATAACTTTGAAAACCGTGAAGCACAGGGCGGCTGGATAGCCATTATTCAGCACTACTTTGTGTCGGCATGGGCGCCTCAGCAGGATCAGCAAAACCTTTTCTACGTCACCACCGACTCCAGTAATCGTAACGTCGTAGCCTTTGCTGGCCCCACCAGCACTGTGGCCGCCGATAGTGAAACCACTCTAGGCGCCACTCTGTACGTCGGGCCAAAAGTGCAGGACTACCTGGAACAAGTCGCTCCCAACCTGCAATTAACCGTAGATTATGGCTGGTTATGGTTTATTGCTAACCCCCTCTTCTGGCTGCTGGATCATATCCACGAGGTAGTCGGCAACTGGGGTTGGTCGATTGTCCTGTTGACCATACTGGTTAAGACAGTGCTGTTCCCGCTTTCAGCCAAAGCTTACAAATCCATGGGTAGGATGCGTAAACTCGGCCCGGAAATGCAGCGCCTGAAAGAGATGTATGGCGACGACCGGCAGAAAATGTCGCAAGAGATGATGAAGTTCTACCAGAAGGAGAAGATTAATCCGCTGGGGGGCTGTCTACCTATTGTGATTCAGATGCCTGTCTTCATCGCTCTCTACTGGATGTTGCTGGAGTCGGTTGAACTGCGGCATGCGCCGTTTATCTTCTGGATTCAGGATCTATCGGTGAAGGATCCGTACTTCATTCTGCCGATTCTGATGGGCATTTCGATGTTCGTTCAGCAAATGTTGAACCCGACACCTCCGGATCCTATGCAGGCGAAGATCATGAAGATGCTACCCATCATCTTTACTTTCTTCTTCCTGTGGTTCCCGGCCGGTCTGGTTATTTACTGGGTGGTCAACAACATCATTTCGGTGGCGCAGCAGTACTACATCACGCGCAAAATCGAAAATGATCCGAGTATCGGCAAAGGCATGAAAACCAAATAGACTGCCTTTGTCATCGCCCTTCAGACCCCCGCCCCGAGCGGGGGTCTGGCGTTTTAAGGTCGACAAATCCAAACTATGTAGATCGATGCTAGACCGATCAAATGCTACTTCTGCCAATTGACTAAGAGATTCACCATGGCCGAACGCCTCTATACGCCTGACACCATTGCGGCGCTGGCAACTCCCCCAGGACGCGGCGGCGTGGGTATTATCCGCGTCTCCGGGCCCGCCTGCCGCGAAATCGCTCAAGCCATGGTTGGGCATTGCCCTGCCCCGCGATACGCTCACTACGGCCCATTCCAAGGCGCAGAAGGGAGCATTGATGAAGGCATCGCCCTGTTCTTCAACGGCCCCCATTCGTTTACCGGTGAAGACGTACTGGAACTCCAGGGACACGGCGGCCCGATTATTATGGATATGCTGCTGGAGCGCTGTGTGGTCTTGGGTGCCCGCCTGGCGCGGCCGGGAGAGTTTTCCGAACGGGCATTTTTGAACGATAAGCTCGATCTGGCTCAGGCGGAAGCGATTGCCGATCTCATCGATGCCACCTCACGCTCGGCGGCAGAAAACGCTGTACGCTCGCTCCAGGGTGAGTTCTCGAAGCGCGTTTCTGCGCTGGTGGAGCGCTTGATCGAACTGCGCGTTTACGTTGAAGCGGCGATCGACTTCCCCGAAGAGGAGATCGACTTTCTTGCCGACGGTCACGTTGCCCAGCACTTAAGCAGCGTCCAGCAAGCGCTGAGCGACGTACGCCAGGCGGCAGGCCAAGGTGCACTGCTGCGAGAAGGAATGAGCGTGGTCATTGCCGGGCGACCCAATGCGGGGAAGTCGAGCCTGCTAAATGCGCTGACCGAACAAGATACCGCCATTGTGACGGATATCGCGGGCACGACCCGGGACGTGCTCCGTGAGCACATTCATATTGATGGTATGCCCCTACATATCATCGACACCGCTGGATTGCGCGATACGCCTGATGCAGTGGAGAAAATTGGTGTCGCACGTGCCTGGGCCGAAATAGAGAAAGCCGACCGAGTGCTGCTACTCGTTGATGCCAGCACCACTACTTCAACCGACCCCATGGCCATCTGGCCGGAGTTTGTCGCTCGCCTGCCCGACCAGAGCCGCTTAACCCTGGTGCGTAATAAAATCGATACCAGTGCCGAGCCGGCGGGTATTGATTTATTCACAACCATACCCATTGTGCGCCTATCGGCGAAAACCGGTACGGGTGTGGATAACTTGAAAGCGCATCTGAAGGATGTGATGGGTTTTGCCGCCACCACCGAGGGTCGCTTCTCCGCCCGCCGAAGGCACCTGGACGCCCTAGATCGCGCCATGGCAGCCCTTGATACCGGCCGTGCTCAGTTGGATGGATATGGCGCAGGGGAACTGCTGGCGGAAGATTTGCGCGACGCCCAACAAGCCTTAGGCGAGATCACTGGCGAATTCAGCGCCGATGATTTATTGGGCGAAATTTTTGGCAGTTTTTGCATCGGCAAATAGAGTTACTTTTTTCGACAACTACTCTCCCACCCACCAATCCGCCTGATAGCGGCTATCAGCGCCGAGCAGCGGGGTAATTTCTGCCATCGCTGCTGCCAGGCGTTTATCCAACCCCCAGGGCGGATTGATCACCAGCATACCGCTACCGAACATGCCGTGAGCCTGCTCGCCAGGTTCGCGCAGCAGCAGCTCGCTGCGCCATATCTTGCGTATTCCACTGGCCTGCAGCACGTCCAACAGCATTTGGTGATGCCCGGCAGGCAGCAGCGGGTACCAGATCATCATCACCGCATGGCGAGCCTTTTCCAGGGCCTGGATAGCAGTGTCAGCGACCTCCTGGTACTCCACCTTGCGCTCAAAGCTTGGGTCAATCAGCACGCATACCCTGGGTGTTGCTACCGGCAGCATCGCTCTAAGCCCTGCCAGCCCGTCGCCATACACGCGCTTGACCTGCGCAGGGAGCGCCTGGCCATTCAAGTGCTGGTGTTCGCCCGGGTGCAGCTCAAACAGGCACAGACGATCGTGCTCGCGCAGCGGCTGGCTCAGCCACCAGGGCGAGCCTGGGTAGAGGGTCAATTCATTATGATCTGGCTGCGCCCCAACAATAGCGTTTAACCAGCTTCCCAGCAGCGCGTCGGTTAGCTGTTCACGCTTCTGCCACAGTGGCCAGATGCCCTCACGGTACTCTTGGAGTCGCTGGGTCTCTTTGGTGGCTAATGGATAAAGCCCTCTACCGGCATGTGTGTCTATATATGTAATAGGTGTTTTTTTACGTAATAGGTAATCAGTGACGGCGTAAAGCGTCAGATGTTTGTGTACATCGGCAAAATTACCGGCGTGGTAGGCGTGTTGGTAGGACAGCATGGTAGCTCGTAAACAGGTGAACGAAAAAAGCCCGCTATAGGAGCATAGCGGGCTTTGAACGGCAATGTGCAGCTTTAAGAGGCTTAGCCCTGGCCGTTACCGGTAGGCGTCAAGGTAATTTCTACCCGACGGTTTTGAGCACGGCCCTGCTCATTGTCGTTGCTGGCGACTGGCTGAGTAGCACCGTAACCAGAAGTATTCAGGCGCATGGATGAAACGCCGTTCTGAGACAAGTAGCTGGAGACGGCTTGGGCACGGCGCTCAGATAGACGCTGGTTATAGCTCGCGTCACCGGTACTATCGGTGTGGCCAGCGATACTAACGCGGGTATCCTGGTACTGAGAAAGTACGTTAGCAACTTCATTGAGTGAGCCACGCGCTTCACTAGTCAACTCAGCAGAGTCAAAGCCAAAGGTAACGCCGCTGGGCATATTGAGCACGATATCGTCGCCACGGCGATCGATTTCAATGCGTGACCCCTGTAGGTTGTCACGTAGCTGCTGCTCTTGGCGATCCATATAGACACCAATACCAGCGCCCGCTGCTGCGCCTACGGCAGCACCAATTAGTGCACGGTCACGGCGGCTGGTGCTGCCATCACCAGAAAGAGCACCTGCAGCGGCCCCCACGGCGGCACCAATCCCGGTGCCCATAGCGGTGCTAGAGCGCTGCGTTTGGCCACCGTAAGGATCCGATGTAGCACAACCGGCCAGTAGAATAGCAGCCGCCAACGGTGTCAGTAGTCGAGAAATACGCATCACTCACTCCTTGTAAGTCGTCAAGCTTGATGGTTCAAGTCTGTTATTTCAGAAAAAAATTTCTGTAGATTGCTGTTCAATCATCACTGATCAAGGTTAGCAACTCATTCAAGAATAATAGACCTTGAGGCGATGCACGCAGTTTTTCGGGCATTTGCATCAAAAGTCCTTTTTTCTCGGCGGATTGTAAACGCTCCAGTAACATAGCATTTGGCTGCCCGGTATTAGTTCTCCATGTCTCAAGTGACACTCCGTCGGTGAGCCGTAAAGCGTTCATGGCAAACTCCAACGGTAGCTCATCCGTTTTTATCAGCTGTTTACCGGCTATAAAGCCACGCAGGTCATCTACGCGCTTTAGATAGGCATCTGGCTGGCGAGTTTTCCAGCGCCGTTCAATGAGCCACTCCCCATTTGGGTCAATACGGCTAAGCTTGCCATGGGCACCAGCGCCAATCCCAAGATAGTCACCAAACTGCCAGTAATTAAGGTTATGGCGACTCTGGTGACCGGCACTAGCGTAAGCCGAAATCTCGTAGCGCTTGAAGCCCGCCAGCTCCAGGAGCTGATGCCCTTTATCCTGAATATCCCAAAGCGCCTCTTCCTCTGGCAATACCGGGGGGTGGGAGTGAAAGGCGGTATTCGGCTCAAGGGTCAACTGATACCAAGAGAGATGTTCAGGTGCCAATGCCAGCGCTTGGGTAATATCATCCATCGCCAATTGAGGCGTTTGATCAGGCAAACCGTGCATAAGGTCAATATTAATGTTGGTAAAGCCTGCCTGGCGCGCCTGCGCTACCGCAGTAATCGCCTCGTCACCGCTATGAATTCGCCCCAGCGCATGCAGTTGATCAGGCTGAAAACTTTGAATACCCAGCGAAAGACGGTTAATGCCTGCTTTCCGGTAACCAATGAAACGCTCTTGCTCCGTGGTACCTGGATTAGCCTCTAAGGTAATTTCTATCTCTTTAGAGAAGGGTAAACGGATCTGGATCTCTTTCAGTAATCGTTCATAAAACGCGGGCGACAGCAGGCTTGGAGTCCCACCGCCAATAAAGATGGTTTTAATTTCTCGTCCAGCCGCCAGGTCAAGATCACTATCCAGGTCTTGTAACAGCGCATCTAGATAGGCGGCTTCAGGTAAATCCCGCGGAGTAAAACCGTGTGTGTCCGGCTCATGAGAATTGAAATCACAGTACGGACATTTACGGACACACCAGGGCGTGTGGATATAGAGAGAGAGTGGCGGCAACGTATCAGCCATGCGCCACCTTCAGTAACTCCACTAACCCCTGCAATGCGCGACCACGATGGCTAAGGCGATTTTTACTTTCACTGGGCAGCTCGGCGACGCTCATACCCTGATCAGGTAACCAGAAAAGCGGATCATAGCCAAATCCCTCCTTCCCTCGGGGATGAGCAAGAATTTCGCCTTCCCAACTCCGTTGCACAATGACCGGCACCGGATCCTTCGGATGGCGCAAATAAACCAGCACACACCAGTAACGTCCACTTCTCTGCCCTTCCGCACAGTCACTTAATGCGGCTAACAACGTTTGGTTATTTTTCTCGTCGCTTCTCGGCTCACCGCCATACCGAGCGGAATAGATACCGGGCGCACCATTGAGTGCGTCTACTTCAAGCCCAGAATCGTCAGCTAATGCAGGTAATCCACTGATGAGGCTCGCTTCACGCGCTTTTAACAGTGCATTTTCGACGAAGGTTAGCCCCGTCTCTTCCACATCCGTGACACCAAAATCCGCCTGGGGGCGAACATCGAATCCCAAAGGTGAAAGTAACTGGTTGAATTCTCTTAATTTTCCTGTATTGCCACTGGCAAGTACAAGGGTATTGACGGCGGCCATGGTATGTACTCCTAACAGTAGAACTGCAGTTTACGCGCTCACTGCTGGTATCAAAAGCCATCAAAATGTTACATAACGTATCTAATGATTAGGTAATTAATTTATTGCTTAATTACTAATAAACATTTGTTAAATAACAATATTTTACATATTAATGAAAATATTGAAGAGATGAAAAATATTTTTACCATATATTTAATAACAAAACTTTACGAAACGTATCTTATGGTCAACACTTCAGTGGTTACCTGCTCACTCTTTCTTTCCACGAGGGCCACCCAATGTCGCAGGAAAAGTCTACCGGAACGGTGTATGTCGTTACCGAAAAAAGTCCCCAGGTTCAGTTGTTCGCTGAGTACTTGAACAAACACACCGGCTGTCAAATTAGTATCCATTCTCCTCATACAGCATTACCTATTTCCGCATCGGGCAACTTGCTGATTCTCATTGACAGCGATCATATTGGCATTGATGCACTGCCAGAGTGGCAAGATAAGTTACCCGACACGTTAACTAAAACTCCCCTAGCGGCCTTCAATATTCATGATATGGATCACGCCCTTGAAGCACTTTCGTGCGCTCAGTTAAAAGGCGTTTTTTATCGCAATGAAAGCCTTGAGGTAATTTGTAAAGGCATCCACTCGCTGCTTGAAGGGGAGCTGTGGATGTCACGAGATTTAATGGCGCGTTTAATTCTGTTTTATCGCAAATACCAAAGTAATGCTTTCCGCCCAGCCTGCGGACTCACTAACCGGGAAATGGAAATTATTTCCCTACTTAGTGCTGGCTCTTCTAATCAACAAATTGCCGAAAAGCTGTTTGTTAGCGAACACACCGTTAAGTCACACCTATACAACATTTTTCGCAAAATTAACGTTCACAACCGCATTCAAGCGCTCAACTGGATTCATCAGAACCTGGGCCCGATTCTGCCCAATATTGAGACCGCACGCAGTCTTCAACGACATCGTTAGCGCTAATGCGCAAGGGTAACTGTCATGCCATCAATGCACCGTTTATCCATCATCTTTTTCTTCATGGCGGTATGGATCGGGTCATCTTTAGCATTAGCTAACGAACCAACAGCCCCAACCGATGCATTGCCTGCCAACGAACAAGAAGCGATCGACGCTATTAATCAGCTCTCCAGTCCTGATGGGCCTGGAGTGCAAGGAAGCACTAATGGAGGAAGTGAGCTAACTGGCGTGATGGTAGATAGAACAATCACCATGGCCGGTAAGACCTTCTACCGAGCCTTCAGCCAGCGGGCGATGGATAACCTGATTATCGGCAATGCCACCATCACCATTAAAGAGCGCCCCGATGCACGCTGGGGCAGCCAAGTATGGGTGATGGAGGGCAACCGTATGTATTTCCGTACACAGCTCTCCCCCAGGATCAATGAAGCCGATCGTACCGCTGAGGAAGCCGTGCAGACCGTCGAAAGAGCCCTGATTGAACGGCAAATATCCGCTTCGCTATCTTCCGACAAAGACTTGGGAAAAGAGGAGATTTTCTAATGAACCCAATAAAAAGAACTTGCTTAGTCGTTATGGGAATGGCCTTGGTGCTATCCACAACAGCACAAGCTGGGGAATTAATCTATAAGCCACTTAATCCTTCTTTTGGAGGTGATCCCTTTGTGGGTAGTTATTTACTAGGAAAAGCGCAGGCTCAAGATACCAATAAAGACTCCAGCGCTAGCCGATCAACTCCCACTTCCGCGACAGAAAGATTACTACAAAGTTTAGAGAGCCGACTCATTTCTCAATTAATAGCGGATGTCAGTTCGGGCGATGTTAGCGAAGGTAGCTTTGATAGTGATGAGTTTGGCGTAGTGGTTAGCGACAATGGTGGTCAATTAGTAGTTAGAGTAGTCGATAAGTTAACTGGAGATGTGACTGAAATAAGCGTGGGTGGGCTATTCAATCCTTAAAACAACAAAATAGCTCACTAAAAATTATCCGTCATCTCAGGGGAACACCATGAAAATTATCGCATCACTTATTGTCGCCAGTTTACTGAGTGGTTGTGCTGGCATGGTCGCCACATCGGAAAATTTAGAAGGTGCAGACGCAACGCTGACCCCACGCGGAGCAACCTACCAGGACTTAATATCGTTGCCTCCCACCGCTGGGCAGATATTTGTGTCTGTCTATGACTTTCGCGACCAAACAGGTCAATATCGACCAGCGCCTGCCAGTACTTTTTCCACCGCCGTTACCCAGGGGGCAGCAGCAATGCTGACCGGTGCGCTGGCGGATTCTGGCTGGTTTATACCGCTTGAGCGTGTGGGACTACAAAACCTGCTTACCGAGCGACGTATTATCCGCGCAGAGTTCGAACGCTTTGGTCAACCCGATACGCTACCATCACTTCGTGCGGCCTCGGTAATGTTGGAAGGCGGCATTATCGCTTATGAATCCAATGTTCGTACCGGTGGTGCTGGCGCTGAGTATTTTGGTATTGGCGCCTCAGGGCAATACCAAGTTGATCAGGTAACGGTCAATTTACGCGCGGTTGAAATATCCACCGGTGAAGTTCTGGCTAACGTAACCACTACGAAAACTATCTACTCGAAAGAGATGCGAGCGGGTGTTTATCGTTTTATCGATTTTCGTCGTTTGCTAGAGGCCGAAGTAGGCCTTACCACAAATGAACCCGTTCAACTTGCAGTCATGTCAGCGATTGAATCAGCAGTTATTCACCTTATTGCTAGAGGAGTTGAAAACCGCCTGTGGAACTTGGCACCAGGGACGAATATTCAAGATACCATACTTAATGACTACCTAAACTCCCCAACGCCCATGCTTTAATATTTCTTATATAAAAAGTAACAACGGCCACATTTCGAGTGGCCGTTACATACGTAAATAATACCTAAAATGACTACAAACCTAATTCTTTTATAGTAATTTTAATAATAAGTATTATTTCTATCATATTTAAAAAAACAATCGATATCTCAAAAAAAATCATTATGGTTAATTTCTAAAAATACGCCAAACTAAACACATTGATACAAAATGATACGCAAAGTTTCTAAAGGCAAAATATGAAACCGTTCAGTTACTGCCAGCACATGCGAATCTATTTTACTGCGTTAGTGGCCGCAATTTCTTTAACCAACGCTTCCACCTCATTAGCCGCAGGTAATGACTTTCCACATTCATCGGAAGAAGATGCCAGAATAACTCAGTATGCAGCAGGCACATATCATAATAGCCTTTTAAAAAGTAACGTTAGCATCATTAGTCAAAACGGTAATGATAACCAAGCTAGCGTTATACAGTCTCGCTCAGCGAGTTATCAAATGGGTAACATCGCCTACATCTATCAAGATGGATATAACAATCAAGCCAGTATTTCTCAAAATAATGGCGCTAACATTGGTTTAATAAAACAGGTAGGTTCAAATCATACCGCAAATATCAGTCAAACTGGTGGCCAATTTGAAATTAAAGCACAAGTAACCCAGTTTGGACGGAACAGTGATATAGCTCTTTCTCAATCGGGCAGTGGCCTTCGCAGCATAAGTGTCGAACAACAAAATTATTCGGGCTATGCACGACCGGTCACTATCGATACCAACTGAGTCGCAGCCAGCTTCTCAGTTATAACCAAAGCAAGTAAATCGTGAAACAGGGGAAACACCATGAAAACTCAAATTACTACTATCGCTGCTGCTATTGCTGTTGCATTAAGCATGGGCGTATCTGCTGACCCTCGTGATCCTAATTACGACCATGATGGTAATACTTTCAATGGTGGCAAGGGTGTTTTTGACGCCCAAGCAGGAATTCGCAATGGTTTAAATGGTTATGCTACGACAACTAACCCAAATACTCGGGACTCAATCATACTACAAAATGGCGGCAGTGATAACGTTGCCAACGCCACGCAAAAAGGTACGGAGCAGTATTCCCGTATTCGTCAAATCAGTGATGGCATTGGGAACCAAGCGTTTGTCAATCAAGGCCTAAATGGCGGCAACGAGCAAAATGAATCTGAAGTGCTCCAAATTGGTGGTGAAAATAACCTGGCAAGGGTTACACAAACCGGCAACCTTAACGACTCTTATATTCGTCAAACAGGAACTGGAGATAACACTGCAGACGTTGAACAGTTAAATAACACTGATTCAAGCGATTCAGTTATCTTCCAAGATGGTTATGATAATGATGCATATGTCTCGCAGCTTGATAATTCTGACACCACTTGGAGTCATATTTCTCAAACCGGTGACGGTAATTATGCAGATGTAACGCAGATTCGTGCTAATAACTCAGCTTCGTATATCTTCCAAAATGGTACCGAAGCACATACAGCAACTGTCGTTCAACGTGACGAATCTAACAGCCTATCTATGATTCGCCAAAATACCAATATGGGTGGCGCCGCTGTCGCTACGCATACTCAAGTAAATGGATCTAATAACTATGCCAGCAGCTTACAGTGGTAAACTGTTAAATTAGTGATTGCCAACCGCCCCTTCTGGGGCGGTTTTTTATTACTTTAAGAATGCAAAAGTTAACGAATCATCAGCGTTAATGTACCCCCGGCCCCCTGAGTCGACGAACGCGACCGATTGCTGCCTTTTTGAATATCTACTTCTAACCGTTCGTCATCGCTTAACAATTTAACGGTGCCTTCAAGCTCTGTACCAGTAAAGGTGTACTCCGCAGGCACTGTACCGCTCTCCTCAACGTGTTCGGTGGTTTCGCCTTCATGGGTAATTCGCCAGTGGGCGTAAAACTCTGCACCCGGCGAACCGCTCATGGTGATATGGATCTGGGTCATGTCCTGCTCCTGAGGCGACTGAGCAGCCAGCGGGAAGCAAACCAGCAGCCCCGCTGCGCAGATCATGTATCGCCAAGCCGTTGGTCGTGCCATGAGTGTAACTCTCATATAAGCCAAGAGCCGCTCAAGTTGAGCGGCTCTTGACAGTATAGCTGGCTTTAGGTTACGTGCCGTTACATTACCGCAAAGGCTTTTTCTGCTGCATCCAGCGTGAACTGAATGTCTTCCGGGGTATGAGCACTGGACATAAAGCCTGCTTCGTAAGCAGAAGGCGCCAAGTAAACGCCATGATCGAGCATCGCGCCAAAGAAGCGGCGGAAGGCATCCGGGTTACAGGCGGTGGCTTGGGCAAAGTTATCCACACGGCTTTGAGAGGTGAAGAAAAGTCCAAACATACCGCCCGCCGACTGCGTCATCATCGGCACCCGTGCGGCATTGGCACGCTCCTGAAGGCCCGCACAAAGGGTGTTAACCCGCTGGGTAAGCGCATCGTGGAAGCCCGGTACCTGTAGTTTGGTTAGCAGTGCCACACCTGCAGCCATCGCCAACGGGTTACCCGACAATGTGCCCGCTTGGTAAACCGGCCCCAGGGGGGAGATGTTTTGCATTATCTCGCGCTTGCCACCAAAGGCGCCCACCGGCATGCCGCCACCGACAATTTTTCCCAAGCAGGTTAGATCAGGCACTATACCGTAGTGGGCTTGGGCACCGCCCAATGCCACTCGAAAACCGGTCATCACTTCATCAAAAATCAGCACGCTACCATACTCGTTACATACTCGGCGCAGCGTTTCCAAAAAGCCCGGTTGAGGCGGAATACAATTCATATTGCCGGCAACGGGTTCAACAATAATGCAGGCAATCTGATCGCCAATTTCACTAAAACACGCTTCAACCCCTTCAGGGTCGTTAAACGACAGGGTAATAGTGTGTTCAGCCAGCGACGTGGGCACGCCCGGTGAGCTGGGTTCGCCGTGGGTAAGCGCGCCAGAGCCCGCCTTAACCAGCAGTGAATCAGAGTGGCCGTGGTAGTTACCCTCGAACTTAACGATCTTATCGCGGCCGGTGGTACCTCGCGCCAGGCGAATCGCCGACATGGTGGCTTCGGTGCCCGAGCTGGTCATACGCACCATATCCATGGAGGGGATCATCTCGCAGATCAAATCCGCCATGGTGGTTTCGACTGCGGTAGGGGTACCAAAGGACAGGCCGTTGTCTAATCGCGCCCGTACGGCTGCCAATACGTCTTGGTCGGCATGCCCAGTGATCATGGGCCCCCAGGAGCCGACATAATCCACGTAGCGATTGCCTTCGACGTCAAACAGAAAGGCACCTTGAGCACGCTCCATAAAGACCGGCGGGCGGTGCAACCCTTTAAACGCCCGGACGGGTGAGTTTACTCCGCCCGGTATATGGCGACTGGCAAGATCGAACAGTTCAGCTGATGTAGTCATGGCATCCTCTCGGTCAATGGCGTACAGAAGATAGGATCAAAAACGGGCAGCCCGTGAAAAACGATGTGGCAAACACTGGCCGCTGGGCGGTTGAAAGCCTTGAGACAAACTTTGCCAAGTAAAGTGCTGAGCCTGCTCACAAGCTGTTGGTAAGCGCTCACCAACAGCGAGACGAGCAGCTAGAGACGATGCCAGCGTGCAGCCAGAACCATGGAACAATTCAGGCAAACGTGGCCACTGCCACTGGCGAGTAGTATCAGGCGAGTGCAGGGTGTGCACCACCTGTTGATCGTTACCGGGCAGCGGCTCATCCGTGGCAGTGACCAGAATGGCTTGGCACCCCTGTGACATCAGTGCCACCGCACGGGCCGTATCATCGAAAGGAGTGATGATATCGGGCGTAAGCTGGGCCAGCTCAGCGCGATTCGGGGTTAAGATATCCACAAGCGGTAACAAGCGATCAATAAACAATTGACGCAAAGCAGGTGTGGATAACTCAGTTCCGCCACCGGCTTTGAAGACCGGATCGGCCACCACGGGAATGCCTGGAAAACGACGAATAATTTGCTCCGCTGCGCGCAGGGTGTCTTCGTCAGCAAGTAGGCCAATCTTAATCGCCGCGACCTGCATCTCACTAATTGCCTCGGCCATTTGGCGCATCGCGGTCGGCTCAGCAGGGATCACGCGGGTCACATTATGACAATTCTGTACCGTCAGCGCAGTGGGGATCGTTACCGCCCAACCACCACAGGCCGCAATGGCTTCACTGTCAGCGATCAACCCAGCGCCACCAGTCGGATCATGCCCGGCGAGTACCAACACCACGGGGGGGAGCGGTTGGCGCATCAAAAGGGCTTCACAACGGCAAGCAGAATAATCGCCACGAGCGCAATCACCGGCGCTTCATTAAACCAGCGGAAAAACACATGGCCTTTGGTACAACGATCCTGGGCAAACTGCTTCAAATAGATCAAACAAACGTGATGATAGGCGATAAGCAGAACCACTAGCGCCAGCTTGGCATGCATCCAGCCCTGGCTAAACCATTCGGGCACCAGATAGAGCATCCAGCCACCAAAAATGAGTACCGCAATCATCGATGGGGTCATGATGCCACGGTAGAGCTTACGCTCCATGGTTTTGAAATAGCTAATGGCCTGTTCGTCGCCGTTATCCCGCGCAGTGGCGTGATACACATACAGGCGGGGTAAATAGAACAGCGCAGCGAACCACGTCACTACGGCCATTAAGTGAATGGCCTTTACCCATAGGTACATTGTCGCTCCTTAAAGTGATGAATCCTTCTTACGGGCATCATTCTCTCGTACTTCATTGTCACGAAGGTCGGCGCCACGGGGGTCAGTGTAGTGATAATAACGTTCGATGGCGCCACGGGTGATAATACCTGAAATACGCCGCTGCTTTGGGCGATAGCCATGAACGACGTAGAGCGCCCCCAGAGCGTTATCCTGCAGTTTTAGAAACGCTTCGGAAAGCGTCGCCTGTAAACCAATCGGCGCCAGCTCCAGGCGCTGTCCTGGGATTTCCAGTAAGTCGATCAGTTCATCCGTAGGCGGCTCTTCCCCCTGCAACGCCTCATCGTGTTCGAGCAACCAACGCGCCAATTCAGCAGCTTTTAGCGCCAGCACTGGTTTTTCCTCTGTTGACCGCTCAATCACTAACCACACTGGGTTCTTCTCTAATAAAAGCCGCGCTTGATCAGGGGTGATCATTCGCTCGGTGCGCACCAGTTGACGCTCCATCACCGCAGGCACCGAAACCCGTGAGAGTGCCTGCATCAATGGCTGCTGAAGCGGGTGCAGCCCGTAGCGCACCGTGCTAATAAAGAAACCTTCACAGCCGGTCAATTGACGCGAGGTTAAGCACGCCACCACCACCGCCAGCATGCCGGGAAGCATGATACTCGGCGTATGGGTTAACTCCAAAAGCGCCATTAGGGCAGCAAGAGGCGCTTGTAACACCGCCCCCATCATTGCGGCCATGCCCAGCATCGCGTAAATACCAGGATCCGCGGCTTTATCAGACCAAAGCCAGCCTCCCAGTAAACCAAACAGTGCACCTGTGGCAGCACCTATGACCAACACCGGGCCGATAATACCGATGGGTACACCGCCAGCGACAGTTAGCGCTGTAAGCAGTAGTTTGACGATCATCAGCGCCAGCAGCACTTTAATTTCCAGCTGGTTATTGAGCGCCGCCGCCACGCTGTCATAACCGATGCCCTGAACCTGAGGGAACCACCAAGCCACCGCGCCAGTTGCCACACCCACCAAGCCAAGGCGCATCCAGAGCGGCCACAGCATAATCCGCTGGTTGCGTGAAATATGAATAAACAGCCCCGCTAACAGACCAATCACCAGCCCGGTAACCACAATCCACGGCAAGTTGATCAGTGAACCTAGTGCTATCTCGGGGATACGAAAAGCGGGTTCATTGCCATAAGCCAACTGTGCTACCAGCGCACCCATGGTAGAGGCCAAAATCACGGGCATAAAGCTCACCAAGGTGTACTCCATCATCACCACTTCCATGGCAAAGATGACACCCGCGATAGGCGTGTTAAAAGAAGCGGAAATAGCTGCTGCGGTACCGCACGCCACCAGTACCCTGAGACTATTATTGGGCAAACGCATCTGTTGGCCTAGTCCACTGGCCGCCGCCGCACCCAAATGAATCGCCGGACCCTCGCGCCCAGCAGAGAGCCCGCCCAATACCACCACAACACCTACCCACCACTGATTTAACCAATTGCGTAACGGAAAACGGCCCTGATGATAGGTAAGCCGCTCAATTACATGGCCAACGCCCAGCTTGCGCGCTGCCGGTTTTTGCCGGTACAGCAGCACACCCACAAGGGTAACCGCCAACATAGGTAGCAGCGCACGCAGCCAGGGCGCCATGCTTTCAAACGCTTCTGGGTCGCCATCGGTCATGTAGAGCGCGGCGCCCGCTTCCAATAGCAGCCGAAACGCCACCATCACAGCGCCGGTAATAACCCCCGAGACAAGGCCCAGCAAACAGAGTTGCGGAAGGGCGTCGACGTTGGCCAACTGGCGACGAAAACTCTCTAAGGTAAAATCCGATCGGGAAAAACGCGCCACAGCGACCTTCCTTACTCTTGTATCTTTACACTCTTGTGTATCATAGCTGGATACGCTTAAACAGCTTGGTGTCCTATGCTTAAGCTAATAGCGAATTTAGTTTTCTACTCAGCGGCATCCGTAAGGAGTGAATTGTGATTAAGGTCGGCATTGTTGGCGGTACAGGTTACACCGGCGTTGAACTACTGCGGCTACTCGCCCAGCACCCGCAAGTCAACGTAGCCATGATTACCTCGCGCTCGGAAACCGGCGTCAAGGTGTGCGATATGTACCCCAACCTGCGCGGCCATTACGACACCTTGGCGTTTAGCGAGCCGGACGCCAAACAACTGGGCGACATGGATGCGGTATTTTTTGCCACCCCCCATGGCGTTGCCCACGCCCTAGCCGGTGAGCTACTCGAAAACGGCACTCGGGTGATTGATCTATCGGCCGATTTCCGGCTGCGCGATGCTGAAGAGTGGAGCCGCTGGTACGGCCAGGCCCACGGTGCCCCGGAATTGTTGCAAGAGGCAGTATACGGGCTGCCGGAAATGCACCGGGAGAAAATCAAAAACGCACGTTTAATTGCGGTTCCCGGTTGCTACCCCACCAGCGTTCAGCTGGGCTACCTGCCGCTTCTGGAAGCGGGTTTGATCGACCCAGGCCAACTCATTGCTGACTGCAAATCCGGCGTTACCGGCGCAGGCCGCGGCGCTAAAGTGGGTTCACTGCTTGCCGAAGCCAGCGAGTCGATGAAGGCCTACGGCGCCTCGGGCCACCGCCACCTGCCGGAAATTAGCCAAGGACTTAGGGATATCCAGCAATCCACGGTGGGTTTAACCTTTGTGCCCCACCTAACGCCGATGATTCGCGGCATTCACTCCACACTCTACGGCCAGCTAACCGCTGAGCCGGGCGACCTGCAGACACTCTTTGAGCAGCGCTACGCCGACGAACCCTTTGTCGATGTGATGCCCGCGGGGAGCCACCCTGAAACGCGCAGTGTCAAAGGCATCAACACCTGCCGCTTGGCAGTCCACCGCCCGGGCAATGGCAATACCGTCGTCGTGCTATCGGTGATCGATAACCTGGTCAAAGGTGCTTCGGGTCAGGCGATTCAAAACCTCAACCTGATGTTCGGTTTTGACGAGAACACCGGTCTCTCAGCCCCGGCCTTGATGCCTTAATGTTTTAGTAATTCCCAGGAATAGTTGACCAATTTGCTGGGAATTACCCATAATCACCCCCCAATGCCGATTTATTCGTTCTTAAAGCTCGCGGGAGGTACCCATGAGCGGTGCAGAAGCCTTTGTTCCTACTCCACTACTGCTCTCTGATAGCGCACGAAAACGTATTAATGCGCTGATTGCAGAAGAAAATAACCCATCCCTTAAACTGCGGGTCTATGTAACCGGTGGCGGCTGTTCAGGTTTTCAGTACGGTTTCGACTTTGCAGAAAACGTCGCCGACGATGACACCGTAATAGAGTTCGGTAACGCAGCCCTAGTGGTTGACCCCCTCTCCTACCAATACTTGGTAGGCTCCACCGTCGACTACGAAGAGGGCCTGGCGGGCGCACGTTTTCGCGTTCAAAATCCTAATGCCACCACCACCTGCGGCTGCGGCGCCTCCTTTATGGTCTAAACAGCGTTGGCCCGCAGCGCTCCCCGTGACTTGACGCCCTGACGGTTTCTCGCCAAGGTTAATAGGTCAACAACGGCTTAAATAACGGTTTATAAAGAGCATCAAACGGTAAAAAACCGCTTTGTAACCCGCCATCAGCCATATAAAGCACGGGGAAACTTATGAAAATAGCACTACCACTCAGCCTAACCAAAACAACGCTGGCGCTTGCACTGGGATTGGGCAGCGCCACTGCCGCCATGGCCCAAACGCCATCGGTGAACGTGGCCACTGACCCAAGCTTTGTGCCGTTTGAAATGATGGATCAAGAGACCGGCGAAATGGTCGGCTTCGATATGGATATCATCAACGAAGTCGCCGAACGCGCAGGTTTTGAAGTCAATCTCACGACCATGGAGTTCTCCGGCATCATTCCCGCCGTGCAAACCGGCAGCCAGGAAATCGCCATTGCCGGTACCACCATTACGGAAGAGCGTGCCGAAGTTGTCGACTTCTCCGACCCCTACTACGATTCCGGTCTTCGCATTATTGTGCGTGCCGACAATGACAGCGTCGAAACACTAGAAGACCTTCAGGATCTCGCCGTTGGTACCAAAATTGGTTCCACCAGTTACGACTACCTGCAGCAAGAGCTTGGCGAAGATGCTGACATCACCCCCTTCCCGGGTACTGCCGACATGTACATGGCGCTGCTAGGCCGCAACGTTGACGCGGTGCTCTATGACGCCCCTAACGTCGCCTACTTCTCGCAAACCCGTGGCGAAGGCCGTACCAAGGTTGTTGGCCCGCTATATGAAGGTCAGCAGTACGGCATCGTCTTCCACAAAGGCAGCGAGTGGGTGGAACCCACCAACGAAGCGCTCGCCGCGATGAAAGAAGACGGCACTTACGATGAGATCTACACCAAATGGTTTGGTGAAGCCCCCAGCGAAGAGTGAGTGTAAAACCTCTACAATAGCGTAACGCCATTACAGGGCCGGGTGGCCAAAACCCCCGGCCCTGCTGCGTTGATCATGTGTTTTTTGCCAACTGCTTTTTTGTTTCAGGAGTCTACGCGTGGACGTCAATTTTCAGTTTGATTGGTCGGCGGCGTTTGGGTCTATCCCTTACCTGCTGCCGGGTATTCCCTGGACGCTACTTATCTCATTTGGCGGCCTGGCCATTGGTTTTTTTATCGGCATATTCTTTGGCCTGTTACGCATTAGCCCCCTGCGCTGGCTACGCTGGCCGGCCATCATTTATGTCGAAGTGTTCCGCGGCACGCCGATTCTGGTTCAAGTGCTGTTTATTTTTTACGGCTTACCACAACTGCTGGGTGGGCCAATTAACGCCCTGGTCGCCGGTATTGCCGCGATCGCCGTTAATTCCGGCGCTTACATCTCTGAAATCGTGCGTGGCGGTGTGCAGTCAATTGAGCGCGGTCAAGGGGAAGCTTCGCTCTCTCTGGGCCTTTCCCGCACTCAGGCGTTTCGCTACGTTATCTGGCCCCAGGCGTTTCGGCGCATGATCCCGCCTCTTGGTAACCAGGGCATCATCAGCATCAAAGACACCTCCCTGTTTTCAGTGATTGGCGTCAGTGAGCTGGTGCGCCAAGGGCAGATCTATATCGCCACCACCTTCACGGCCCTTGAGGTCTACTTTATGGTCGCCCTGATGTATCTCGCGATCACCTGGACGCTCTCCATCATCCTGCGCCAACTTGAGCGCAGAGGCCTGGCCGGACAATAAGGACACGCGCAATGAGCGAGACATTGAACAACACAACGCAACCAATTGTGCGTATGCAGCAGCTCAACAAGCACTTTGGCAGCCTGCACGTACTCAACGATATTGACCTTACGATTGTGCCCGGTGAAGTTGTCGTGATCATCGGCGCCAGTGGCTCAGGTAAATCGACGCTGATTCGCTGTATTAACGGCCTGGAAGAGTTCCAATCAGGCAGTCTGGTGGTCGATGACAACGAACTGCTGCCCTATGGAAAGAGCACCCAAGCACTACAAACCATCCGCACCGAAGTGGGCATGGTTTTTCAGCAATTCAACCTGTTTCCCCATCTCAGCGTCATCGATAATGTCACCCTGGCGCCGATGAAAGTGCGCGGTTTAAGCCGTGACGACGCGGTCAGCAATGCCAAACGTTTGCTTGACCGGGTGGGTATCGCCGACCAGGCCGATAAGTACCCCAGCCAGCTCTCAGGCGGCCAGCAGCAGCGTGTGGCGCTCGCTCGTGCCTTGGCCATGGAACCCCGGCTGATGCTATTTGACGAGCCCACATCGGCGCTTGACCCGGAAATGATCGGTGAAGTGCTCGATGCCATGCGTGAACTGGCCAAAGAGGGCATGACCATGGTGATTGTTACCCATGAAATGGGCTTTGCCCGTGAGGTTGCCGACCGGGTGATTTTTATCCATAAAGGCGAGATTACCGAGCAGGGACACCCGGAAAAACTGTTCGATTCACCGCAACATGAACGTACTCAATCCTTCCTTGCGCGGGTGCTTAAACACTAGATGTGAACACTCAATGCCCTCGCGTAGACCTGCGCTTGGCACCTAAATAACGCGTTCGCTAATGCGAAATGACGCTTTTTTACCGGCCTGTCGACACGACAGGCCATTTTTTTGCCTGTGGATAAACTTTTTTTACATTAATCGTTTTTATCTCCGCAAGGCCTACCATGGGCGTCTCTCAGCGTTAGCTCCACACCCAACGTTGCTTGTTCACAGCTGCGGTAACAACCCAGGTACTGGCCGGTGGATAAGCCGTGGCCAATTGCATCTGTGGATAAGGCGCTATTTCATCCACAGGCTTAGCACCCTTTCTACCCAGGCACTCCCGCCTTCAAACATGTAGAAGTCAACAATATAAGTTGATGAAATAATTAATAATTAATCGCTTATGCACAGAAATTGTCCACACTAGTAGTTACAACATTTACAGAACTTCTCTTATTTTATATTTATGTTGTTATTAATAGAGGCGGTTTAGCGATTTGGGGTGTGGAAAAACCTGACGGTTACCCACAGGGGGTTTATACTTGCCGACTCATTGATCTAAGGTGGCTGCGTCTAGAATCGACTGCATTGGCCACATCATCCGTGCCGACAGGCACAAGACGAGGTGTCTCTTGAATTACCCCGACCGCTTTGACGTGATTGTCATCGGCGGTGGCCATGCGGGAACTGAAGCCGCACTGGCCTCTGCTCGCATGGGCTGTCAGACCCTGTTGCTCACCCATAACATCGAAACTCTGGGCCAAATGTCGTGTAATCCCGCGATTGGCGGCATCGGCAAAAGTCACTTGGTCAAGGAAATTGATGCACTGGGCGGCGCCATGGGGCTTGCCACGGACTTGGGTGGTATCCAGTTTCGTGTGCTCAATGCCAGCAAAGGGCCCGCCGTTCGGGCCACCCGTGCCCAGGCTGACCGCATCCGTTACAAGTCAGCGATCCGCGGAATGCTGGAAAACCAGCCCAACTTAACGATTTTCCAGCAAGCCGCTGGTGATCTGATTGTGGATAACGAAACCGTACGAGGCGTCGTCACGGAAACCGGCATTCGCTTTCATGCCGACAGCGTCGTGCTGTGTACCGGGACATTTTTGGGTGGCGTGATTCATATTGGTTTGGATCAAAGCAAAGGCGGCCGAGCGGGCGACCCGCCTTCCAACGCGCTGGCTGAACGTCTGCGCGCCCTCCCGTTTCGGGTTGACCGCCTAAAAACCGGTACGCCGCCGCGCATCGATGCCAAAAGCGTGGATTTTTCCCAGTTGGAAGAGCAGCCCGGTGATAGCCCAACGCCGGTTATGTCCTACCTGGGATCGCGGGAGATGCACCCTCAGCAGGTGAGTTGCCACATTGCTCACACCAATCAGCACACCCACGATCTGATTCTGGCCAACCTTGATCGCTCGCCGATGTATTCCGGCGTCATCGAAGGGATTGGGCCACGTTACTGCCCATCGATAGAAGACAAGGTTCATCGCTTTGCCGATAAATCCAGCCACCAGGTGTTTATCGAACCCGAAGGCTTGGATACCCATGAGCTCTACCCCAACGGCATCTCGACTTCGCTGCCCTTTGACGTGCAGATTCAGGTGGTGCGTTCCATCAAAGGCTTGGAAAACGCCCATATCACCCGGCCTGGATACGCTATTGAGTACGACTTTTTTGACCCACGAGACTTAAAACACTCGCTGGAAACTAAATTTATCCACAACCTGTTTTTTGCCGGTCAAATCAACGGCACTACCGGCTACGAAGAAGCCGGTGCTCAAGGTTTGCTCGCAGGCCTGAATGCCGCCCGCCGCGCTCAGGAGCTGGACGCCTGGTATCCCCGCCGCGATGAAGCCTATCTTGGTGTACTGGTTGATGATCTGATCACTATGGGTACCAAAGAGCCCTACCGGATGTTTACTTCCCGTGCGGAGTACCGCCTGCTGTTGCGGGAAGACAACGCGGATTTACGCTTAACCGAAGCGGGCCGGGAATTGGGTCTTGTCGACGACACGCGCTGGGCAGCGTTTAGCCAAAAACGCGAGGCTATCGAACAAGAGAGCGCGCGGCTAAGCACCCTGTGGATACAACCGGGAAGCCCAGCGGCTGAGCAAGTGGCCGAAAAAACCGGGGCACCGCTCACTCGCGAGTATTGCTTGAGTGATCTGCTTAAACGCCCTGAATTGAATTACAGCGATTTGGCCAATCTGCCCGGCATTGAGGGCACCCTGGTCACTGACCCAGCAGTCGCCGAGCAGGTGCAGATTCAGGCTAAGTATCAAGGCTATATCGATCGTCAGCAGCATGAGATCGATAAACTCAAACGCCACGAAGCCACGCCACTGCCTCCGGAGCTGGATTATTTAAAAGTCGAAGGTTTGTCTAACGAAATTCGCCAAAAGCTGGCTGAAGCGCGGCCGGAAACGCTTGCTCATGCGGCGCGGATTTCAGGCGTTACACCGGCGGCCGTCTCTATTTTGCTGGTGCATCTGAAAAAGCGCCGGTTGGTAGCCGCAGCTGAGGTAGTTAACGGATGAGTTCGTTGAACCCACTGTTGAAGACGCTACCTACAAGCGTTGCACCACGGCTCGATCAAGGCCTTACCCAATTAGGCATCGCCGTTGACGAACATCAACGCCAACAGCTGCTAGGCTTATTGGCACTGTTGCACAAGTGGAATCGGGCTTATAACCTCACAGCGGTGCGCGATGTGGACGACATGGTGTCGCGTCATGTGTTGGATAGCGCCGCTGTGTTGCCCTATGTGCAGGGGCCGCGGCTACTGGATGTAGGTGCGGGTCCTGGGCTTCCTGGTATCGTATTAGCGATATTAGCCCCCCAGCTTGATGTAACACTGCTGGATAGTAATGGCAAAAAGGTGCGCTTTCAGCGTCAGGCGGTAATGGAGTTAGGGCTTGAAAACGTCACTCCCGTACAGGCGCGGGTGGAACAGTTTGAAGCCGCCGCTTTCGATCAGGTGATTTCCCGGGCTTTTGCCAACTTGGTCGATTTTGTCACCTTGACCCGCCAGTTACCCAGCGCCGATGGCCAGTGGTTAGCCATGAAAGGCCCTGGGGCAGATGATGAGCTGCGCGATCTGCCTGCCGGTATATGTTTACACCAGCGTCATTTGTTGGAAGTACCCTTTGAAGCAGCCCAGCGGCAGCTGCTGGTTTTAAATGTGAAAGCTGAATGTTGAGAGCTGAACGTTGATTCTGACCCCCAGAAGGAGTTGAGTAAGTGAGCCAGATCATTGCCCTGACCAACCAAAAAGGCGGCGTGGGCAAGACCACCTCGGCCGTTAACCTGGCGGCCAGTCTCGCTGCGCTCGACCGTCGCGTACTGCTGGTGGATCTTGACCCCCAAGGCCATGCCAGCATGGGCAGCGGCATCGATAAATACGAGCTCGATAAAAGCGTGCTTGATGTTCTACTGGGCGAAGCCACGGCCGCTGATACGATTGTCAAAAAGCTGGCGGTCAAGTACGACGTACTGCCGGGTAACGGTGATCTCACCGCCGCCGAAGTCGAGCTGCTGGATCGCGATAAAAGCGAGAGCTGCTTAACCAACGCACTGGCTTCGGTCTCGGATGCGTATGACGTAGTGCTGATCGACTGCCCGCCCTCATTGAACATGCTGACCGTAAATGCATTAACGGCTTCCGATAGCGTGCTGATCCCTCTTCAGTGCGAGTTTTACGCCCTGGAGGGGCTGTCGGCCCTGCTCGATACCGTTGAGCAGATTAAGCAAAATGTGAATCCTGATCTTGCCATTGCGGGCATTTTGCGCACCATGTACGACAAGCGCACCAGCCTAACGCGGGAAGTGGATAAGCAGTTGCGTGACTATTTTGGCGATATGCTATTGAAAACGACCATCCCGCGTAACGTCAAAGTTGCCGAAGCGCCGAGCCACGGATTACCCGTTACGCAATATGCCCGGTTCTCCCGTGGTAGCCAGGCCTATCGTGTGTTGGCGAAAGAGATGATTCGTCGCCTAGCGTTATAAAATGAGGAAAAGCGAATGACGCGTAAACCCGCGCTGGGACGTGGCCTGGATGCCCTGATTGGTGCCGGTGCCCGTCGTCGTGACAGCTTAGAACTTGCCGGTAGTGGCACCCCGTTGGGGCTTTCTGACGCCGCACGTAGCGCTGCGGCCGACGACGTTAGCGAAGATCGCCTTGAACGCCTGCCGTTAGGGCAATTAACGCGGGGTAAATATCAGCCGCGCCGCGATATTCAGCCCGAAGCGTTAGAAGAGCTGGCGGACTCCATTCGCGCCCAGGGCGTGATGCAGCCTATTGTCGTGCGTCCAATTGGCGTGGATCGCTACGAAATTATTGCCGGTGAGCGTCGCTGGCGGGCAGCCCAACTTGCTGAGCTGGACGTTATCCCGGCGGTGATCCGGGAAGTCAGCGATGAAGTTGCCCTGGCGCTGGCGCTGATCGAAAACATTCAGCGTGAAAACCTCAACGCCATCGAAGAAGCCATGGCGCTCAAGCGCCTGGGCGAAGAGTTTGAGCTTACCCAGCAGCAGATTGCCGATGCAGTGGGTAAATCGCGCACCCAGGTAGCCAACCTGTTGCGCCTGCTGGCGCTAGATCCGGAAGTGCAAACCCTGCTCGAACGGGGTGACCTGGATATGGGCCACGCAAGAGCTTTGCTGACGCTGAACAGCACCCAGCAGCGGCAGGTGGCTCATGAGGTGGTTAATAACGATATGACGGTGCGGGCCACCGAAGCGCTGGTGAAAAAAGTCCAAACCAGCCAAACACCAACCAAAACGCCTAACCGTCAAAGCAAGCAGCCCGATGTGGCCAAGCTTGAGACACATCTTGGCGAACTGCTCGGTGCGCCTGTCTCCATTGATCATGGTCAAAAAGGCAAAGGTAAGTTAACGATACGTTATACCAGCCTCGAAGAATTGGATGGCATCTTGAATCATATTAAATAGCAGGCTATTCAATATCACGTAAGAAGCGCACACGTTTTCCCCCTTTGGTCGCAAATCAGCCCTTAAGCGGGCAAAATCGGTGCGACTTCGGTTGAAGGTGTGATAGCGCTTCCCTATAATCGCGCAAGATTTGTGCAGGTTGCCTTGGTTTGTCTAGCTATTAGCTGGTCGAGGTATTGGTTTTTATCAGTGAGGCTGGGCCGGTATGCAGCGATACGAAACCCAGCGTCGAAAAGCCTACATCGTTCGGCTAACGATCGCGCAACTGATGATCACCTTCGTTGGTATGTTGGCCGCCTATCTAGTCGCCGATTTAGAAGGCGTGTCATCGGTTTTTAAAGGGGCGCTGGTAGCCTTATTACCGCACGCCTTTTTTATCAAACGAATGGGGGTTTTACGCGCGAGTAGCCCTTCAAAGGCAGCGATGCGCCTGTTTCGCGCCGAGGCAGGCAAGTTTGGTTTGACGGTGGCACTGTTTGTTGCAGTGTTCGTGGCAGCGCCCCCCTCAAACCCTACTTTCTTTTTTTATGCTTATGTTGCAGTTGTTCTAACGCATTGGCTTACGCCTTGGTTAATGCCAAAAAACGCTAATGCCTAGAAAATTGCACAACTGATTGAGGTGACACATCCATGGCCGCAGGAAACGAAGTCTCAACGACTTACTATATCCAGCACCACTTGCAGAATTTGACCTTTGGCAACCATCCTGAGAACGGCTGGTCGCTGGCGCATTCAGCAGAAGAAGCAAGTGAAATGGGCTTTTGGGCCATTCACCTGGATACCATGGGCTGGTCGATTGCCATGGGGTTGCTGTTTATCTGGATTTTCCGCAAAGCGGGCAAAATGGCCACCACGGGAGTACCCAGTGGTCTGCAAAATGCCGTTGAGATGGTCGTAGAGTTTGTCGAGGACATGATCAAGGGGACATTTAAAGGGCATAACCCGATCATCGCTCCCCTCGCGTTGACGTTGTTCGTGTGGATTCTGTTCATGAACACGCTCAAAATTATTCCGGTCGACTACTTCCCCGTGCTGTTCAGCAAGCTGGGCGTGGACTACATGAAAATTGTCCCCACCACCGATGTGAACGCCACGCTGGGTTTGGCATTAGGGGTATTCGGACTGATCCTTTACTACAGCTTTAAGGTTAAAGGCGTGGGTGGTTTCGCCAAAGAGCTGTCATTGACCCCGTTTAACCACTGGGCGCTGATTCCCTTTAACCTCCTGCTGGAAATTGTCGCGCTGCTGGTTAAACCGTTTAGTTTGGCAATGCGTCTGTTCGGCAACATGTTTGCCGGGGAAGTGATCTTTATTTTGATCGCCATGCTGCCGTTCTGGGCTATCTGGGTGCTGGATGTGCCGTGGGCCATTTTCCATATTTTGATCGTCGTACTACAAGCTTTCATCTTTACAGTGCTGTCCGTGGTGTATCTAAGCGCTGCACACGAGCATCACTAATCCGAGCAATGCTTGAAACACATTAACCCTTAACCTCAACCCTCGACCTTTAACTTGAAAAACTAGGAGCATTACCATGGAACTTATCTACATTGCCGCTTCCATCATGATCGGTCTCGGCGCTCTAGGTACCGGCATTGGCTTCGCTATTTTGGGTGGTAAGCTGCTGGAATCTACAGCGCGTCAGCCTGAACTGGGCGACCAGCTGCAAACCAAAACCTTCCTAATGGCAGGTCTGTTGGATGCCGTTCCGATGATCGGTGTTGGTATCGCAATGTACCTGATCTTCGTTGTTGCCGGTTAATGACAGCTCAGCCGAGCGTTAAGCGCTCGGTTTTGTTTCACTCCGGTCGCCACGAACTTGTCAGAGGTACATTCCTGTGAATATCAACATGACGCTAATCGGGCAGACGATCGCCTTCGCGATCTTTGTCTGGTTTTGCTTAAAGTATGTGTGGCCTCCGATCAGCAACGCGCTTCATGAGCGTCAGAAAAAAATTGCTGATGGCTTGGATGCAGCCAGCCGTGCTAACCGTGATCTTGAGCTTGCTCAAGAGCGGGCGGAGCAGACGCTGCGCGAAAGCAAGGAGCAAGCTTCTCAGATTCTTGAGCAGGCCAACAAACGCTCTGCCCAGATAGTTGAAGAAGCCCGCGAACAGGCCCGCGCCGAAGGCGAACGCCTAGTAGCGAGTGCACGTTCCGAGATTGAGCAAGAAGTGAATCGCGCTAAGGATGAACTTCGTGCCCAGGTCTCTTATCTCGCCGTTATGGGTGCCGAGCGTGTTCTTGAAGCGTCGGTCGACGAACAAGCCCATCGCAAGTTACTCGATGAGCTTGCTGCTGAACTGTAAGGAGGTGAACCATGGCGGAATTACTTACCGTCGCTCGTCCTTACGCTAAGGCAGCGTTTGAATACGCGCGTGATCATGAGGCGCTTGATAGTTGGTCACAAGCGCTGAGTTTTTTAAGTGTTGCGGTAGCAGATGACGTCGTGCGCCATCGGCTAAGCAGTCCCAAATTAGACAGCGAGCAAAAAGTGTCGCTGCTTGTCGAGCTTATTCCTGAGCAACAGGATGAGGCTTTACAGCGATTTTTGACTGTTTTGGCTGACCAGGGCCGCCTGATGGCGTTGGCCTCCATTGCTGATCAGTTCGAGCACCTGCGTGCTGAACACGAGCAGCGGGTTGAAGTGAACGTCACCTCTGCTTACAAGTTAGATAGTAAGCAGAAGACCAAACTAGCGAACGCGCTTAAGAAACGTCTGAATCGCGAAATCTCTATTACTACTCAGGTGGACAAGTCGCTGATTGGCGGTGTCATCCTGCGTGCTGGCGATACCGTTATTGACGGCTCCGTACGTGGTCGATTGAACCGCCTTTCCGAAGCGCTAACCGCTTGAGTCTGAGGGACATGGCATGCAGCAACTGAA
This sequence comes from Halomonas sp. IOP_14, assembly GCF_021021315.1. Taxonomy (NCBI): domain Bacteria; kingdom Pseudomonadati; phylum Pseudomonadota; class Gammaproteobacteria; order Oceanospirillales; family Halomonadaceae; genus Halomonas; species Halomonas sp. IOP_14. The sequence continues at coordinate 174,853 of NZ_JAINWD010000007.1, read as the reverse complement.
TCCTTCCGAGATCAGCGACATCATCAAGCAGCGAATTGAAAAGCTTGACGTCGCATCCGAAGCCCATAATCAGGGCACCATCGTGACCGTTTCCGACGGTATCGTGAAAATTCACGGCCTCGAAGACGCGATGTTTGGTGAAATGATCGAATTCCCCAACAGCATCTTTGGCATGGTACTCAACCTGGAGCGTGACTCCGTGGGTGCCGTTGTGCTGGGTGACTACCTGCAGCTCGAAGAGGGCATGACCGCCAAGTGTACCGGTCGTATTCTCGAAGTGCCGGTAGGCCCTGAGCTGATTGGTCGTGTGGTCGATGCGCTGGGTAACCCCATTGATGGTAAAGGCGACATTAACACCACCATGACCGACGCCGTTGAGAAAGTGGCGCCGGGCGTTATTACCCGTCAGTCCGTCGATGAGCCGATTCAAACCGGTCTGAAATCGATCGATGCCATGGTGCCGATCGGTCGTGGTCAGCGTGAGCTGATCATCGGTGACCGCCAGATCGGTAAGTCCGCCATTGCCATTGATGCGATCATCAACCAGAAAGGCAAAGGTGTGACCTGTGTCTACGTGGCGATCGGTCAGAAGCAGTCGACCATTGCCAACGTGGTGCGCAAGCTCGAAGAGCATGGCGCCATGGAGCACACCATCGTTGTCGCTGCTGGCGCTGCGGATCCGGCGCCAATGCAGTTCCTGGCCGCCTACTCCGGCTGCACCATGGGCGAATACTTCCGCGACCGCGGCGAGAATTCGCTGATTGTGTATGACGATCTTTCCAAGCAGGCTGTTGCCTACCGTCAGGTATCGCTGCTGCTGCGTCGTCCGCCCGGCCGTGAAGCTTACCCCGGTGACGTTTTCTATCTCCACTCGCGTCTACTTGAGCGTGCTGCGCGGGTTAACGTCGACTATGTTGAGAAGTTCACCAACGGTGAAGTGAAAGGCAAAACCGGTTCCTTAACCGCGCTGCCGATCATCGAAACCCAGGGTGGCGACGTTTCTGCGTTCGTTCCGACCAACGTGATCTCGATCACTGACGGTCAGATCTTCCTGGAAACCAACCTGTTTAACTCCGGTATTCGTCCGGCGATTAACGCAGGTCTGTCGGTTTCTCGTGTGGGTGGTTCGGCGCAGACCAAAATCATCAAGAAGCTCGGCGGCAGTGTCCGTCTGGCGCTGGCTCAGTACCGTGAACTGGCGGCGTTCTCGCAGTTTGCCTCTGATCTTGACGAAGCCACGCGTAAGCAGCTTGAGCACGGCCAACGTGTCACCGAGCTGATGAAGCAGAACCAGTACTCGCCGATGTCGATCGCTGAAATGGCGCTGTCGCTGTATGCCGCCAACGAAGGCTTCCTGGATGATGTCGAAGTGAACAAGGTGCTGGACTTCGAGCGTGCCTTGCACGACTACATGAAGTCTGAGCACGCTGATCTACTCGACAAGATCAACCAGAGCGGCGACTACAATGGTGAGATTCAAGACAGCTTGAAGTCGGGTCTCGAGAAGTTCAAGGCGACTCAGAGCTGGTAATGTCTGGCCCGCCTGCGGGCGGGTTTGCATGCTTTCTGAGAGCCACGAACGAAGGGTAGATCGCTATGGCAGCTGCAAAAGAGATACGCACCCAGATCGGGAGCATTAAAAATACGCAGAAGATCACCAGCGCCATGGAAATGGTGGCTGCATCTAAAATGCGTAAAGCGCAAGATCTGATGAGAGCTAGTCAGCCTTACGCTAAGCAGATCCGCAATGTGGTCGGCCACATTGCCGACGCGAACCCCGAGTACAGGCACGACTATATGGTCGAGCGTAGCGAGGTTAAGCGCGTTGGTTACATTGTGGTCTCTACAGACCGTGGTCTGTGCGGTGGCTTGAACCACAACCTCTTCAAAGCCTTGCTCAAACAGGCCAGCGAGTGGAAAAAGCAGGGCGCAGAGCAGGATTTTTGCGCTTTGGGCGCTAAGGCCAGCACCTTTTTCCGCAACTACGGTGGCAATTTGGTGGCGGCGAAGAGTGGTTTAGGCGAAGCCCCGACCGTTGAAGGTCTGATTGGCAGTATTAAGGTCATGCTCGAAGCGTACGATGAAGGACGTCTCGACCGGCTTTACGTGGTGCACAACGAGTTTGTGAACACCATGACACAAAAGCCAGTGGTTCGTCAGCTTCTTCCGCTGTCGCCTGATATGGGTGCAGACGCTGAGCAAGACAACGAAAACGCCCGTCCCGGAAGCTGGGACTACCTGTATGAACCGGATGCCAAGGCGTTGCTCGATAGCCTGCTGGTTCGTTTCATCGAATCGCAGGTGTATCAGGCGGTAGTGGAAAACGGCGCTTGTGAACAAGCCGCCCGAATGATCGCTATGAAAAGTGCCACTGACAACGCAGGCGGCCTTATCGATGATCTGGAGATGGTCTACAACAAGGCCCGTCAGGCCGCCATCACCCAGGAAATTTCTGAGATCGTCGGCGGCGCTGCTGCCGTATAACGCCTAGGGAGTCGACTATTTAAGCGACTCCCGGCAGACAGGTTTCATTTGCAGGTTTTAGAGAGGAACCAAGATGAGCGGACGTATCGTACAAATCATCGGCGCGGTGATTGACGTAGAGTTTCCGCGGGACTCTGTGCCCAAGGTCTACGACGCGCTGAAGGTCTCCGATGTTGAGACCATCCTCGAAGTCCAGCAGCAGCTGGGCGACGGCGTGGTGCGCACCATCGCCATGGGCTCCACTGAGGGCTTGAAGCGTGGCATGGACGTGACCAGCACAGGTGCCGCCATTTCCGTACCGGTAGGTAAGGAAACGCTGGGCCGTATTATGAACGTACTCGGCGAACCGATCGACGAAGCGGGACCGATCGGTGAGCAAGAGCGTATGCCGATCCACCGTAAAGCACCGAGCTATGCCGACCAAGCAGCTTCTAACGAGTTGCTGGAAACCGGTATCAAGGTTATCGACTTGGTCTGCCCGTTCGCTAAGGGTGGTAAAGTTGGCCTATTCGGCGGCGCCGGTGTCGGTAAGACCGTTAACATGATGGAGCTTATCCGCAACATCGCCACCGAGCACAGCGGCTACTCTGTATTCGCCGGTGTTGGTGAGCGTACGCGTGAGGGTAACGACTTCTATCACGAAATGACTGAATCCAACGTTATCGATAAGGTATCGCTGGTTTATGGTCAGATGAACGAGCCTCCGGGTAACCGTCTGCGCGTAGCGTTGACCGGCCTGACCATTGCCGAGAAATTCCGTGATGAAGGCCGCGACGTTCTACTGTTCGTCGATAACATCTACCGTTACACCCTGGCGGGTACCGAAGTATCGGCACTTTTGGGTCGTATGCCATCAGCGGTAGGTTATCAGCCTACGCTGGCTGAAGAGATGGGCGTTCTGCAGGAGCGTATTACCTCGACGAAAACCGGCTCAATCACCTCCGTACAGGCCGTTTACGTACCTGCGGATGACTTGACCGACCCGTCGCCGGCGACCACCTTCTCGCACCTGGATGCTACCGTGGTATTGGCACGTTCTATCGCCGAGCTGGGTATCTATCCGGCGATCGATCCGTTGGACTCCACCTCACGTCAGTTGGATCCGCTGGTCGTCGGTGAAGAGCACTACGCCACCGCTCGTGGTGTGCAGAACGTTCTTCAACGCTACAAAGAGCTTAAGGATATTATCGCCATTCTGGGTATGGACGAGCTGTCTGACGAAGACAAGTTGGCCGTTTCCCGGGCGCGTAAAATCCAGCGCTTCTTGTCGCAGCCGTTCTTCGTGGCCGAAGTATTTACCGGTTCACCAGGTAAGTATGTCTCACTGAAAGACACCATCAGTGGCTTCCAGGGCATTCTTGCTGGCGAATACGACGATATGCCGGAACAGGCCTTCTATATGGTCGGCTCCATCGACGAAGCCGTCGAGAAAGCCAACCAGATGAAGAAGTAATCCCGTCCATTAGGGGGATTCGCTATGGCGAATAGCTTTACTTGCAATATCGTCAGCGCTGAAGCATCGATCTTCTCAGGTACCGTTGAGCAGGTGATTGCTTCCGGGATTATGGGTGACCTGGGTGTTTTGCCGGGTCACGCCCCGCTGCTGACCGAGCTTCAGCCGGGTCCGGTACGCGTGATTCACGATGGCGGCAAGGAAGAGAACTTCTTTGTCTCGGGGGGCTTCATGGAAGTCCAGCCGAATGTCGTGACGATTCTGGCCGACTCTGCATCACGTGCCAGCGACCTCAACGAGGCCGCTGCCGAAGAAGCGCGTCAGCAGGCGCTGAGAGCCTTTAATGAGAAGTCATCGGAGCTCGATTATACTCGTGCTGCCGCTGAACTTGCCGAAGCCGTTGCACAGCTGCGAACGATTCAGCAGCTGCGTAAAAAGGCGGGTAAAGGCTAATACTCACGCACTTGGCGTGTGTCCAACGCCCCTTAAACCCGCTACCAGGGTTTAAGGGGCGTTTTTTTGTTTGGTAGTCAAATAAGTAAGTATGATGAGCTTGGTCAGTAGAATGGGCCGGGTGATGGATTAGCTCGGCAGCACGACGCTTGTAAGCGCAAGGGGGGAGAATCATGGCACTGAATGATGAAAGCCTACAGGAATTAAAAGCCGAGCTGCTCGACGAGTTGGGCAAGGAAGTGCCCAGTAAATCGGTGCTCTCTTTGCGTTTGGCCGAAACCCGCTCCGCGGATATCGGTGAAGTGCTCGAAGAGATGATCGAGGATGACGAAGAGCTGCCTGCGGCGCTCGCCCTTCTGGATATTCTTTCTGCGGAACGGGCAGCCAATGTGCTGGGCTATTTGCCTGGGGAGAGCCAGCTCGAGGTGGTAGGAAAGCTGGATGACAGTCAGGTTCTCAAGCTGCTCGAAGAAATGGGGTCGGACGAACGTGCCGATCTGTTCAATCTTCTCAATGAAGACCGTCGTGAGGCACTGCTGCGTCGCATGGCTCACCGCGAGCGAGAAGATCTGAAGCGGCTTGCCAGCTACGAAGAGGGTACCGCAGGCGCCATCATGACCTCTGACTATGTCTCCATAGCCAGCGGCATGACGGTGTCGCAGGCGATGATGAGGGTACGCCAGACCGCTCCGGATGCGGAAACGGTCTATCAGCTGTATATCCTGGATAGCGACGGACAACTGATCGGTACCATGTCGCTGCGTCAGCTTATGGTGGCACGCCCCGGCGCCATTGTTGATGACATTATGATCAAGGATGTCATCAGTACACGGGTTGATAGTGCCCAGGAAGATGTCGCCCGTATTGTGGCGAAGTATGACTTGTTGGCGCTGCCAGTGATCGATGCCGATGAACGCATGGTCGGTATAGTGACCCACGATGACGCGATGGATGTTGCTGAATCCGAGGCGACAGAGGATTTCCACAAGGGGATGTCGATCGGCCAACTGGAAGATGGCGTAAGCCGCGTGAAGCTCTGGAGCCTCTACCGTAAACGCGTGTTCTGGCTGGTACTGCTGGTCTTTGCCAATCTGTTTTCGGGGGCCGGGATTGCCTATTTTGAAGAGACCATTGCCGCCCAGGTAGCGCTGGTATTCTTTTTACCGTTATTGATCGGTAGTGGCGGTAACGCCGGGGCTCAGGCAGCCACGTTGATGGTGCGCGGTATGGCGACCGGTGACGTTGGCGTCAAAGATTGGGGCAAACTACTGGGCCGCGAGCTACTTGTCGCCGGGTCACTGGGTATCACCATGGCCATCGCGGTAACGCCTATTGGCATTATGCGCGGGGGAGAAGAGCTGGCAATGGTGGTCGCCTTGAGCATGGTGACCATCGTGCTGTTTGGCAGCCTGTTGGGGATGTGCCTGCCGTTCGTACTCGAGCGCTTTAAGGTCGACCCTGCCACGGCATCAGCGCCGCTGGTCACCACCTTGATTGATGCCTCTGGGGTGGTGATCTACTTCAGCATCGCCACACTGCTGTTGACGGGGTTATAAGAGGAAACAACCAGCGGGTAGTGGCTCTAGCGCATCGAGCTACTGGCGGCGCGGGTGATAAACAGCACCTCGACGTGGCCGAGCCACTCGATATCGCTAGCCAGCGCTTTTAGTTGGCTAGCGAGGCACTGGGGCGGCTGATGCACTGCGTCATCAATGATCAATGATACCGACACCTTATCGTCCAAGTAGTGCAACTGGAGCTCGTTCAGGGTGCGCCACACAGGGTGCTTGTACCAGCGTGCATCCAGGGCAGCCTCTACTTCAGGGCGGAGCGGAAGGCCGGGAAGGCGGCTAGGATCACCCGCCCCGGCGTCGTCTTCGGGGTCAACGTGGAAGATCACGTCGGTCAGTGCGGGGAACTCGTGGCGTAGGCGACGGCTGACTTCGTTACCGATTTCGTGGGCTTCCGACACGGTAATTTTCGGCCCGACCACCACGTGTAGGTCGACCATTACCCAGCCGGCGGATTGCCTGGTACGCAGATCGTGAACACTATCCACCCCCGGAACGCTGCAGGCAACATCGTGCATCTGATCCTGTACGTCCTCTGGTAGTGCGGTATCCACCAATTCCCGCGCCGACTCCCACAGCAAGTCCAAACCTACCTTGCCGACTAATAAACCCACAATGATGGCGGCCACGGCATCCAGCCAACCCAAGCCAAACTGGGCGCCCACCAAAGCTACCAACACCACGGCAGTGGATAATGCATCACTGCGCGAGTGCCAGGCGTTGGCTTCGAGTAACTTTGACTTTACCCGCTTGGCAACCCGCATGGTGTAGCGAAAAATCCACTCTTTGCTAAACAGCGCGATGACAGTAATCACGATTGCCAGCGCGCCAGGGGCGTTAACGTCGGCGCCGCTAAACAGGCGATCCAGGCTCGACCAGGCAATCGCGCCAGCCACGAAAATTAGCACGCTTCCCAGCAGCAGGGTCGTCAGGGTTTCGATACGGCCATGGCCGTAATGGTGGTCTTTATCGGGCTCCTGACGCCCATAGTGAATGGCCGCCAGGACAAAGCCGTCGGTGACTAAGTCTGATAGGGAGTGAATGCCGTCGGCAATCAACGCCGCTGAGCCGACCATAAAACCGATCGCGACTTTGACGATGCTCAACAGGGCATCCAGCCATGCTCCGATGTAGGTAACGCGCTTGGCCTCTTGGCTAAGTCGCGCTTGGTCGTGAACCACTGGCGTATCGATGGTCTGAGTCATGGGTACCTTGCAAGGACGCACGCATTCAATAGACGCCTATTGTAGCGCACTCCTTATATCCTCTATAGCCTCCACTGCTTTCAGGCTGTGAAACGATACCTTTGTGTGTCAGTGGTGGCTAGTCTCAGCAAAGGCAATGGCGGACAACGAATAGGTGGATGTGTATCCTTAAGCGCCATTGCAACCATTAAATTGTTTCTATGCACAGGATTTTTTTATGGATTGGCTCCAGGTGGTGGTGTTAGCGGTTGTTCAGGGAGTGTCAGAATTTTTACCCGTTTCAAGCTCTGCCCACCTAATCTTGGTGCCTGTGCTGACAGAGTGGCAAGATCAAGGCCTAGCCTTTGATGTTGCCCTACATTTAGGCAGCCTCTCCGCGGTGATTATCTATTTCCGGCAGGAAATTTGGCAGATGGTCATTAGCAGCTTGGCTGCGCTCAGCGGCAAAGGAGTGAACGAAGACGCACGACTGGCTTTATGGGTGACGTTAGCGACCATCCCGGTGGGGCTTATTGGGTTACTAATGCACGATGTTATTTCTCATTTTATGCGCTCTACGCTGATTATCGGCTTCAGTTTAATTGGTTTCGGGCTATTGTTGGGGTATGCCGATTGGCGTAAAGAGGGTACGCGCAGCGAGTACCAACTGCGTTTGAAGGATGTGCTTATTATTGGTGGTGCCCAGGCGCTAGCACTCATCCCAGGAACCTCGCGCTCGGGGATTACCATTACCGCGGCGCTGATGGTGGGCATGAACCGAGAAGGCGCCTCGCGCTTCTCTTTCTTATTATCAATCCCGGTGATTGTGCTGGCAGGTGGCCTAGAAGCAGTAGGGCTGTTTAGCGCTCCACAGTCGATTGATTGGATCGCGATGTTGGCGGGCACCCTGTTATCGGGAGTAAGCGCGTATTTGTGTATTCACTACTTTCTGGTGGTTATAAAAAAATTGGGAATGCAGCCCTTTGTGATTTATCGCGTGCTGTTCGGCGCCTGGCTGCTGTGGTTCTTTTATTTTTAGGATAAAGCAACGATGAAAAAGGCTGTTGAACGCACAGCAAGGTGGGGACGTGCACTGATCGTAACGGGCTCACTGCTGGGCTTGGGGTTAGGCGTGGCAGGCTGCTCAGAGAGTGATCGACCGCTGGAACCACCGGTACGCTTTGATGGCAATATTTTCGGCACCTTCTACCAGGTGACCATTATGGATCCGCTTACTCAGGGCGAGTCTCTTGAATTGGAAGAGGGCTTTAAAGCAGAGCTGGAGAGCGTTGATCAGGCGATGTCGACCTACCGGGATGACTCGGAGCTGATCGCCTTCAACGAAGCGCCTTTAGATGAGTGGCAGCCGCTCTCCAATGAGCTTATTGACGTGCTTGCGATTAGCCAATCCGTCGCGGAAGCCAGCCACGGCGCTTTTGATATTACTGTAGGCGACCTGGTCAATTTATGGAGCTTTGGCCCCGGTGCACGGCCTGAAACCGTCCCTTCCGACGATGCCCTGTCCGAGGAGCTTGCCCAGGTAGGCATTGATGCGCTAGAAATCGACACCCAAAATATGCAGGCGCGGCGTACCCGCGATGTGTTTGTCGACCTTTCCGGCGTGGCCAAAGGCCATGGAACTGACCGCGTAGCTGCTTACCTGGAACAGCAGGGGCTGGAGCACTACTTAGTCAATATTGGCGGAGAACTGATCGCCCGCGGCCTGCGTGATGAGGAAGAACAAACGCCCTGGCAGGTTGGCATTGAGGTGCCTGAAAATGGCCAGCAGCGTGCTCAGCATATTATCCCGTTAGAGAGTATGTCGGTGGCCACCTCGGGTGATTACCGCAACTATTTTGAAGTGGATGGCCAGCGCTTTTCCCACACCATTGATCCGCGCACGGGGCGGCCGGTGACCCACCAGCTTGCCTCGGTGTCTGTTTTCCATCCCTCCAATGCCTGGGCAGATGCCTGGGCGACGGCGCTACTGGTGGTTGGCGAACAGGAGGCGATGCAACTGGCCATTGAGAATAACCTTAAAGTGCTTTTGCTCGTGCGTGATGGCGAGCAGTGGCGCAGCATTGCTAGCCCGGAATTTGTTAATTATTTTGGGGAAACACTGGTTAATGAGTTGGGCATTGAACAACGACGAGCCCCAGCGACCAACAGCCCCGCCACAGACAGCCCGGCGCCCGCTGACCCATCAGTAATAGGTGAATAGTATGCAAGAACTGGATATTGTCATTCTCGCCGCGGGTAAAGGCACGCGGATGCGTTCACAAATTCCTAAAGTGTTGCATCCCTTGGCCGGCAAGCCAATGGTGCAGCACGTGCTGGATACCGCTTCAGGGTTGCAGCCGGATCGCACCCATGTCGTTATTGGTCATGGCGCTGACCAACTGCGCGAAGTGCTGGCAGAAAAGCCTGTAAAGTTTGCCGTTCAGGCCGAGCAGAAGGGCACCGGACACGCGGTGGCGCAAGCGCTCGAGCAGTTAGGGAGCGGTAAGGTGTTAATCCTTTACGGCGATGTACCGCTGCTGCAGCGGGAATCCCTGAGCGAGCTGTTGGCCCATGTGGATGAGCAGCACATGGGGCTGTTGACGGTAACGCTAGCTGACCCCACGGGCTATGGGCGAATTGTGCGTGACGACGCAGGCGAAGCAGTGGCGATTGTTGAGCAAAAAGATGCCAGTAGCGCCGAGCTTGCAATTACCGAATGCAATACCGGTATTATGGCCATGACGAGTGCCCAGCTTAAACGCTGGTTACCGCAGCTCTCCGCAGAAAATGCCCAGGGTGAGTACTACCTGACCGATGTAATTGCCATGGCCGCAGCGGAAGGCATCAAGGTATGCACTGCCCAACCGGCCTCCGCTGTTGAAGTGGAAGGGGTTAATAATCGAGCGCAAATGGCCCGCTTGGAGCGCGTTTATCAACGCCAGTTGGCCGATAAGTTAATGGCGCAAGGAGTGGCACTTGCCGACCCCGAACGGCTCGATGTGCGCGGGCATTTGACCTGCGGTCACGATGTGTTTATCGACGTGGGTTGTGTATTTGAAGGCGAGGTTGAACTAGGTGAGGGCGTACGAATTGGCCCCTACTGCGTGATCAAAAACAGCACCATTGGTGCAGAGAGCGTGATAGAACCCCACAGCGTGATAGACGGCACCGTGGCAGCTGGCCTGAACCAGGTTGGCCCCTTTGCGCGACTTCGCCCCGGCACGCGGCTAGCAGTAAAAGCCAAGGTGGGCAATTTCGTTGAAACCAAAAACGCCGATGTGGGTGAGGGCAGTAAGATCAATCACCTGAGCTACGTCGGTGATGCCCGATTGGGGCGTGACGTGAACGTGGGGGCAGGCACGATCACCTGTAACTACGACGGCGCTAACAAGCACCACACCGACATTGGTGATAACGCCTTCATCGGTTCGAACACCGCCTTGGTCGCACCTGTTTCGGTAGGCAAAGGCGCTACCATAGGGGCTGGATCTACGATTGCTAAAGATGTCACCGACTACGCGTTGGCCGTTACGCGAGGCCGTCAGCTAGAAAAAATTGATTGGCTGCGTCCCAGTAAAGTGACAAAGCCATAGGGCGGGAAGGAAGCAATTAAAGAGGGCTTTTGAGTCAGTCCTTAAAACAGCGCTTAAAATCGTTTTTAAAATGGTGCTAAGAATCATTAAAAAGACGTATTCATAATCAATGGCCGTCGTTCTACCGTTCAGCGGGTTGGTCGAGTAGCGTTTGTGAAGAGCTCTGGTTAATAAACTAGGAGAGTGATTATGTGTGGCATTGTGGCCGCCGTTGCCCAGCGCAACGTCCAAGAAATTCTATTAGAAGGACTAAAACGCCTGGAATATCGCGGCTACGATTCAGCCGGTATGACGGTGTTCAACGACGGCGTATTAACCCGCCATCGTGCGCTTGGAAAAGTGGCGGCGCTTACCGCTCAATTGGATAAGGCCGCGCTACCGGGTTTTTCGGGTATAGCGCATACCCGCTGGGCAACCCACGGTAAACCCTCTGAGGCCAATGCGCACCCGCACCACAGTAGCGATCAGGTTGCCGTTGTGCATAACGGTATCATTGAGAACTACGAGGCTATAAAAGAGAGCCTCCAGCGCAGTGGCTATGCGTTTAGCTCAGAAACCGACACCGAAGTAATTGCTCACTTACTCTCCGAAAAGCTGGCTGATGGGCTCACCCTGTTTGATGCTACCCAGCAGATCGTTAACGGCTTAGGCGGTGCCTACGCACTGGGCGTAATGTGTGCTCAAGAACCTGGCGTGGTGGTTGGCGCGCGCCAAGGTAGTCCGCTGGTGGTCGGTGTGGGGATTAATGAGGCCTTTTTAGCCTCTGACCCCCTGGCGTTGCTGCCGGTCACAGATCGTTTTATTTACCTTGAAGAGGGCGATTTGGTCGAGCTGCGCGAGCAGGGTGCCATTCGCATTGTGGATCGCCACGGTAACGACGTCGAACGCCCTATTCATACCTTTGAGCACGGCGATGGCGCGGCCAGTAAGGGCGATTACCGCCACTATATGCTCAAAGAAATTTTCGAGCAGCCAACGGTGATTGAGGCGGCATTAGAGGGGCGGCTGAGCGCTCAAAGCGTGTTAGTAGAGAGCTTTGGACCCGATGCGCTGGCGCTTTTCCAGCGCACTCGCCACGTGCATATCATTGCCTGCGGCACCAGCTACCATGCGGGGCTGGTGGCGCGTTATTGGCTGGAGCGCTATGCGGGGGTGCCGGTGCAGGTCGAGGTGGCCTCTGAGTATCGCTATCGCCACCCGGTCGTGCCCGAAGGCACGCTGTTTGTCACCCTCTCCCAGTCCGGTGAAACCGCCGACACCCTGGCCGCGTTACGCTTTGCTAAAACCCTCAACTATGTGGGTTCGCTGGCGATTTGTAACGTGCCCGGTAGTTCGCTGGTGCGGGAGTCGGATATGTCTCTCATGACCCGCGCGGGCCCTGAAATTGGCGTGGCCTCTACCAAAGCCTTTACTACCCAGTTAGTGGCGTTAATGCTGCTGACGCTTTCGGTCAGTAAAGCCAAAAATCAGGTTGAGTATCCGGATATTATCGCTGCGCTGCGCACGCTGCCCGAGGTGTGTCAGCGGGTGCTGGCGCTGGATAGCCAGATCGAAATACTTTCCCAAGCTTTTGCAGAGAAAAATCATGCGCTCTTCTTGGGGCGCGGAGCTCACTATCCGATTGCCCTTGAAGGGGCGTTAAAGCTCAAAGAGATTTCCTATATTCATGCCGAGGCGTATCCCGCAGGGGAGTTAAAGCATGGCCCGCTGGCGCTAGTGGATAGCGAAATGCCAGTGATTTCGGTCGCCCCCCACGATGATCTGCTTGAAAAGCTAAAATCCAACCTTCAGGAAGTCCGTGCCCGCGGCGGCAAACTGTTTGTGTTCGCCGATGAAAGCGTGGGTATCGACGTCCAGGAAGATATTCGTGTGCTGACCCTGCCACACGTGCACGAAGCGCTGGCGCCGCTGCTGTATACCCTGCCGCTACAGCTATTGAGTTACCACGTGGCCGTGCTCAAAGGTACCGATGTTGACCAGCCGCGTAATCTGGCCAAGAGTGTGACGGTGGAGTGACGACGACGCCAAACCTTGTGAGTAGTTGAACTAATAAAAATGCTTTACGAGATGCGGCAATAAGTCGCATCTTATGCGCAACCGTTGCGTTGCAGCATGTCATTAGGGTGCTTATGATCGTGGCGGTCTTTTTCCCTTCTGATTGGATAACATCGCCATGAAACCACCAAACGTCCACGTAACCCGGCATTATGCTAGCCGGGTCGCTTGGTTGTTGCTCGCCTGCACGCTTTTTGTCTTTCCTTCCCTCTCTTATGCCGCCGCTGGGCCCCTTGATCTTACTCTTTCGCTTGCCGGTATCTCTTCTGTCGTGATCTTCGTGCTCGCCTATGCGTTGGTGATGAGTGAAGAGCTACTGCATATGCGTAAGTCTAAGCCGGTGCTGGTTGCGGCAGGGCTTATCTGGGCGCTAGTGGCCTGGGTCTATGTACAAGCGGGGATGCCGGAAGAAGCGGAAACCGCCTTCCGTGAAACACTGCTTGAATACGCTGAGCTACTGCTGTTTTTGCTGGTGGCAATGACCTATATCAACGCCATGGAAGAGCGTCGGGTATTTGATGCGCTACGTTCTTGGCTAGTGCGTAAAGGCTTCAGCTATCGCTCCTTGTTCTGGATTACCGGTGTCATGGCATTCGGTATTTCGGCGATCGCCAACAATATGACCACCGCCATGCTGATGTGCGCCGTGGTACTCAAAGTGGCCGAGGGTGATAATAAGTTTATCGGCCTTTGCTGTGTCAATGTGGTGGTAGCTTCTAACGCGGGTGGTGCTTTTAGCCCATTTGGCGATATCACCACGCTGATGGTGTGGCAGGCGGGTCAAGTACCATTTGAAGGCTTCTTCGCGCTGCTGCTTCCGGCGGTGGTTAATTTCATGGTGCCTGCGGTTATCATGAATTTCTTTATCGTCAATCGTCAGCCTGCTTCGCTTAAAGAGAATGTCTGGCTCAAGCGCGGCGCACGGCGAATTATCGTACTGTTTTTGATTACCGTGGCCATCTCGGTACTGTGCCATTCTATCCTCTACTTACCGCCTGCCATGGGCATGATGTTTGGTTTAGGCCTGCTGCAGTTCTTTGGTTACTACCTACGCCGCAGCCTGCCGCGATCGCTTGAACGCAAGCGGGAGCGCTATTCTCGCCGCGGCGACTGGAAGAAGTTGGAGCAACTGGGTAGCGTAGTTCCCTTCGATATTTTCAGCCGTATCGCCCGTTCCGAGTGGGACACGTTGCTGTTCTTCTACGGGGTTGTAATGTGTGTCGGTGGCCTTGGCTTTATGGGCTACCTCAGCCTGCTTTCCGAAACGCTCTACGGCAGTTGGGATCCGGTGTGGGCGAATGTGGTGCTGGGGCTTATCTCGGCCGTTGTGGATAACATCCCAGTGATGTTCGCGGTACTTTCCATGGCCCCGGATATGTCCGAGGGGAACTGGCTATTGATTACCCTAACGGCTGGTGTCGGCGGCAGTTTGCTCTCAATGGGCTCAGCTGCAGGTGTTGCCCTTATGGGCCAGGCGCGAGGTATTTATACCTTTGCCGTACACCTTCGCTGGGTACCGGCCATTTTGTTGGGCTATGCCGCTAGCATTGCGACGCATCTTTGGATTAACGGCGCGTTGTTTTAAACGCTGTATTGCAAACTGAAAACGCCCCTCACTGAGTAACCAGTGAGGGGCGTTTCTAGATGTAGATTAAATCGGTTAACGATCAGTCATTATAGATCGTGGCCAGTTATGACTTGGCAAATATCGGCGAAGCTTTTCGCCATAGGCACCGGGTTGATCTCTTTACCCACCGCGCTCTGTATATCGCTGGCTGAGATAATGCCGCGAATTCTAAGTTCGTGGTTATCGTTTTGCTCAGTGATTAACAGGTGTTGATCGGTTACGGCTTCCATCGACAGCACCAGATCCTCAATGGTTAGCGATGCCAACTGGGCGATGGGCATGGCGCTAAGCTTGTGCCACGGGGTCATGATCATTTCAGCTGTCACTTCTTCGCGGCTGAGATTACGCTGCTGCATTGCGATGTTGATACGCCGGGTGCCAATCACTTCTTTTGAGTTAATAATGCCGATGCAGTGCGCTTGGTGATCCATCACGAACAGTAGTCTTACGCCGCTATAACGCATCTTGAGATGCGCCTCGTCGATAGGCGTGTCGGCATCAACGGATTGGGGCATGACTTGGGAAAAGTCGGTCAGTACCGTCATCGCTGGGCTAGTAGGCAGTAGCCGCCGCGCAGCTGGCTTGGCTAGCAGTGGCGCTGAGCCTAGTTGAATTAAGGGTTTAGGTGAAAAAGTCACTTGGTTCATCAGGGTACCTCCATGTGGAGAAAAGAGGGAGCCGTGGGTGTCTGGCTCGCCTTGCACCTCCACAGTTGCACGCAATTCTTATCGCAACCTTAAGAGACTCATAAAACTCAGTTTAGCAAGAAAAGAGGGTGCTACTCCTCTTTTAGACGCTGTAAAACAATACGCACACACAATCCCCCACTGGGGGCATCATCAAGCTGAAGGGTGCCGCCATGGCGTGTGACCAGTCGCTCAACGATGGAAAGCCCTAATCCTGAACCAGCACTGGGGCCCGCGCGTTGAAAGCGCTCAACCACTTTTTTGCGTTCATTGATTGGTATCCCCGGGCCTTGGTCATCCACCGTTAATTGAAAGCTTTGTGGCGTCGTCGCTAGAGTGATGCTGATGACACTATGGTTAGGCGAGTGTTGGATAGCATTACCGACTAGATTCTGTACCAGGGTTTCAATGGCACCGGGCTCTTCTAATATCGACCAATCTGCCTGCTCATCTGCATTTAACAGTAGTTGCTGTTCGCGCTCAGCGGCCAGCGGCGAAAGCTTGGCCAGGGTCTCACGCACTTCACTAAGCAACTGGCTAGTGCGGTATTCAGGCTGCGACTCCTCTTCAGGCTCCAGGCGAGCCAGCGTTAAGAGTTGGGTAACCAAGCGCGTGGCCCGTGCAACGCCGCCGCGAAGGTGACTGAGCGCCTCCTGACGATCTTCAAGATTGTCGGCAGTCAGGGCATTCTGGGCGTGTAGATCAAGCACTGCTAACGGGGTACGTAATTCATGCGCGGCATCGGCAATAAAGCGCTTTTCACGCACGCGCATTATGCGGATTCGCTCTAACAGCCGGTTGAGCGCACCGGCGATAGTATCTAGTTCCTGGGGCAGTGGGCTGAGGGTGAGGGGCTGTAAATTATGCGGATCACGATTGCGAATTTGCTCGGCCATGCGCAACAGTGGTACCAAGCCCCAGCCAATCGACCACCACAGCAGGGCGGTGAGTAGCGGCAGGCCAATCAGGTCGGGCAGTAACGTGCGCAATGCTACCGCCCTGATCAGCTCCCCGCGAACGTCTTCGCGCTCGCTAACCACAATCCGCTGTATGGAGTTGGGGATGTCGAGTACATAAATGCGCCATTGGATCTCATCAATAGACTGACTAGTGAAACCCAAAGGGAGATCGGCCAACGGCGACTCAGGCGCATTAGCTGAGCGCAACAGGAGGCGGTTCCGTTCCCATAGCTGAAAGCCCAGCTGGCTATCCGCCCGGTAACCTGCAAAGCGTCGATCAGATCTCGCCGTTTTGCCTAGAGCGCTTTCTAGGCTGTTGAGCAGTACACCCCGGGCTTCATCTGGCAATGGTGCTTGCAACAAACCTTCTAATAAGCGCGCATTTTGCTCAAGACTGGCATCGTACAGTGCTTCAATTTCATGGGCAGCGTAGCGATAGCTGATAAAGCCAATCACCAGCATGCTAATGCCAAACACCAGCAGCGCTAGCCCCAGAGTGCGTTGGCGGATAGAGGTCATGAGTGCTGATCCTGATCCGTTTTATCCATTACGTAACCAATGCCGCGTAGTGTGCGAATCAGGTGAGGAAAGAATTTTCGCCGAAGGTGGTGCACATGTACTTCAATGGCATTGCTTTCTACATCTTCATCCCAGCCATAGACCAAGCGCGTTAGGGTATCGCGGGTGAACACTCGCCCAGGGTGACTCATAAACTCTTGCAGCAGGGTTAATTCCCGTCGTGATAACACCACGGGTTTCCCCTGGTAGCTAACCTGCATGGTTAACGGATCAAGGCGAATACCTCGGCACTCTAGGGCGCTGTTTACCTGGTCACTGCTACGTCTCAACAAGGCTCTCAGGCGGGCTTTTAATTCAGCGACCTCAAACGGCTTGGTTAAATAATCATCGGCACCTGCATCCAACCCGGCGATACGTTCATCGACGGCATCGCGAGCGGTTAATACCAAAATGGGCACGCGATTGCCCAGCCGCCGCACGGCTTCCAGTACCTGCATACCATCCATACGCGGTAGCCCCAGATCGAGAATGACCGCATCAAAAGGTTCACCTTCCTTTAACGCGGCCAAGGCGCTAACGCCATCACTCAGGTGATCCACCGTGAAATTCTCGGGCTTTAATGCCAAGCGAATGCCCGAGGCTAAGCTCGGATCGTCTTCTACCAACAATATACGCATGGCGGGATGGTTACTCCTTTAAATCATTCGCTGCCATTAACCTTTGAAATAAGCACGGATAAGGGTGGCGTGCAAAGGCTTAGGCCGTCAGGATGAGGTTATAAATTGTAGGCTAATAACGTAGCACGCTTTATTACTTCTTCGGAGCTCGGCATTTGATTGATCAGCCATGACGTCTAGTTACCCCTCAAATAGCCCAGAGGTAGTACTTTGCCCGCCAGCACGGCGTCGCGAGGCACTGCTGCAGCTGACTGCTGCTCATGACCCTGAACAGCAAGCGGCACTGAGCGCTGCCGTAAAGGCAATGTACAATCAACCAGATGTCCAGTGGGATGGGCTATGGATAACTATTGAGGCAGGCCAGTTAGTGAGCGCCATCTGGGTACAACCTCTGCCCATGAATATGGCGCAGCTATGGTTACCCAAGCCGTTGCCCAGCGAGCAGGGTGTGCATACTAGCGCGCTATTGCGTGCGGCCAATGCATGGGTAGAAGCCCACAATATTCGCTTGTGCCACTTGGAGCTGTCATCCCAGGCGCCCGTATCAGAAGCGCTGCTACGTGAGCATGGCATGCAGCGTTTGGCTTGCTTGGATCATTTAACCGGCAGTAGCCGCTACCGCTTAGCGATGAATGAAGCGCTGCCGCTTTCACTGCAGCCGCTTTGCGAGTTTTCTTGGGCGGAACAGCTGAATCTGCTGGCCGCAGTGGGTCAGGGTTCGCTGGATAGCCGACCCCTGCGCGACGTACTCTCAGTGGAAGAGTTATTGAATGGGTTTTATCAGCAGGATCCCCAAGCGCCACAGCACTGGTACGCAGTGGGCTATCACGAGGCTGTGGTGGGTGTGCTACTGCTTGCGCCGCGCCCTGCGCTAGGCCGTTGGGAGCTAATGTTAATGGGACTAACACCGAATTGGCGTGGCAAAGGCTTGGGGCGCTCGTTGTTAAATAAAGGCCTCGCGCTTGCCCAGCAGGCTGGCGTGCAGGAGGTCACGCTGGCGGTAGATGACATAAATTTACCGGCTAAACGGCTTTACCAGCAGGCGGGTTTCATACGCTATGCGCAGCAACGTTTATTCGCCTGGAAAGGCAGTGGTGAGAGGAGGAGTTTGCCAAATTAAGCTGCCAATAGTAGTCAACGGTTGAATAGGCGCGCTTAGTAGCATTTTCTTGCGCTTTGCGTTGCCGTTATACTAGTCCTATATGCACGTCTTGGCGTCTCAGCTGCGCACCGTCGATATTGGCGCTGCCACGCACAGGGGTTGAGGATAAAAGTTTGATGACAATACTCAAGAGGTGGTGAGAGTGAAAGCTAAGCTGATCATGAGCGGGCTGGCGGCCCTCGGCTTCATGGCGGGCACATCCAGTGTTTATGCCCAAGATGACGCCGCACGTGATGCGATTGCCGAGCGTTTGGCGCCGGTGGGTCAACTCTGTTTACAAGGCCAAGACTGTGGCACCGCAGCGGCACCTCCTAGCGATAGTAGCAGTGGCGGTGATATCGACGGTGAGGGCATCTACGGTAATGTATGTAGCGCCTGTCATGAATCGGGCGCTGCGGGCGCACCTATTCGTGGTGATGAAGAGGCCTGGGCTGAACGTGCTGAACAAGGCTTCGCCACGCTGCTAGATCACGCTATTAACGGTATTGGCGCCATGCCGGCGAAAGGCGGTAACCCCAACCTTTCCGATGAAGAAGTGGAAGCGGCGGTCGCCTATATGGTTGAGCCGGTTATGGAAGTGCCCGAGTTGAGTGGCGGTGATGAAGCTGCTGCAGAGGCCGAAGCTTCTAGCGACGAAGGTGCCGCCGATGAGGCCGCTACCGAAGAGACCGCCGCTGCTGAAGGTGAAGCGGCAACTGAAGAAATGGCTTCTAACGACGATGCAGCGAGTGAAGAAGACGCGGCAGCAGTTAAAGAAGCCAGCGGTGGCAGCGACTTAGACGGTGAAGCCCTCTACGCAAGCTCTGGCTGTGTGGCATGTCACGATAACGGCGTTGCTGGCGCACCGACAATTGGCGATTCAGAAGCTTGGGCGGCGCGTTTAGAGAAGGGGGCTGATGAGCTCTACGCCAGCGCCATTAACGGTATCGGCGCTATGCCAGCCAAAGGCGGTAATCCCAATCTTTCCGATGAAGAAGTGATGGCCGTTGTCGATTATTTAATGGCTGAAGCCCAGTAAAGTAAGAAGCAATGATTTAGCTTGGTAAATTTATCCACAGGGTGTTTTAGTCGCCGCCCTGTGGATATTCTTTTTTTAAAAGCCTAATTTTATAACTCCCACTTTATCACCCCAGCAGCGAACGCAGCCCGGCAATGGCGTCTTTACCGCGGGCCTGCTTCTTATCCGGATCCTCTTTATCGGCACGACCTTCCCACTCCAAATCCTCCCCGGGAAGCTCGTCTAAAAAGCGGCTGGGCGTACAGTCCATCAGTTCACCGTAGGCTTTGCGCTGGCGGGCAAGCGTCAGCGTTAGCGTGCGCCGCGCCCGGGTAATGCCCACATAGGCCAGCCGCCGCTCCTCCTCCACAGTGCCTACTTCGATGGCGTTGCGGTGAGGCAGTAGATCCTCTTCCAAGCCCATTAAATAGACGTGGGGGAACTCCAGGCCTTTTGAGGCGTGCATGGTGAGTAGCTGTACTCTATCCGAGTCATCCTCTTCCGCCTGCTGCTCCAGAATATCGCGCAGTACCAAGCGTGAAATAGCTGCTTCTACGCCGTCGGTTTCGGTCTCGGTGGAATCGGTATCGTCCTCTGGGTCGCGGTTGAGGGATTTTTCTAGCTGGTCGATTAGAATCCACACGTTGGCCATGCGACGTTCGGCGACGGTGGGCGCGCTGGCGTTTTGATACAGCCAAGCTTCGTAATCCATATCCCGCAGCATGTCGCGAATGGCGGCAATGGCATCGCCTTGATCCATGCGCTTGCGCACGCCGTCGATAAAGTGGGTAAAGCGCGACAACCGCTCCACGGCTCGGGTCGGTAATACTTGCTCCAACCCAAGCTCATGGCAGGCGGCAAACAGCGAAATTGAGCGTTCTGTAGCATAGTTGGCGAGCTTCTCTACCGTTCCAGGGCCCACTTCGCGGCGTGGCACGTTCACAATGCGCAAAAAAGCGTTGTCGTCGGCGGGATTAATCAGCAGGCGCAGGTAAGCCATGGTGTCTTTAATCTCGTTGCGCGAGAAAAACGACGTACCACCGGAGAGCTTGTAAGGAATTTGGTAGTGCTGCAGCTTAAGCTCTAACAAGCGGGCCTGGAAATTGCCCCGATAAAGCACCGCAAAGTCCCGCCACTCGGCCTTTTCCTTGATACGCCGGGTGAGCATTTCGCTGGCGACCCGCTCAGACTCCGCCTCTTCATGACGATTCACGATTACTCGAATAGGCGCGCCGTCGCCCATATCAGACCATAGTGTCTTCTCGTAAACGTGGGGGTTATTGGCGATCAGTGTGTTGGCTGCGCGCAGTATCGTGGCGGTAGAGCGGTAGTTTTGCTCCAGCTTGATGACTTTCAGGCGTGGGAAATCCTCACCCAGGGTAATCAGGTTTTCAGGGCGTGCACCGCGCCAGGCGTAGATCGACTGGTCATCATCGCCCACTACGGTGAATGTGGAGCGCTCCGCCATTAGCAGTTTCACCAACAGGTACTGGGAGACGTTGGTGTCCTGGTACTCATCCACCAGCATGTAATGGATTTTGCGCCGCCAGCGCTCGAGCGCTTCCGGATCGTTCTTGAGCAATACCACCGGCAGCAGAATCAGGTCGTCGAAATCCACCGCGTTGTAGGCTTTTAAATGGCGTACGTAGGCTTCATACACTCGAGCGGCAAAGTGCTCATCGTCATCAGCCGCAAACGAGAGCGCATCGCTGGGCAGCACCAAGTCGTTCTTCCAGGTGGAAATTTTGCTCTGCACGGCGTTGATCTGCTCGGCGTCCACCTGAGCGTCTTTATTCATCAAATCGCGCAGCAGTGCTTTGGCGTCTTCCGGGTCAAATAGCGAAAAGCCCGGTTTATAGCCCAAGGTTTTAAGCTCGCCACGGATAATATTCAGCCCCAGGGTGTGAAATGTAGAGACCGTCAGCCCGTGGCCCTCTTTGCCGTGGAGCATCTGGCCCACGCGCTCTTTCATCTCTCGGGCGGCTTTATTGGTAAAGGTCACCGCGGCGATTCTGCGCGCGCTCATCCCACACTCTTGCACCAAATAGGCAATTTTAGTGGTGATAACGCTGGTTTTACCGGAACCTGCACCCGCCAACACCAGGCAAGGGCCATCAATGTAGCGCACGGCTTCCTGCTGGCGCGGGTTTAACCCTTTGATGCGGCTAAGAATGCTCTTGGGCGTTGCGGGCGTCATGGCGTCGGTCGTCCTCTACGAGAGTTGCAGGCGGTTTCAATTACGATTTCAAGTACGGTTTCAAGTACAATCGTCCGCTTGGCGAATGCATAATAAACAGGCAGGTGGAGATGTTTGAAGTAGCGCTTTTTGAACCGCGCATGGCGCCCAATACGGGCAATATCATGCGCTTGGTTGCCAACAATGGCTGCCGGTTACACCTGATTGAGCCGCTTGGCTTCGACCTGGAAGAGAAAAAGCTGCGTCGCGCCGGGCTGGATTACCGCGACCTCGACAACGTCACTCGCCACGCCGATTTTAGCGCCTTTCAGCAAACCATGCAGGGGCGGCGCATTTGGGCGATCACTACCAAGGGAACCCGCACCTACAGCGATGCGGACTTTGCCCCAGGAGATGTACTGCTGTTTGGCTCTGAAACCGCTGGGCTCTCACCCCAGGTGCATGAAGCGCTAACTTCGGAGCATAAATTGCGCCTGCCCATGCAGCCGAACAACCGTAGCCTAAACCTTTCCAATGCCGTGGCTATTGTGAGCTACGAGGCGTGGCGCCAGCAAGGTTTTGCTGGCGCGTTGTAGGTCTAATCAACTGGTAATCCCATAGCGGTCACGATAAGCCCTGATCGCTTCAGCGTAGGCGAGCATTTCGCCACCGGCATGCTCTTCAAGGTAAGTGAGCACTTGCTCCAGGGTGACGATACTGACCACCGGCATGGCATACTGAGCCTGCACTTCCTGAATCGCACTCTGCTCGCCTTGACCGCGCTCTTGACGGTCGAGTGCGATAATTACCCCGGCGGCCTGGGCACCGCTCTGTTCGATCAGGCTCATCACTTTGCGAATAGCGGTGCCCGCGGTAATCACGTCATCAATGATCAAAATATCGCCAGCAAGCGGTGCGCCCACAATATTGCCGCCTTCTCCGTGGGTTTTAGCCTCTTTGCGGTTGAAGGCGTAGGGCATATCCCGGTCGTGATGATCGGCCAGTGCCGCCGCGGTGACTGCCGCCAGTGGGATACCTTTGTACGCCGGGCCAAACAACACATCGGCGTTTAAGCCGCTATCGACAATCGCCTGGGCGTAAAAACGCCCTAGTTTGGCCAGCGCACGACCGGTTTGAAACAGCCCTGCGTTGAAAAAGTAGGGGCTAACGCGGCCAGATTTAAGCGTAAACTCGCCAAACTTAAGCACGCCTTGCTCAATGGCAAAGGCAATGAAATCGCGCTGGTAGGGTTGTAGAGTGGTGGCCACGGCATTCCTCACTAGGCGGTAGGTTTAAATCAGTACGAAAGCAACAATAAAAGTGGGGTAAATGGCAAGTTTTACTAGCTGCCTTTACCCAAACGTCTAAACGTCGGGTATCATACAGCAGCGACGCAAAAGGGACGATTTATGAAAATTGCCAGCATCAATGTCAATGGTATTCGTGATGCCGTCGATCGTGGCTTCCTGGACTGGCTGGCTCAGCAGGATGTCGACGTGGTCTGCGTGCAGAACATCAAGGCAAAAAGTTTTGAACTGGGTGACCACATTCTGTATCCGGAAGGCTATGAAGGCTATTTCCTGGATGCCGAAGAGGACGGTTTCTCCGGTGTGGCACTCTATTGCCGCAAAATTCCCAAGGCGATTATGTATGGTCTTGGGTTCCCACAGTGCGATCATGAAGGACGTTTTCTGCAGGCGGATTATGAACGCTTCAGTATCGTCTCCTTCCTGATGCCTGACGGAAGTGACCAAAAAGCCAAACAGGCGTTTATGGAGCAATATCAGGAGTACCTGACGAAGATGTCGCGCAAACGCCGCGAATATATCCTCTGCGGTACCTGGCATATTGCCCATAAAACCGTCGATTTGGCCAACTGGTCGGATAATCAACTGACCTCAGGCTTCCGCCCGGAAGAGCGCGCCTGGATGGATCAGGTGCTTGGTCCCACCGGGTTTATCGACACCTTCCGCGAAATTAACCGCGATGCAGGTGAGTACACCTGGTGGCCGAAGCTTGACCAAGACGTGCCCCGTGAGCGCCAGGAAGGCTGGCGGATCGACTATCAGTTAGTCGGCCCCAACTTCCGCCGCCACGTGGTCGACGCGTGGATCGATTACGATGCGACCTTCTCAGAGTTCGCACCGCTAATCGTTGAGTACGACCTAGCGCTTTAGGCGCTAGGCAACGAACTTTTCCCGCGTCGCCTGTCACCCTTGCTGATTAGCCGGGGTGACAAACAACAGGCCAGCTAAATGCTGGCCTGCTGTTTTTTACGCCTTACTCCTCACCTTCATTACCCACGAATACCCAGCGCTTCGCGCTGATGGTCGCGAAGCGCATCGCCCGCTTTCTCGGCTAAATCGAGCATGCCGTTCAGCTCGGCACGGGTAAAGGCGCCAGCCTCGGCGGTACCCTGCACTTCGATCAGCTCGCCGGTTTCGGTCATCACCACATTTAGATCGGTATCGGCCTTGCTGTCTTCCGGATAATCCAGATCCAGCACCGGCACGCCTTTATAAATGCCCACGGAAATGGCGCTCACCAACTGCTTGAAGGGGTCTGCTTTGATCTTCTTCTCGCGCTGCAGGTAACGGATCGCATCGATCAGCGCTACGCAGCCACCGGTAATCGCCGCGGTACGGGTACCGCCATCGGCCTGGATTACATCGCAATCCACGGTAATGGTGAACTCACCCAGCTTCTTCAAATTCACCGCGGCACGCAGGCTACGGCCAATCAAACGCTGAATTTCCAGCGTGCGGCCGCCTTGCTTGCCGCGGGTCGCTTCACGACCACTGCGGGTGTGAGTGGCGCGGGGCAGCATGCCGTACTCAGCGGTGACCCAGCCCTGATTCTTGCCGCGCAGCCAGCGCGGCACACCGGCTTCTACGCTGGCATTACACAGCACTTTGGTATCGCCAAACTCCACCAGTACGGAGCCTTCCGCATGACGGGTGTAATCGCGGGTCAGGCGAATCTCACGGAGCTGGTCGGCTTCGCGACCACTGGGGCGCACAACATCAGGACGCTTAGCACTGCTCACAAATATTACCTCTCGATAAACGCGTAACTGGGAAAAGCCGTCCATTGTACACGTCTGGGAGTGCGCTGATGGGCTTAACATCCAGCTAGCGTCTTGAAAGGGGCGTTTCAAGAGTAGTACGTAGGCATCCGAAATACGTGAGCGAAATAGGAACTTATGGACGGATGGTACTTCCGTCTCACGCAACAAGGAATAGAAGCTGCTGCGCGGCTCAAAATTGGCAACAAAGCACCATATCTGCGATGTGTTCGGTGAGCAGGAAATCGGTGGCTATAAGATTTATGGGCCTCTGGTGGTATTTGCTTGGAGCCAAGGGAAAGGAAATCGCCAAGCCACTACGCCCTAGAAAATGCGGGAAACGTCGTCTATTCAACATTGCATAAGCAACCAGCCTTGCGCAAAATCAGCTTTGGTATGGCCATTATCGATTTCGCAGCAGAGGCAACAGATCATGTCATTCGATCCAAACTATGTCGCCACAATTGAAGAGATCGTGGATGCCATCACAAATGATAACGTGACATGGGCTATTGGTCGGGCTGAGATCACATATAGCCTTGCTGGTTTGGAAGAGAATTATCGGAAAGATTTAGCCGTTGCGGCGTTCAAGGCTTGGAGTGACATCATTGATGTCACATTTGTAGAGGTAACATCCAATGAGAACGCCGATATTGTATTTAGTTTGACCAATCCGCAGTTCCACGGTACGCCCCCTAACCCCACAACACAGAGCCCAGGCGTGATCAACGTGCCCGACTTCGTGTTACAAGGTTCATTCGTGCCAGTGAGCAACACCATGGTTAGCTTAATGCATGAGATCGGTCATGTACTGGGCTTCCGTCATCCTGTGACGTATGGCTCTGGCGCCGTCTATGACGAGGACAGAGCCTTCGCCAACGATACACGGCAGTTCACTATTCTTTCCTATTTTGAACAGTCGAATTATGAGGGTGCGACCACGCTTCCGCCTACGACCTTACAGATGGCCGATATCAAGGCTGCAATCGATCGCTATGGCGCAAATGATGCGCGCCCAGGGAACGATGTCTATGGCTTCAACACGTCGACTAGCACCGCAGGCAGCGTCTACGATTTTACATACTATCAGGGCGATGCAAATCCCTTCCATTACCAGCCTGGCTTTGTCATCTACGACACGGGTGGTATAGACGTGTTCGACGTCTCAGGCTTTTCAAATGATCAGATCATTGACCTGCGGCCTGGCACTTGGTCAAACATTGGCGGAAACGTTCAGAACATCGGAATTTACCTCACCAGCTGGATCGAAAATGCGATTGGCGGATCTGGTAATGACACCATCACCGGTAATGATCTGAATAACGTACTCGATGGTGGTGCTGGTTCCGACGCAATGGCCGGCGGCAAGGGCAGCGATACATATTACGTCGACGACACATCTGATGTGATCTGTGAGAAGTTGAATGCGGGAACGGACAAGGTTCTATCGAGCGTAAGCTTTGTTTTGGGCTCTAACATCGAAAACCTAGAGCTTATATCGAGTGCAGCTATAGACGGCACTGGCAACTCACTGGCCAACGAGATCATAGGAAACAACGCGCGGAACAACCTCAATGGCGGCATTGGCGATGACACGCTCTACGGCCGCGACGGCGACGATTATTTGGCCGGCGCTGCCGGCAATGACACACTCAGAGGTGAAAACGGAGCAGATCTTCTGATCGGGGGCGATGGCATTGACCTGCTCTATGGCGGCAACGGAGATGACCATTTGCTCGGCGGAATGGGCAACGACAGTCTGCTTGGTGGCGCAGGTAATGATATTCTGCGCGGCGGCCTTGGCAATGACAGTCTCTGGGGACATGCAGGCGCAGACGTCTTTCGGTTCGATTCAGAAATCAACGGCTTGCCAAACATCGATCAGATTCTTGATTTCACGGTGAATGAGGACCAGATCCAGCTAGAGGACTCCGTTTTTACCGCCTTGGGATCGACGGGTCCACTCGCACAAGACGCATTTCAGATTGGAACAACAGCGGAAGATGCGGATGACCGCATCCTCTACGACAGCGCGACTGGCCACCTATCCTACGACCCGGATGGCAACGGAGCGATGACTGCTATCTGGTTTGCAACTTTGACAAATTCGTCGTCGCTGAGCGCAGACGACATCTTTGTCATCTGAATCCTCGTGACCATTGACGACAACAGTAGGGGATGACGGGATTGACTAATCACGCTCCGTATGATGAACACAAATCAATAGGTCCTACACCCGATCTCGCCGCGAAAAGTGCGATCTGTTTGCAGTTGCCCCACAACTCCACTGGCTCTGATGTCATCATCTATGAGAAGGATGCCGACAAGGCAATGACGCCTGCGTCAATCGTCAAACTGATGACGGCCGTCGTTGCTATCGAGATGGCAAGTAACTTTCAGTTGCCGAAAAGCTTCAAGCTAGAAATAGTTCCTGAAGATGATGTCGAAGGATCAGGTCGTAACCTTCATGCAGGAGACCGCCTTTCACTCGGCGACAGCATTGCTAACCTTTTGGTGCCGTCATCAAATGTAGCAGCCAATCTGATTGCGCGGACATTTGGCCAAATGATGCTGGGATCGAAGACAGGCACAAGTCACGACGCCGTGCAACGCTTCGTTGCGGAAATGAACACGACCGCTCGAAATCTGGGGATGACGAAATCGCAATTCCTGAACCCACACGGGTTGGCGGTACGCGGACAACGATCTACTGCCCGTGATTTATCATTGCTGGTTAAGAAATGTCTGATATATGGCCCGATTACGAGGGTTTGGGGGACCAAGGCTTTTGCTATTGGGATAACGGGACCGGTACCGCGCAGGCTGGTTTTAAAGTCTGCTTTTCACTCCTCAACGCGACGGGCTGTACCGGAATTCTCGCTTCCGCAATATCTTGGTGGGAAAACGGGCACGCTATGGCCAGCTATATTCAACCTGGCATCTGTTTCGGCAACTAAGAGCGGAGGGATCTGCGTCTCAGTATCGCTTGGGTCACCAACAGTAGAGGAGCGATACCACGACTATTTGAAATTGGTTGACCTCAGTAATGAATTAGCACGCGGCACCGTTTGAATCTGTACCTTGCACCGCTAATGATCATCGCTCCGGGTGGGAACGATGTTTATGTTTTGTTCACGGATTTCGGACACCTACGCACTACTCATGTAATGACCCCATGAAGTAGGTTGGTTGCGTCAATTGAGACGCCCTTCGTAAAGTTTCTTGAAAGCGGCATAACGCGCAGTGTGCAGCGCCTGCATTGCCTGGTCGGGCTCTAATGTTTGTTCGCCTGGGGTCAGGCCATTGGCAACGCTGAGCACCTCACCATTGGCCTGAGCAGCCAGCGCCGCCACGGCTACCCCAAGTAGTACGGGTTCCGGCGCATCCGCCAGCACAACCCGACAACCGGTACCGTCGGCATAGAGCTTTCGCAGCAGTGCTGAACGTCCATGCCCTCCGCTGAGGTGCAGGGTATCGATGGCATAACCATGGGCATTCATACGCTCTATGATGGCGCGGGTGCCGTAAACCAGCGAGGTGGCTGCCGCCCAATAGACCTTGATGAAGCTCTCGCGAGGAGTATCAAGGGTCAATCCCGTGATGGTGCCGCGAATTTCCGGATCGGCCAAGGGTGAGCGGTTGCCAATGAAGTCAGGACAAACATGGGTGTCAGGAGCTGGGTCGCCGGATGCCAAGCGCTCGAGTAGAAGGTCTGATAACGCGCCGTGAAGATCGTCGCCGAATTCACGGCTGGCTGAAAATAGTGCCGCCAGGTGATCTAGAAGGGCACCGGTAATGCTTTGCCCCCCTTCGTTGGCGACAAAACCGTCGCATAGCGCACCCGGATAAGGGCCCCACACGCCGGGTACCTCTCGCCGCACTGGCTGGGCCCCAATATGGCAGGTGGAGGTGCCGCCAATCACGGCAAGCCGGCGCTCGGGAGCATCAGCGAGGCTTCTGCCTAGCGTGCCAAGCGCACCGGCATAGGCATCAATCATGCCCACTGCGAAGGTACACCGAGTCGTCAGTCCCAAGTCATCGGCGGCTTCTTCGGTCAACTGCCCAAGTGCTACGCCCACCGGAAGGGCTTGTTCGGGCAGGCGGGCGCACTCGAGTACATCCTGCATATCGATCTGCTTTAGAAAGTCGAGATCCCAGCCATGATCAGGGCGTGGGTCAAACGTCCACTTGCAGGAGAGCATGCAGACCGAGCGTTCAAGAGAGCCGGTGCATTTAAAGCCCAGCCAATCGCCTAGATCACCTGCGTAGCTGATCTTTGCATAGAGCTCGGGCCGGTGCCGCTTCAACCACATGAGCTTAGGCATCTGCATCTCTGGAGACATGACGCCACCCAAGTTGCGTAGCGGCGCTGCCTGGGTAGCCGTGCACTCAGCGGCTTCTGCGGTTGCCCGATGATCCATCCACACAATGATATTCCACGCCTCATCGCCCGGTGAGAGCGCTAGAGGCTTATCCTGCTTATCAAGGAGCACCAACGAGCAGGTGGCGCTCACCGACATACTGGTGATGGAATCGGACGTCACACCGGCAACCTCGCGAGCACGCTGGGTTGCGCTGCATACCGCGCGCCAGATATCCGTTGAGCTTTGCTCCACGTGATGCTCGGCAGGGCGATGCATTGCAATCGGTGTTTTCGCTTCGGCCAGCATCACGCCATCCGGCGTGAAAATGCCTGCTCGGGCGCTGCCCGTACCGATATCAATGCCTAGAACATGTTCTTGATGACTCATGGGAAAACCTTACTCACGACTGTTTAATAAATGGCATACGTAGTGCCATTACAATAATTAGAAAAGCCCCCCATACCGCGGTGGCTAGATGCTGGCTGGCGCCCATCAGATTCATGCCGGAAGCGATTACCTGCAGGCTCATCAAGCCCAGCACCAGTGGCAGTACGCGGCCAAAGCCACCAAAGGGGTTTGCCCCGGCCAGAAAACAGGCCAAAACCGTAATCAGTAGGTAGCTCTCGCCGTGGCCTACACGTACAGAGTTAAAGCGGGCGAGCATCACCATGCCCGCTAACCCTGCCAAAATGCCGGAAATCGTGTAGACGGTGATCAGCACGCGCTTGACGTTAATGCCCGAGTACTCCGTTGCCCGAGAGTTGGAGCCCAGCATATAAATCGAAAAGCCAGTGCGGGTGAAATGCATGATGTAGATCAACCCTGCGGCAGCGGCGAGAAAGATCAGCATGGGGATTGGTATGCCCAGAAAACTGCCGCTGCCGATGGTTTGAAATACCTCCGGCATGCCTGAAATACCGCCACCGCGGGTTAAAAACTCACCCACACCCTGCAGAAAGATCATTGCCCCAAGGGAAACCAAAATGGGGTGGGCGCCCACATAGGCAACGATAACGCCAATCAAAAAGCCTGCGGCAGCGCCGACGGCAAGCCCGGCGATAATCGCCATGGGAACGCTTAGTATGCCCATGCCCGCCAGTAACCCCTGTACCAGCCAGGCGGTCATCAGCCCTGCGATATTGGCGGTAAAGGTAACCGAGAGGTTCAGGCCGCCGGAAATAATGGGTAGCAGCATCGCCAGTGAGAGTAACCCCAGCTCCGGCAGCTGCATCGACATCGAGCCAAAATTAGTGGCGGTCAGAAAGCCCGGTGCCAATAGCGAGAAGAGTCCAATACTGCCGATGAGCAGAGCCGTCATGGCGGCCACTTCAATGCTATCGCCCCCCAGGCGGAGTCCGGCCGTGGAGGGCTGTTTATTCAGGCGCTTATTCATACGTTCCTCGCCTTGGTGGTGCGGGGCAACAGGTTGCCTAGGTTGCTGGTGGTGATCGCAATCAAGATAATCAGCCCGACAATCATGCGGAAGGCGTAAGGAGTAACGCCCAGCAGGTTCAGGCCGTTTTGGACAACGGCGAGAAGCAGAACACCCAGTACGGCGCCGAGCACTGAGCCGCGCCCACCACCCAGGGTGGCGCCGCCTAGCACGACAGCCGCCAGAATTGGCAACTCCTGGCCTATCAAGGCGTTGGGCACGACCTCTTGTACGATATGTGCCTGCATCAGGCCCGCCACCCCCGCGCATAGACCCAGCCAGCCGTAGGCAAAGGCATGGATCTTCCAGACACTAACGCCAGAGCGGCGGGCGGACTCGGGATTTGATCCGAAACCGTAGATCGCGCGACCAAAACCGGTGCGGGCCAGAATGAACCAGGTGAGTATTACCATCACCACCATAACTGCCGCGGGTAAGTAGAGCGTGGCTGATCCGCGTTCGGCGGGTAGGTCAAGCAGCGGAACGGAGTAGTAGAGCCAATCGGGGATATCGTAGATGGACACCCCGCTGGTGAAATACATCAAGAGGCCGAAAAACAGGTTAAATGTGCCGATGGTGACGATGATCGAAACTATTCGGAAGCGATGGATCAGCAGCGCATTGAAGAGCCCCAGTAGCATGCCAACCAGCATCGAAAGCAGGATGCCAAGCAACCAGTTGCCCCCGCCCAGGTAATTCATCAGCAATGACAGCACCACGTACTGCACCACGGATGCCGCCACTGCGAAGGAAATATCTATCCCACCCGCAATCAGAACGACGACCAGGCCCACTGCAAAGATGATATTGACCGACTGATTGTTAAGCAGGTCGAACAGATTCTGAAAGGTGAGAAAGCTGTCGGTCGCTAGTGCCAACACTATGCACAGCAGCATGAGGATACTCAATAGCGTACCTTCAGTGCCGATCCTTCTGTTTAGCAGTCGTTTATGCATTGATGATCGCCTCCAGCGCTTCTTCCGTGGTCTCCGCAGGTATGACCTCGGAGTAGATGCGCCCCTCGCGCAATACGAGCGCACGGTCTGCGTTCATCCAGATTTCTCCTGCTTCATCCGAAATCAGAATGATGGCCATGCCCTGGTCGGCAAGATTTCTGATGATGTCGAAAATACCGGCTTTGGCGCCTACATCGACGCCAATCGTCGGGCAGTCAAGAATGAGAACGTCGGGTTCAGTGGCTAGCCATTTGGCGAGTGCAATGCGTTGCTGGTTACCACCGGATAATGAGGAGACCGCAAGCTCGGCATCACTCACCTTGGTTTTAAGCTGCTCAATCCAGTGGGCGGTCAGTGCCTTGATGCGCTGAGGGGAGAGAAAGAAGCGCGGTTTTTCCAGTTTTGGTAGTACTGTCACTGCGGTATTCATATTGATGGACTGGTTTTGCACCAGACCAAGATTGAGTCGGTCTTCAGAGAGGTAGGCAATGCGATGGCGCACGGCATCGCGGTTGGAGTTTAGCGTCAGCGGTTGACCCTCTTTTAGCAGTTGCCCTGAAGTGGGCTGGGTCATCCCAAAAATCGTGTGGGCTATTTCGGTACGCCCTGCGCCCAGCAAACCCGTCAGGCCAAGAATTTCACCGCGATGCAGGGTGAAAGAGACATTTTCAAATTCCCCTTCACGACTTAAGTTTTTAAGCTCCAGTACCGGGGCGCCTTTGTGCATTTCAGCACGGGGGGTAAACTCAAGTTCAAGCCCGGTCATCAGGGTTGAAAGTCGTGCCTGGGTCATCCCCTCGGTGGGGTAGGTGCCGACCAACTTCCCGTTGCGGAGCACGGTGACCCGTTGGCACACCTCCAACACTTCCACCAGCCGGTGGCTGACCAAGACAATAGAAATACCTTTCGCCGCCAGTGAGCGGGTAATGCCCAGCAGTGTCTGCACCTCTTTATAGGTAAGCGAGGCGGTGGGCTCATCCATAAAAATGATACTGGCCCCTGCACGCAGCACGCGGCAAATAGCAACGAGTTGGCGATGGGCAATCGAAAGGTCTTCAACACGGGCCATCGGATCCAGGTCGAGGCCAAACTGCTGAATGATCTCGCGGGATTGCGTCAGCGCATCTTTGTAGGAAATAGGCCGCCAAGGCTTGGCAACGTAGTCATCGAAGACGATATTTTCCGCGACGGTCAGGTGCGGGAACAGAGCGAGATCTTGCCAGATCACATGGATGCCCCGGTTGCGCGCCTCTATCGGGCTGATGGCAGAGAGGGTTTCATCGCCAAACGAAAGCTCTACCCCCGCTTCAGGTGTGTATACGCCGTTAATAATTTTAATGAGCGTGCTTTTGCCACAACCGTTTTCACCTGCAAGGCAAAGCACCTCACCCCGGCGAAGTTCGAATTCGACATCATCAAGCACCCGGCTTTGACCGAAAATCTTGCTAACGTGACGCGCTCGAATCGCGATATCGCCCATTGGAGGCTCCTCTCTCAACATCACTGCCGCGCTCATCAGGAGCGCGGCAGTCTGTACACGATCAATAAGCGCAGTCTTACAGTCCGAGCTCTGCCAGCTCATCCACGGTATCTTTGCTCAGCTTGAGTGGCTGTGAGGCAAAGATCGTTTTGCCGTCCAGGGTAATTTCACCCAGTACCGGCAATTCGGCGCCATCGGTAATCTCTTCGCCGTTATAGAGCATCTCACCCAGGGCAACGAACGCTTTGCCCGCGTCCAGAGGGCTCCACTGGAAACCACCGGTAATCACACCTTCGTGCACCAGACGGCGCCCCTGGCCAGGAGAAAACAGGCCCATAACGGCCACATCCCCTTCCAGCCCCCGTTCTTTCACGGCCCGAGCAGCGCCGATGGTTCCCTGGCTACCAAATGACATGATGCCGGCCAAATCTTCGTGGGCACGCAGCAAGTCCAGGGTGGTGTTGCGGCTGTCATCGACGCTTTCGGCAACGCCGAAACGATCAGCGGCCTGGGTCAAGCCCGAGCAGTTATCATCGAGCCAGCTCACGGCAGCATCTGCCCAGGCGTTGTGAGCGGGCACGCTGAGGCCGCCAACGTAAACGGCATAAGAGCCTTCGCAGCCGGTGGTGTCAGCCAATAGCTTGGCGTGCTCTTCACCTAACTGCTGCGCTGAAATCATTTCAAAGTCGTAGTCGATGTTGACCGATTCGGGGCTTTCATGGGTCAGTACGATAATTCCCTGATCACGTGCTCGTTCCAATACCGGCTCAAGAACCTCGCGATCATTCGGGACAACACCAATGACATCAACGCCACGGCTGATCAGATCCTCTATCGCACGTACCTGCAGGGCAGGGTCAGCGCTGGTGGGGCCTACCATATAGGCTTCTACTCCAAGCTCTTCACCCATTTGTTCGATGCCCATTTCCATGGCATTGAACCAGGGGATGCCACCCACCTTGGCGACCACGGCAATCGTAGGAGACTCCTGAGCCATTGCGCCGGTGCTGCCGATAATGCCTGTTAGCGTAGCTGCGGTAAGAAGTGCTTTGTATTTCATTGTGATTTCCTGCTTGCTGTTGGCTGACCCAGTCAGTGGAATAGAGTGCATTGAAGCGCTTTAATAGTGCTGCTGTACGTTGCGTCATGGTCAAATAAAATGGCGCAGACGCTTCCGAGCCTCACAATGCATAGGAGCTTTACACAGTGCTGGATACGTTGAGTGGTGCCTAAGCGATGCGTCATCGCTATCGTTATTGTCATTTAGTCGAGAATGCACAATCGGTTGTGCATAGCGTAGGATTGATCTATTGCATCATCACGTCAATGCTACTTTTATCTAATCGCAAGGAGCTGCCACGTGGTTAGCGACTCTTCATCCAAGCGGCTGACTATTTACGACCTGGCGAGGTTGGCAGAAACATCGCCCAGTACCGTCAGTGCCGTGCTCAACGGCACTTGGCAGCGCCGTCGCATCAGCAAGAAACTTGCCAGCAAAATTCTTTCGCTCGCCCAGTCGGAAGGCTACTCGGCCAACATGCAGGCCCGTGCCTTGCGGCGCGAACGCTCAGGTATCATCGGCATGATCCTGCCGCTGTACGACAACCGCTATTTCAGTTCGATAGCCCAACATTTCGAATCAGAAGCACGTCGACGGGGGCTGTTTGCGATTGTTTCGTGTACGAATCGAGATCCCAAGCAAGAGTGTGAAGCAGCCCGAATGATGCTGGCTTACCGTGTTGAGTGCCTGGTATGCACCGGCGCAACGGATCCGGATACGATTGCACAGATGTGTGCAGAGAGCGGCGTGCAAAGCATTAATCTCGATCTTCCTGGCAGTAAGGCACCGTCGGTGATTTCCAATAACCGTGATGGCGCGCGACAGCTTACCCATGCCATCCTCAACCGCCTTGCTGAAGAGAAGCGCAGTGATGACCCTGTGCTATTTATTGGCGGCCGTGATGAGGATCACAATACCCGCGAGCGTATTGCCGGCTTCAAGCAAGCGAGAGAGGAGGTGGGGCTGGCGACGGCGGAAGAGAATATCCTCCCCTGCGATTATGCTGCCGATAAGGCCCAGGCTGCGTTGGCAACATACATGCGTAATCGGTCTACTCTGCCCAGCGCTATGTTCGTCAACTCCACGATTTCTCTTGAGGGCAT
Source organism: Halomonas sp. IOP_14 (assembly GCF_021021315.1). Lineage (NCBI taxonomy): Bacteria > Pseudomonadati > Pseudomonadota > Gammaproteobacteria > Oceanospirillales > Halomonadaceae > Halomonas > Halomonas sp. IOP_14. The sequence goes on along the minus strand of NZ_JAINWD010000007.1, from coordinate 139,798 downwards.
CGTTCGTGGGTTACAGCTAAATGGCTATTATCTAGATGACATTATTTTTGGTTGTTTTGACTGGGATCCTCTTGCCGCTGCCTTTCATCCGCGTTTGATGATGGTTCGGCAAAATGTGATCGAGATGATCGACCGCGTCTTCGAGCTGATTGATACGCCACCGCGGGATTCCCGTCTGCTCATAGAGGTTCAGCCAGAAATAATGGGTGTTTGATACGCTCTTTCGCACAGCATTTACTGAATCGAATGAATAGGCTAGCCATTTAGACACGACTGTTGGCAATGCTTTATACACCGTTATTCACTACCAGGATGAAACATGGCCACTTCCAGCCGCGTACACAGCATGACCGCCTTTGCCCGCACCGAGCAGGCTGCCCCGTTTGGCACGCTGCAGGTGGAAATTCGCTCGGTGAACCAGCGCTATTTAGAGCCTCACTTCCGCCTGCATGAAAGCCTGCGTGACCTAGAGCCAGTGCTGCGTGAAGCGCTGCGCACCCGTTTAGCCCGTGGCAAAGTCGAGTGCAGTGTTCGCTTTGAGAGCGCCGAAACCGCCCAAGCCCCCGCTGTTAACAGCGCCCGCTTAGCCGCCATTGCTGATGCGCTAACCGCCATTCAGCAGCAAGTGCCCAGCGCCGTGCCGCCCACCACACTTGCGCTACTCAACCAGCCCGGCGTGATGGAAACCCAGCACCTTGACCAAGACGCCATCAAGGCCGCCGCCAAAACCCTGTTTGATCAGGCGCTAAATGAGCTGATTGACGCCCGCGCCCGTGAAGGCGACAAGCTGGCTGAGATGATCACCACCCGCCTGACCGCCGTAAGCGAACAGGTCGCCACCGTACGCAGCCTGCTACCGCAGATTTTAGAGCGCCAACGCGCCCAGCTGCTGGAACGCTTGGAGGTTGCCAAAACTGAACTCGACCCCCAGCGCCTGGAAGCCGAGCTGGTGCTGGTGGCGCAAAAAGCCGATGTGGACGAAGAGCTGGATCGCCTGACCGCGCATATAGAAGAAGTGAGCCACCAGCTCGCCCAGAAAGGCCCCAAAGGCCGCCGTTTGGACTTCCTAATGCAGGAACTCAACCGCGAAGCCAACACGCTGTCGTCAAAATCGGTAGTGGCTGAGACGACACGCTGTGCGGTGGAGTTGAAGGTGTTGATCGAGCAGATGCGGGAGCAGATTCAAAATATTGAGTGACGAAGTATTGGTCTTGCTGAACGGGTAATGGCAATTCACCTTCTACCCTGATCTAAGTCAATGCGACAATGTGCAAGCACTCACTCTGGCTCATATATCAACCAATGCCGCTGTCTACTCAATTAGCTAATGGCCACTCCACCTTGTTGTGGAGGAAGTAATTCAAAAATGGCAAATTCTAGCGCAATGGAAAAACGTACATTTATTGTCTTTACCAGAGGTAGATGAGCGGATGCGCTGCGGTGTGGCAGATGACGATGACCATAAGCACAAATAAAGGGATGCATCTCGATGGATAAACACCAGCTCAGTGAGCGAGACATCTGCACCAAGTTCATCACGCCAGCCATTCTGCAGGCGGGTTGGCAACAGCATCAGTTTCGGGAAGAAGTGAATCTTACCGATGGTCGCGTTATGGTGCGGGGAAGGCTGGCTGCGCGGGTGAAAAATCCCAATGCGAAGGGCGGCCCCAAGCGCGCTGATTATGTGCTTTACGCCAGCCCCGGCGTGCCCATTGCCGTTATTGAAGCCAAACAATCAAAATTTTCAGTCGGCCACGGCATGCAGCAAGCGCTGACCTATGCCGAAATGCTGGATGCCCCTTTTGCTATCAGCAGCAACGGAGCAGGTTTTTTGCTGCATGATCGAACCGGCATTACTCATCCTATCGAACGAGAGATCTCACTCAATGAGTTGCCATCCCTGGCAAATTTGTGGCCTCTGTATCAGCAATGGAAAGGCTTGGTAGAACCGGAAGCGGTGAAACTGGTCGAGGAACCCTTTCATAGCGATGGTAGTGGCAAAGAGCCCCGTTATTATCAGCGTGTTGCCATTAATCGCGCCATCGAAGCAGTTGCCAAAGGCCAGCAGCGTGTGCTGCTCGTTATGGCAACGGGCACTGGAAAAACCTACACTGCCTTCCAAATTATCTGGCGCTTATGGAAAGCCAAAGCCAAAAAACGCATTTTGTTTTTGGCCGACCGCAACATTCTGGTGGATCAAACCATGCAACAAGACTTTGCCCCCTTTGGCGAAGTCATGCACAAGGTTACTAATCGAGAAGCCAAAAAGAACTACGAAATCTACCTTGCTCTTTATCAGGCGGTGACCGGCCGGGAAGAGTGGAAACAAATCTATCGCCAGTTTCCCTCAAACTTTTTTGATCTGGTCGTGATTGATGAGTGCCACCGCGGCAGCGCAGCGGATGATTCTGCTTGGCGTGATATATTAGAGTATTTCGGCAGTGCCACCCATCTGGGTTTAACCGCTACGCCGAAAGAAACCAAAGACATCAGCAACACCACCTACTTCGGCGACCCCATTTACACCTACTCGCTCAAACAGGGCATCGAAGATGGCTTTCTCGCCCCTTACAAAGTGATCCGTATAGCCACGGATGTGGATGCCGTGGGCTACACACCCGAAAAAGGCAAGATCGATAAACTCGGCCAATTGGTGGAACAGCGCCAGTTCAACACCAAAGATTTTGATCGCAACTTAGTGTTGGAAAAACGCACCGAACTGGTGGCTAGAAGAGTCTGGGAGTATTTGAAAGCCACCGACCCCATGGCCAAAACGATCGTCTTTTGTGACGATCAAGACCACGCTGAGCGCATGCGCCAAGCACTGGTAAAACTGATTCCAGCAGCCGCTAGTAATCGCCGCTATGTGATGCGCATTACCGGTGACGATAACGAAGGCAAAGCCCAGCTTTCCTACTTTATTGATAACGACGAGCCCTATCCAGTCATTGCCACCACATCTAAGTTGCTTACTACCGGGGTAGATGCCAAAACATGCAAGCTGATTGTGCTCGATCAAAACATCAATTCCATGACCGAGTTTAAACAAATGATTGGTCGTGGCACTCGCCTGCGCGAGGATTACCAAAAGCTCTACTTCACTATCATGGACTTCAAGGGTGCCACACGACTGTTTGCTGATCCGGATTTTGATGGAGACCCCGTCGTCATTTATGAACCCAAGCCTGATGACCCGGTAATCCCCCCTGACGAAATGCCGCCGGAAGATCTGCCACCCGATATCACAGGCACCTCTGGTATTGGTGAAGTGGAGCCTCCACCTTACGATACCGGCACAACCGGCGGGTTTGATGATGGCCGCAATACTGGAGAGAGAGAAGGCCGCACCAAATACGTGATCGGGGATGTCAATGTTCGGGTCGCTGTGATACTCGAACAGTATCTAGACGCCGACGGCAAACTGATTACTGACGACTACCGAGTCCTACTCAAAGCCGATATTCAAAAAGCCCTGCAGGCTGAATTTGGCAACCTCACCGACTTTTTGCGCCGTTGGAATGGGGCCGAGCGTAAGCAAGTGGTGCTGAAAGAACTTGCCGAACATGGGATACCGCTGGAGATATTGCAGCAAGCCGTTCCCAACGGCAGTGAGCTGGACGCTTTTGATCTAGTGGCTCATGTCGCCTTCAACCAAAAGCCTCTCACCCGACGTGAACGCGCCAATAATGTGAAAAAACGCGATGTGTTCGGTAAGTACGGCGAACAATCCCGCATCGTGCTCGAAGCCCTGCTGGAAAAATTTGCTGACCACGGCGTGCAAGATATTGAAGATGCCAAAGTATTGGAGCTGCCACCTTTCGACCAATTCGGCAGTAAAACCCAAATCCGTCGCGGTATTTTCGGTGGTATCGAGCAGTACACTCAAGCCATTCACGAATTAGAAAAAGCGCTTTACGACGACCAAAGCGCTTAACGACGAGTACTGGAAAACCTAATGAATCTCAGCAGCACTATCAAATCCATTCAAGACATCATGCGCAAAGACGATGGCGTCGATGGCGATGCGCAGCGCTTGGGCCAGCTCACTTGGATGCTCTTTTTAAAAGTATTTGACCAACGCGAGGAAGAGTGGGAAGACGATAACGCCAACTATCAATCACCACTGCCGGAAGAGTTTCGCTGGCGCAATTGGGCCAAAATGAATGATGACGGCCAAGGCAAAAAATCCCATAAAATGGCCCCGTCGGATATCGTCGGCTTTGTTAACAACCAATTATTCAAGGCACCGAAAGAGCTGGACGCCAACGCCAGCCCACAACACAAGGTCATTCGCAGCGTCTTTCAAGACGCCAACAATTACATGAAGTCGGGCACCCAGTTGCTGGCGGTGATCGAAAAGCTTGAAGAAGCCATTGACTTTCACGACTTTACGACTCGCTCGCAGATTGGTGATGTTTATGAGCAACTACTTAATGATCTGCGTGGTGCCGGTAACGCAGGGGAGTTCTACACCCCTCGCGCCATCACACAATTTATGGTTGACCGAGTAAATCCTCGATTGAAGCCACGCACCGAGATCGTGCTCGACCCAGCTTGCGGCACTGGTGGCTTCTTAACCGCCGCCATCGACCATTTGCGTAAACAGCGCACTAATAAATCTAGCACAAAGGAACAGCACGCTATCGAAGCTGCTATTCGCGGCATTGAGAAAAAACAACTACCGCACCTGCTATGCACCACCAACATGCTTTTGCACGAAATTGATATTCCCAGCCAGATCGAACATAAAAACACCTTAGGCAAGGGCTGGAACGAATGGAGTGCTAACGAAAAAGTTGACTGTATCATCACCAACCCACCCTTTGGTGGCTATGAAGATGACACGGTAGGTGGCGACTACCCGACTGACTTAAAGACCCGTGAAACCGCCGATATGTTTATGGCGCTGATTATCAAAAAGCTTTTAAAAGAAAACGGTCGTGCCGCTGTGGTACTTCCAGATGGGTTTTTGTTTGGTGATGGCATCAAAGGCACGCTTAAAAAGCTGCTGCTGCAAGAGTGCAAACTGCACACCATTATCCGGCTACCTAAAGGCGTGTTTGCCCCCTATACCACTATCAAAACCAACCTTCTGTTTTTTACCAAAGGCGAGCGGGTAGACGATGGCAGCGAGCATTTCCATACCGACACCATTTGGTTTTACGAACACCCCTATCCACCGGGCTACAAAAGCTATAGTAAAACCAAACCCATACGCCTGGAAGAATTTAAACCTGAGCAAGACTGGTGGGGCGATGAAAGCGATGACTTTGCCAGCCGTGAGGAAAACGAATTCGCCTGGAAGGTCGATTTTAAAACTAAGCGCGAACAGGCCGAAGCTGCCGCCAAACCGCATTGGGATAATGCTGAGCAGCTTAATAACCAAGCCAGCGCATTGGAAAGCCGCATTCGTGACTTGCGTGGCTCTATTAAAGGAAACAACGATAAAACACAACGCCAAAGCGTGGACGATGAAATTGAAAGCTTACGCAGCGAAAGTGAAACGCTGCGCTTAAAAGCCCGCGACGCCCAGTCCGCAGGCGACCGCCTTTACTGGCCCATCTTTAATTTGGATATTAAAAATCCGAATGGCCCCGAAGAAGAAAGCCATGACCCTGTCGATCTACTGGTCAAATACAAAAAACTCTTGGGTGAAATTGAAGAAACCGAAAACCAGCTCAAAAGCGAATTGGCGGCAGCCCTTGCTCACCACTTTAGACCAGAGGCAGAAGACGCATGAGCAAGCCAGCTTTACCGACTGAACAACAACTGCTCGGCGATATCCGTACGCTGATTGAGCAGGGTCGCCAGCAACTGGCCACAACCGTCAACAGCGCACTAACGATCCTCTACTGGCAAATTGGCCAGCGTATTCACCATGAAGTGCTTCAGGGTGAGCGTGCTGCCTATGGCGAGCAAATAGTCTCGACACTGTCGAGACAATTGTCATGGAGTCATTTTTTAGAGCTGATTTACCTAAAAGATACGCTTCAGCGCGACTTTTACAGTCAAATGTGCGCGCAGGAGAGCTGGAGTGTGCGCCAATTGCGGGAAAGAAAAAACACCCTGCTGTTTGAGCGAACCGTCCTGTCTAAACAACCTGAAATGTTGCTAACGCAAGAATTAGCCAACCTGCGCCAAACAGGCTCGCTGAGCCAAAACCTAGTGCTCAAAGACCCTTACGTTCTCGATTTTTTGGGCCTGAATGACCGCTACCTGGAAAAAGATCTGGAAGACGCTATTCTGCGCGATCTGGAGCAATTTCTGTTGGAGCTAGGAGCCGGCTTTAGCTTTGTCGCACGGCAAAAACGAATCCAGATCGACAACGATGATTTTTACATCGACCTGCTGTTCTACAACCGCCGGCTGAAACGGTTGGTCGCTATTGACTTGAAATTGGGCGACTTTAAAGCCGAGCACAAAGGCCAAATGGAGTTGTATCTGCGTTGGCTTGCCAAGCATGAACAGGAAGCGGGCGAAGCTGCGCCGCTGGGTATTATTCTGTGCAGCGGTAAAAAGCAGGAGCAAATCGAACTGTTAGAGCTGGATGCCAGCGGCATCCATGTCGCTGAATATTTGACTGCTTTACCCCCCAAAGAAGTACTACAAGCCAAATTGCATCAGGCCATTGAAAACTCACGGGCTCGCCTCGAAAACCGTGGCGAGGACAGCTAAATGGACGCACAACAGTTTTTGGCTGAGTTTGGGCATATCGTCAATGCGCCGGGGGGCGTGGCGAAGTTACGGGAGTTGGTTTATCAACTTGCCGTAACGGGAAGGTTAACACTTCAGCTAGAAGAAGATGGTACTGCGGACGTTGCACTATTGAACATTGCTCGTATCCGCCAGCGCCTTATTACCGAGAAAAAGTTTAAGCGTTCACCCAAGCTTGAGTCTGCACCATTAACACCCCCAGCTATTGTAATTCCGCCCGGTTGGCGATGGAGTCGATTACTGGATCTAGGTGAAATTAATCCCCGCAATCAAGCCCAAACTGATAGCGAATCTGTAGCTATGGCCACATTTGTTCCTATGGCCGCAGTTTCTGAGAATCACTCAGAAGCTATTGCAGGTGTAGTAAAACCTTGGACAGAAATCAGCAAAGGTTACACCCATTTTGCTAACGGCGATGTGTTGCTCGCCAAAATTACGCCGTGCTTTGAAAACGGCAAATCAGCGGTGGTTCGTGGGCTTGAATTTGATATTGGCGCTGGTTCTACAGAATTTCATGTTTTCCGCCCCATAAGCCAAGATATAAATCCTGCTTATATATACCTTTTCGTTCGCTCGCCTTTATTTAGAGCCAAGGGCGAAGCCAGCATGACAGGTACTGCTGGGCAAAAACGTTTACCCACCGACTACTTTGCACTTTGTGCTATGCCGTTGCCGCCAACTGATGAACAATCTCGCATAGTCGCCAAAGTTGATGAGCTGATGGCCTTATGTGATCAGTTGGAAACGCAGCAACAAAAACGCCGCACCCTGCAAAATCATTTGCGCCACGCCACTCTGCAAGCCGTGGCCAACAGCCAAAGCCCCCATGAGCTGCAAGAAAACTGGCAGCGTCTAGAAGGCAATTTCGGGCAACTGTTTTCCACGCCGGAGGATGTGGCCGCTTTCAGAGGATTAATACTCGATTTAGCCGTATCGGGAAATCTATCTGATATTGAGCTCCGTCATGACTCAACGGGCACTGAACTGCTGGAGACGATAACGAAACAAAGAGTTGCTTGGTCAAAGGAAACCGATGATCAGGAGAAAAAAGAAGCACAAAGCATGCTCAAGAAACTACGTACGCAGCAGTTCAATGTTCCTGACACTAAGCTACCAGAACACTGGATTTGGGCTACATTTTTGCAAATTTCTAAGGCTATTGTGGACTGTCATAATAAGACTGCACCTTATGTGGCGAGCGGAATTCACCTGATTAGAACAACTGATATTCGCAATGGTGAAATGAATTTAGCCAATACAAGAAAAATAACCGAAGAAACATTCTCCTACTGGGCAAGAAGAATGCCGCCTAAAGCCGGTGATATTTTCTTTACAAGGGAAGCTCCAATGGGTGAAGCGGCAATTGTGCCCGAGGGTGAAAAAGTATGCCTTGGTCAGCGCACAATGCTTATCCGGTTATTTCCTGAGTTATTTAATAATCGATTCCTGCTTTATGTAATTAGAAGCCCCAGTTTTCAGACTCGCATGGTGGAGGCTGCAATTGGAATGACGGTAAAGCACTTGCGCGTGGGTGGCGTTGAAGATCTAGTGGTTCCGGTTCCTCCAAAGCAAGAGCAAGACTCGATTGTTGAAATCATCGATGCGCTGTTTGAAGTATGTAATCGCTTTGAGGAACAGTTATCGAAGAAGCAACGCATCGCAGCAAACCTAGTATCGAGTGCAGTTGCCGCCCTCACCGGTATCGCTATTGAGCAAGAGGAGGAACCCATGAAAGCCCCGAAAACTGAACTAGTGTCTCCTGTGCGTTTGGGTACGCCGCCAGATGTCAAAGCCCAGGCACCACTGGCCACTATTCTCGCTCGGCGTAACGGCGAAATGAGGGCCAAAGATTTATGGCAGCACTGGGGGCTCGATAAAACAATCGACCAATTTTATGAGCAATTAAAAACCGAAGTGACTAACGGTTGGGTGTTAGAACCTACAGTTTTATGGCTAAAGGATGATTTGAACGTAGACAAAATTTGTTTTGAAGACAAAGCAGCAAAACTAATTTGCCTAATAAAAGAGAATGGCGAAGCCATGTATGAAAATGACTTATGGCGAAAATTTGGACAGAGCAAAAATGCCTTCGATGAACAACTCGAATTAGAAATCCAGAATGGATGGATCATTCAGCACTCACCAGCTGAGAGCAAAGTCCTTCAAGAAGATTAAGGAATATCCTTAAATGCAACTAAAACACCTTGAAATTCCGGAATTCCGTAACCTTCGCAACTTGGAAGTGAGTTTTGCCACCGAGCTGGATACAGCCACGGGTGCGCCCACGAATGAGCCTGCCAAACGCATTCGCAGCCATGCCTTGATCGGCCAGAACGGCACCGGCAAATCCAATCTGATTGAGGCGTTGATCACCTTGTTTCGTGATGTGGATCTCGATCAGGAAGCCGCCTTTGACTACACCCTGGAATATGAAATTCGTGGACATATCGTGCGTATTGAAGCGGATACTGCCAAACAAAAACGCCCTTATGTGTGGGTCAATGGCAAAAGCGAATCTCAAGGCTATCTGCTCAAAAACCGAGAGCTACTGCCCTCGCATATTTTTGCTTACTACTCGGGCCGTAATGAGCGCATCGAGCAGTTATTTCAGGAACATCAACGGCGTTTTAATCAGCGGCAGGAAATCACCACTGATGAGGTTTTTTCAGATTCCGAACTGAACGCATATACCAACTCCCCGAGGATAATTGACCTCCAAGACGAACTCAGAAAATTCGAAGGGAAATCAGTCAATGAAATGAGTGAAGAGGAGCAAACTGAGTATCAGGCAATACAATATGAACTCAAGCCATTTGAAGAACAAAGAGCTAAATTTCTCGACCGAGCTGAAGAGCAGCGCCAAAAGCGGCGAGAAAGATTAGGTGATGACCGATTACGCCGTCTGTTTTATTGCCGGGGCGGGCACAGCCAGTTGGTGCTGCTGGCCTGTTTGCTATCCGACGACCCGGTATTTCAAAAGGTACTGAATAATCTGCATATCGAATCACTGGAGTCCGCTCTGTTTGTACTCAAAGAGCCCCACCGGCTGCGCGAAAAACGCCGTGGTGGTAGGTTTGACGAACATGAACTGATTGAGGGTGATCCGCGCTTTTGGTATGCCCGTGGCAATGTGGTCAGTGAGTTTCTGGATAAACTCTGGCAAGTGGCCTGGGCCCCGATTGAGCAGGAAGCCAGCAAGCAAATTGATTTTCGTGGCCGCACCGAAAAGCAAAAACAGCTGTACCTTTATGTGCCGAACAATAAAAAACTTAAAGAACTAGGCGAACTGGTTGGTGGGCCTGATAGCTTTTTCCGTTATGCCGAAGGCGCTTATATTGGCGATTTAATTGACGAAGTTCGTATCACCGTCAAGAAGCGAGACGAGCACGGTGGCAAGGTGAGTTTTACCCAACTTTCTGAAGGCGAGCTGCAAATGCTCACCGTACTCGGGTTGATGCGCATCACCCGTGAAGACCACTGTTTGTTTTTATTAGATGAACCCGACACTCACTTAAATCCTATCTGGAAATTACGCTACTTTGACGATATTGAAGGCGTTTTAAGTTCTGGAAAAAAATCGTTGGTGCAAGGTGAATCGCAAATCCTGATCACCACTCACGACCCGATGATGGTTGGTTCACTAAGAAAAGAACAGGTTCACATTATTAGTAAAAGCGATGGTGACACATTGATCAAGCCACCTGTTGCAGATCCTCAAGGGATGGGTGTATCTGGCTTGTTAAAAAGTGAGATGTTTGGTTTGCCTTCTACTCTAGACCATCACACTTTGAACATGCTGCAACGTCGTAACGATTTGCTTGCCAAGCGCAAGCATGAAGGTTTGAGTCATGAGGAGCAGCAAGAACTTGATTACCTAGTGGTTCGCCTTGATGATTTAGGGTTTTCACGAGAATATCGCGATCCGATGTATCAGCTCTTTATCGAGCAAATGTACAAAGTGCGCAGCAAGCCGCTTGATAAACTATTTAGCAAAGATGAGTTAAACGAACAAAATGCTAAGGCCGAGAAGATCATTGAGCAGCTAGTAAAAGCCCAACGTATGGATGATTTGTCATTGCTCGCGCAAGAGCTGGCTGAGAAGTTGAAGGTGTAGGCATGCGAAAAGTAATTATTACAGGCACACCACCAGCCGATTGGATTGCCGAAGCCGAGGCTATAACTGCGCAATTACAAGGCGCCCCTGATGAAGCAGCCCGGAAAATTATACTTGATGAACATGAAGGCTTCTGGCGAGATGCCCGTATCCGTAACTGGCTTATGGGTCAATTTGCCAATAAGTGCTGGTACACCGAAGCCGAAGAATCTATATCCCCGATTCATGTAGATCATTTTCGCCCCAAAGGCCGTGTAAAAAACCTAGATGGAAGTTACGAAAGTGGCTATTGGTGGCTCACGTTTAACTGGAAAAACTATGTAATAGCCGGACACTTGATCAACAGTAAAAAAAGTGATGTGTTTCCTATTATTGCTGGCGAACAACGTGCTGCTGTTAATTGCTCAGAGATGCTGCTTAAGCTTGAGGGTGCAGTATTGATTGACCCATTAACTGACCAAACACGTCTGATCTCCTATGATAGAGATGATGACGGCTGTGTAGCGGTATTAGCTGGTGGTATTGATGAATTAGAGCAATTCAAAGCAGAAAAAACTATCGAAATTTTAGGTTTGAATCGTATTAACCGCCTAAATCAAAAGCGCGGTAAAAAGTGGGATGAATGTCTATCGATAATTGAAGACTATCGTGGGGCTAGGACACAACATGGTGTCCATGCTTTGGTTTGGCTAACGAAGGAAATGTCGATTGCTCGCTTAAAGGCAACAGTAAAATACGATATGGAGTTTTCATCAGTAGCAGAAGCTTGTATTCGAAAAAAAGCACCTGAAGCAGTGATTGCTGCAGTATTTGAACGGTAGGGAAAAAGACAATGAACAAACTCCCAATCAATCTCAACGACCTACTATGCCAACCCATCAGGTACAAAATCTGCTGGAACCCGGATGCAACCATCTGCAACCGATTTACCTTCGCTAACCAGTTCGCAAGTCTTGACTTCGGTTAGGTAGAGTGATGGTCGGTTAGAAGCTCGATGGCAGGTATTTTTGCTCGTCAGTAATACAGGCTTTTGGTCTTGCATCGCCCAAAGAAGAGCCGGGAGAAATCAACATTTTCAACCACCGATAGTATTCATCACTGTCGATGTTATCGTCTTTTTCAATTTGGATGGCGGCATGCTCTAACTCGCGAAGCGATGCCATGGGTGGGGCCGAAAATTCGGCATTGTTATCAAGAAAATGAGGTGAGTCTGGTCTTTTAAAGCGAATTCCGCCCATACGGTAGGAATCATGTACCCCAAGCAAATAATCGAGCTCCGTTAATCGATTGCTCGGCCGAATACCTTTGCGATTTTCGATAGCCGTCCTGCGCTGCATCAGAATACGTCCCCAGCGATCTGGCGATGAATCTAGAAAGGCACGAAAGTTTTTATCGGCTTCGTCATTGTGAAACTCGCCGGCATGCAGAGTCAGCAAGGGGTCAATTTGCAAACAGTAGGGTGATTTTAAAAAAGCTTTGTCATAGGCAAAGCTAAATACGCCGCCACGACTTGAGTCACTATAAGCCAACAGACCAATTAATAATGGTTGCTCAATGGGATGCCAATCCGCATAAACCTCTACCAACTCACGGCTCATTTTGAACCTTCCAGAAGTTTGATGTTTTGCAGTTTGATGCCTAGCTCGTCATGTGCAGCCACTTCAGAGAAGTTACTTTCCATGCCTAACACAGCCATAATTTTCAAATAGGTACCAATTGCCACACCAGGATCGCCAGCAAACACCTTGTTCACCGTTTTATGATCAAAACCCGTTCGCTCGCAGAGCATCTTCTTGGTTAACCCACGCCGCTTCATCGCTAGCAACAAATCCTCCCCAAAATGAGTGAGAATTTTGAGCTGTTTTGGGAATAGCACACGGTGTAAGTCTCGCTTTGCCATATAATCACCAATAAAAGGACTATATTACCATTTTTGAAACTATAATGGGAATATAGTCCAATGCTTGTAAGTTAGCCAATCAAAGCACGAAAAGCTAGGTACTATGTTCCCATTTTTTATTAAATTATGGGAATATAGTCCTAGGTTCTGGCGCTCCAACTTTGGTTGATAGCTTCGTGCAAATACCAGTCGCGGGCTTGGGCGTTTTCCACCCGCAGCAAAGTGCGGTAGTGAGTCCAGCTCAAAACGGTACGCACTGCGTTCCGTTTTGGAAAGCTTTGATAAAACTGGCGCATATTGCGTAGGTTGCGGACATCGAAGCCTTTGCCTAGTCGTTCGGTAAGCTGTTGTGAGAGCTGCTGTAGTTGTTGCTTACCATACTCGGCACGGCTATTGCCTTGCTGTTCGTGCTCGACAATTAAACGGCCTATTTCCCAGTAACTTTGTACCATGGCCGTATTCGCGGCTTGGCGAACCTGCCCGCGTGCCTGCTCTATCTGTTGGGTAATCGCGCTAACAAGGTTGCTAAAAGCGATTGGGCTCTGCTCGGTCATAAGCTTACCCTTTGCGTCATAGAGTAATTACAGCTGGTTTTAATTTAACAATATCAAATTTTGCCGATAGAAATAGTCGGATAAGCGGTCGTCATATCGGCAGTGCGAGTAGCCTGCTGGCTCGCTTACAGTCCCAGCAACTCTCCAACCGGCAAGTGGCTTGTCGCCTTCATTTCCCGTAGGGAAATATTAGAGCGGATGCTCGATACCCCCGGCAACTGGCGCAACACTTTCTCCACGAAGCGGCTGTAATCATCGAGGTCACGGGCGATCACCTGCAAGAGAAAGTCCGCTTCGCCGGTGGTGTTGTGGCAGCTGAGCACCCTAGAGCTGGCCTGAATAATGCGTTCAAACTCAGCAGTGGCCGCCTCGCTATGCTGGGTGCAGGTGATCTGCGCAAACGCCAGCACGTTGCCGCCTAGCTGTCGGCGGTTCAATGTGGCTTGGTAGCCTTCAATCACGCCCAATTCCTCCAGGCGTTTATGGCGGCGCCAGCAGGTGGCTTCGCTCATTTCTAGCCGCTCGGACAGCTTGGCGTTGGATAGCCGACCATCGGCTTGAAGGCTATCGACTATTTGGGCGTCTACTTTATCCAGTTGGCTCATTTGAAAAACTCTTTCATGTTGATGCGCTTGATAGAAAGAGTGCTTCAAAAACAGCATGTGTGTCCATTTATCAGAAAAGTAATTTCAGGCGCAGTTAGTTATATTGAACCAACGAAAAGTACCTAGGAGTTACTCATGAAAGCCGTTGTTTTTGAGCAATTTTCCGCCCCACCACAGATCCAGCAACTGCCTGATCCCACCCCTGAGCCGCATGGCGTTGTGGTGAAAGTCATGGCGACCGGAGTTTGTCGCAGCGACTGGCATGGCTGGGTGGGACATGATACCGATATCCAGCTTCCCCATGTGCCCGGGCATGAGCTGGCAGGCGTAGTCGAAGCCGTGGGTAAAGACATCAAGCAGTGGCGCATTGGCGACCGCGTCACGGTGCCTTTCGTTGGCGGTTGCGGTACTTGCCCTGAGTGCCACTCTGGCAACCACCAGGTGTGCGATAGCCAGTTTCAGCCCGGCTTCACTCACTGGGGCTCATTTGCCGAGTATGTGAGTATTCACTACGCCGATGTGAATTTGGTCGCGCTGCCAGAGACATTGGATTTTGCGACGGCGGCGAGTTTGGGTTGCCGGTTCGTTACCTCTTTTCGGGCCGTGGTGGATCAGGGCAAAACAGCGGCAGGTCAGTGGGTGGCCGTCCACGGTTGCGGTGGGGTTGGGCTCTCTGCCGTAATGATTGCCAACGCCGTCGGTGCCAACGTGGTGGCCATCGATATTTCGGACGAGGCGCTTGATCTGGCTCGCCAACTGGGAGCCACTGCCACCGTGAATGCTGCCAAGGTACCCAATGTGGTCGAAGCGGTTGCGGAGATAACCCGGGGAGGCGCTCACGTATCGCTGGATGCGCTGGGCCACCCGACGACCTGCTTTAATTCCATCAGTAACCTGCGTAAACGTGGCAAGCATGTTCAGGTCGGGTTGATGTTGGCCGAGAACAGCACGCCTGCCATTCCCATGAGTAAGGTCATTGCCCATGAGCTTGAAATACTGGGTAGCCACGGCATGCAGGCCCACCGTTATGACGCCATGCTGGCGATGATCCAGTCTGGAAAGCTGGCGCCTGAAAGACTAATCGGCAAACGAATCAATCTTGAACAGTCCATTGATGCGCTAATGAACATGGATAAGTTCGAAGGGGCGGGGGTGACGGTGGTGACCGAGTTTTGAGGAAACCGTTGAGCAGTTTAGTAACAATTTCTTTCAATGAAACAGGGCAAATTATTCGCTCCTCATCGGCGGGTTGAGGTTTTACGCTGTGCGTATTGATAAGGAGTAAGTTATGCCAGCAGACACTATTCAATCAGCACGCCGCGTGATCGCCCAGCATCCAGCCAAGCGCGATGATATCGGTGATTTAATTACCCGGCGCCCGCTGCCGGGGCCGCAGCTTGAACAGCTCGATCCGTTTCTGTTTCTTAACCATCACGGCCCGCAGACATACCCGGCTAACAACCATGGCCTGCCGTTCGGCCCGCATCCGCACCGGGGCTTTGAAACGGTCACCTTTATCTTGGAAGGCTCATTGGCCCACGCCGATAGCGCCAAGCATCAAAGCGTGATCAATGCGGGCGGCGTGCAGTGGATGACCGCGGGCAGCGGCATCGTGCATGCGGAAATTTCGCCGGAGGAGTTTCTGCGCGACGGCGGCCCGTTGGAAATTCTGCAGCTGTGGGTCAACCTGCCAGCGCATTTAAAGATGAGCGAGCCGCGCTACGTAGGGCTGCAACAAGAATCTATTCCCGCTATCGCGTTGCCGGGTGGCGGTGAGCTGAATCTGATCGCTGGTGAGTGGCAGGGTAGCGTTGGCCCTATCAACTCACTGACTGGCGTGTTTATGTCAACGCTACGGTTGCCTGCCGGTAGCCACGAACAGTTGCCCGTGGCACCAGGACGGCAGGTGTTTCTCTACGTGGTGGATGGCGATGTCACGGTGGGTGGCGAACCAGTCCAGCCCCACCATCTGATTGAAGTAGATCGCGATGGCGATAGCTTGGTGATCGAAGCAAGCAGCGATGCGCGCCTGCTGTTTGGTCATGGCGATGTGATCGATGAGCCGGTCTACTCCCACGGCCCTTTTGTAATGAATACCCGTGAAGAGATCGTTCAGGCGGTCGATGATTACCAGAACGGTAAGTTCGGCGGGCTGAGCCTTTAACGACTCTAGCCGGTTGTAAAGTGCTACAACTTTGGTCTAGCCGATGCTGGCAGCAGTTCAGATTTCTCTCTTTATTTTTATTTTAATCAAATGCTTAAAGAAATATGCAGCAATGTGATGGGCACATAGCAAAATTGCAATAGCCAAGCGTAGTCACTCCTCCCTACCGTGATGACACCAAAAAAAATCACGGGAAGTGAAAATGATTGCGTTCCTCCTTGCCATCACGGTTACCACATCTGCTGGCACCTTGATCATCAAGAAATACCAACCGCAAACAGTGCTGCTGCTGGCTGGGCTGGCATTGTTTGCGCTCACGGCTGTCTTTTTTCCGGCGCAGTCTGTGCTGTTCGAAGATGTCGAAACGAGTGGTTGGTCAGGTTTCGATATCTTCGAGTTTATCCATCAGATCATGTCTTATCGTCTGGCAGGGCTGGGCTTGATCATCATGGCGGCCGGTGGCTTTGCCAAATATATGGATCACATCGGCGCTACCCAGGCCATGGTCAATATCGGTACTCGGCCGTTATTGAGACTGCAAGCACCCTATGTCGTGCTCGCGTTAGGCTATGCCGTGGGTCAGGTGCTTAATATTTTTATACCCAGTGCGGCCGGGTTGGCCATGCTCCTCCTGGTCACACTTTACCCAACCCTGGTCAGGTTGGGCGTTAGCAAAGCCGCCGCGGCGGCCATGATTGGTACAACGTCGGTATTGGATCTGGGGCCAGCATCGGGAACAGCCAATCTGGCGGCTTATACCGCTGATATGTATGTGGCCATCTATTTCGCCCAGTATCAGGTACCCGCAGCACTATTTATTGTGCCGGTGATCTGCATCCTTACTTACTTCAGCGCCAAATACTTCGACCGTCGTAGCGGGCATATTCCCCAGCAAAATTCTGCCTTTGAAGCAGATAGTGAAGCGCACGCCAATGATCAAAAATCGCACGTTCCCGCTTTTTATGCCTTATTACCGATCCTGCCTCTCAGCATGATCCTGATTTTCAGCAAACTGCTGATTCATCAGATAGAGCTTGGGGTGGTGACCGCGATGATCATCGGTGCGGTACTTGGGCTGTTCTGCGAGATGATTCGAAAACGGCACGAATTGCAGGCAGTTTTTAAAGGCTTCATGACCTTCTTTCAGGGCATGGGGCAAATGTTTACTTCCATCATCTCGCTGATTATTTGCGCTGAGTTTTTTGCGGCGGGCCTGACGGCAATTGGTGCGATTGACTTTATGATCAGCTCCGCGCAGAGCGTTGGTTTCGGGCTGTTCGGTATGACGCTAATAACCTGTTTGCTTGTAGCGGTGACCACTATTCTTACCGGCTCAGGCAATGCCGCATTCTTTTCCTTTGCCGGGCTTGCTCCTAACGTAACGGCATCGTCGCTGGCCGGACCCGTGGCAATTCTACTGCCATTGCAATTCACAGCCGGGCTCGCGCGTGCGCTATCACCCGTCTCAGGTGTGATTATTGCTGTTAGTGAAGCTGCAGGCTGCTCCCCTATCGATATCGTCAAGCGAACAGCCATCCCACTGATAGGTGCCCTGGTGATGTTGTTCGCCTACACCGCACTGTTTATTGGACTTGAGTAACTCATGATGCCGACGAAGAGAACATCAATGGCGTGTGAAAAACTACCTGATTCAGCCGATTCACTGTTCTCCCGTGATGCCACCTGGCAATCGTGGTTAGAAGTGGAAAGTGCCTTGGCAATTACCCAAGCAGAACTGGGGATGATTCCCCAGCAGGCAGCTGATGAAATTTCTCGTTGCGCCACTTTGGAGCAACTGAACGTTGAGGCTCTGGCGGCGGATATCGAACGCACCATGTCGCCGGTGATGTCCCTGGTCAGGGCATTGTCAGAGCGTTGTCATGGCGATGCTGGTGGCTATGTGCATCTTGGTGCCACCACCCAGAACATCATCTTGACCGGCAAGGTGCTGCAGTTGCAGCGCGCCCATCACTGGCTGAAGGGGCGTTTGGCCAATCATTTAGAGCTGCTTGCCACCTTAGCCGAAAAGGGTGCTGACTGGCCCTGTGTGGCGAGAACCAATCGTCGTCATGCGCTTCCCATCACGTTTGGCTACAAAGTGGCAGGCTGGATTGAGGAGCTGGAGCGCAATCTCCAGCGCCTTGAGTCAGCCGAAGCGCGAGCCTTTGTACTGACCTTCGGTGGGGCAAGTGGTGCAATGCACAGCTATGGTGATCAGGGCCAGCCGTTGGCGCACGCTATGGCTGACCGCCTGAAACTGGGTGTCTCCCAGGTGCACTCCCGGGCTGCAGTTGATGGGCTGGTTGAATATGTCGGGGTCTTGGCACTCTTTGCAGCGGGCTGTGAACGCTTTGGGCAAGAGCTGTATACCTTGATGGCAAATGAGTTCGACGAGATATCAGAAGACCAGGATGAGGGCGTTGTGGGCAGCAGTACCATGCCGCACAAGTTCAATCCCAAATATGCCGTCAATCTGCTCGCCCAGGCGGCTGAGCTAAGAAGTTTGGCAGCGCCTGCGCTGGAAACCGCGCTTCCCTCCCACGAAGGGGATGCTGCCTGTAATTTCCGTCTCTACAAGCTTCTGGATAAAGCTGGCGCTTTGGCTTACCAACTGGCGGTCAGTCAGCAAACCCTACTTGAACGACTGGTGCCGAATCCCACACGTATGCAGGAAACATTGATGGCAAATGCCGCGCCGTTGATGTCAGAGCAGGTGATGCTGGAGCTGGCCAAGACCGTTGGGCGTCAACATGCGCACGACCTTGTCCATGAGGCGATTACCCGTAGTCAAGACACCGGAGCCTCTTTCGCCAGCACCCTGTTCCAGAATGAAACTGTACGCAGCCACTATGCCGAGCTACCGATATTAGAAGCTGCGCTTAACCCACTCCACTACACGGGCCAAAGTCGCCAGACCGCCCTGAAGATGGCGGCATCGGCGCGTGCCAGTGCCAAGCGCTTAAGGAGCGCATTCAACGAGGAAACCGCATGACAACGATAACTATGACAAAAAGCACATTAAGAGAAAAAAGCATCGCGAGATCAAAACGCTGGTCGAAACGGCTGTTGTTGATGGGTGGCATGACCGTGGCAACAGGCGTTATGGCAGGAGAAGTTCTTTCACTGGGAAGTGGTATGACTACCTTTACCTTGCCGGACTCAGAGCGGCAGATTGATGTGTACCACTATGCCCCCGAAGGGGCTGACGCTCAAACGCCCACGGTGTTCGTATTAACCGGACTACGCCGCAATGCAGACGAGTACCGTGATGCCTGGATTGAAGCGGCGGATCAGTACAACTTCACTATCGTGGTGCCCCGCTTTTCTCCTGAAGACTACCCCGGAGTGGCAGGCTACAACCTGGGAAATCTGACCGCCGAGGATGGTGAAGAAAACCCACCCGAGGAGTGGTCGTTTAGCGTCATTGATGCTCTCTACAGCGATCTTCAGGAGCGTGGGCAAACCGAGCGGGATAGCTACTATTTGTTTGGCCATAGCGCGGGCTGTCAGTTTGTGCATCGGATGATAACGTTTGTACCCGAGAGCAAGGCCCAGGCAACAATTTGCTCGGCAGCTGGCTGGTGGACGCTACCCGATACCGATAATGAATGGCCTTATGGGTTGGCGAATGCGCCCGTTGAGCTCGACAAGGATGAGCAACGTCTTCTGTTTGCAAAAAAACTGCTAGTGACGGTAGGCGATGGAGATACGGATCCGTGGCACCGGTATCTGCGCCGTAGCTATCAAGCCATGGCGCAGGGCAATCATCGAGTTGAACGTGCCTGGGTCTATTATAAAACCGCCGAACAGAAAGCTAATCGCTTCGGCCTGGACTTTAACTGGGCTTTCCAGACGGTGCCTGATACAGGGCATGACAACGTTAAAGTAGCCGCGTTCGCAGCAGCGCAGTTTGATGCCTTTGAGCGTACGGGAGCCTTTGGTGTTACGACACCGGATACCGCTCCTGATAGCTAGGCCCCCTATCTATTCCCCATAAGCCTTTAAGCAAGGCAGGTCAGCAGGGCACGCGTTTAGTTGTCCTTCTGGCTTGCCCAACACTCCCACAAAACAAATGATAATGAGGAGTATTTATGACAATACCGGTAAGGTTGTCGGCCATTGGCCTGCCCGTTCTTCTGCTTTCCAGCTGGGCACAGGCCAGTTTTATTGATGAGATGTCATCTTCGCTGGAGTTCAAAAACTACTATATTCAACGTGATTATCTGGATACTAGTGGACAAACTGAGCGGGCGGAGTGGGCTCAGGGTTTTTTACTAAGGCTGGAGTCGGGTTTTACTGACGGTCCGGTTGGTTTTGGTGTGGATACGCTGGGTATGTACGGTCTCAAGCTGGATTCCAGCCCTTCCCGCTCCAATACTGGCTTGCTGCACCGGGAAGATGAACCAGCACCAGGGGCGCCACGTTATGCCAGGCGCGCAGAGGATGATTACGCCAAGTTTGGGATTGCCGCGAAGATGAGAGTCGCAAACAGTGAGTTACGCTATGGTGATTTAGAACCGGCCCTGCCCACGCTGAGACCGAATACTAGCCGTCTTTTTCCACAAACGTTTCGTGGCTTTAATGTTACATCAAATGATATTGACGATCTGGAGTTGACTGCAGGCTTGCTCACACGTACCAGACAGCGTGATGCAACCGACTACGAAGATCTAAGCATCAACCGTAAGAGCGGCGCCTATAGAGCTGTAGACAGCCAGCGATTTCAGTTCGCGGGGGGCGACTACCGTTTATCCAACCGTACTCGGTTGGGCTATCACTTCGCTCAGTTGGAGAATGTCTATCATCAGCATTATCTGGGTGTGAGCCACTCTCTGAATCTAGGGGAAGGGCGCTTTGGGATGGATCTTCGCTATTTCTCGTCCGACGAGTCGGGTGCGGCCATGGCCGGAGAGGTTGATAACCGGGCAGCCAGTAGTCGACTACGCTATCGGTTGAACGGTCATGTCTGGAGTGGTGGTTATCAGGAGCAGTTTGGTAGTACGCCTTTCACTTACGTGAATGGGACAACGGTTTATCTTTTCTCCCAAATGCAATTCAGCAACTTTACAGAAACCGGACAGCGCGTATGGCATGCCCGTTACGATTATGATTTTACTGATGCCGGTATCCCTGGGCTTACGTTCACCGCTCGCTATACAACAGGAGATAACGCTACGGTAGCAGGGTATGTCGGTGAAGGGCGTGAGTGGGAACGGGATCTTGATGTGGAGTACATACTGCAGAGCGGGCCACTCAAAGGGCTGTCACTACGCTGGAGGAATGCCGTTCGACGGGCCAACTTTTCCAGCAATATTGATGAAAACCGACTGCTTATCGGTTACGTCCTGCCGTTGTAGTTCGCCGTTCGGGTTGTGTATGCCTTTACTCAGCATGCTCGGGGGTGGGCAGAACACTGATGTTGTCAGCGAAGGCACGTTCCCGTTCACATTTCTCCTCTAGATCCTGGCGCAGCGCTTCAATGAAGCGCTGCGCAATAGGACGCTGCCCGGCGGGCGGCAGAATACAGGCATAGGTGAGCTCACTCGCCGGTGATAAAGGGCGCATGACCGTCTTGCCATTGAGGCTGGAGCCGCAGCACGCCCTATCCAGTAAACCAAGGCCAAAGCCCGCCTCCACAAAACTTGGCACCAGCTGTGTTGAACCAACTTCCAGTGCGATACGAGGCCTCTGGCCGATGGTTTCGAACAGTCGATCCAGGCGTTGTCGCCAGATTTGTTTTGGCCTGAGTGTGACAAAGGGCATCTCCGCTAGTGCCTCTATCGAAATGCTCGCCTGCTCAGCCAGTGGGTGATCGAAGGGTAGTAGTACCTGGGTGCGTGCCTTGAGAATAGGCGTGACCGATAAATCGACAATCGCATTCTCAACTGGTAACGATAGAAGTCCCAGGTTGTATCGGCGGGAGCCTACAAGGCGCTCGACATCAAACCGGCTACCGATGTCGATCTTACAGTTGAGCTCTTGGCAGGTTGATCGCAGTTGTCCGACAACTGATGGCAGCAGGGTGGCTCCTAGCGGGGCAGAAGTAATAATTCGAAGCGCCTCTACGCTGCGCTGCCTGATTTCACAGGCAATAGAAGGAATTTCTTCAACGCCATTGAGAATATGCTCGGCTTCCCGGTAGAAGCGCTCTCCCTCCTGGGTCAATGACAACTTCTGATGATTGCGTACAAAGAGAGAAAGCTTCAGCTCTCCTTCCAAGGCGGATATCAGGCGGCTGGCGGCTGGTTGGCTCAGATTGACGGATTGAGCTGCCGCTGAAAGAGAGCCGTGTAGTACGGTTAGCCTAAACAGACGTAATGCTTTTAAATTCATAACACCATTATTCTTATTGAAGTAAACATGTTGAGAAAGCGATTCTAGCTGGTTTTATGCTTCATAACGGCTCGCCGCGATAGTAGTGCCACAGAAACAGCGAACCCACGCTGCGCCAGGGCGCCCAGTGCTCCACCAACTGGCGGGCCTGTTTAGGCGTGGGTTTATCGTCCATGCCTTTTAAGCGGCCAAGCGCCACTCGTAGGGCGAGGTCGTCAGCGGGAAAGATATCCGGGCGTTGCAGCGAGAACATCAGATAGATCTCGGCACTCCAACGGCCAAAGCCGCGTAGCTCGGTAATCGCGGCAATGGCTTCATCATCGCTTAGCTGTTCAAGCCCCACGGCGCTAAAAGTGCCTGCCAACTCTGCTTCAGCCAGCCCTTTAGCGTACTCGATCTTGCGCCAGGAAAGCCCCGCATCGCGTAGCGCTTGGCCCTCTACCTCCATCACTGCCTTGGCGTGAAGCTCGGGCAGCAGTGTATTTACACGACCCATAATCGCGCGAGCCGCTTCGGTAGATAGCTGCTGGCTAACGATAGTCGAGAAGAACGTCGCAAAGCCTTTATCGCGCTCCCGGGGGGATGGCGCCCCCACTAGAGGCAGGGCACGGGCGATATCGGTGTCGGCCTTGGCGAGTTCAGCCATGGCGTGCTCGATCGTGTTAAAAGATGGGTCATCAGCTGGCATTATTACTCCTGGTTAAAATGAGTATTATATTGCTCACTAATTGGGTTTTTATATATTTATGAGCATTAAAATGCACATTACTGTGTCTTGAACTACACTATTGAGCATTAAGCTGCTCAGTTATTAACTGCTCAATTAAGGTGGCCCACGTTGCTAACCATCCAGGCATTTCATCATGGCCAGAGGCACGATGCCGCTGAGCTGGTGATTGAGTATCCAGCGCAAGGTCGCCGAGGGCCTGCGCGTTTGGGCTATATCACCGATTATGCCCTTCAATGGCTGGATTGCGATGACGTGCATGCTTGCAGCCTGCGTTTACCCATTGAGCTAATGAATACCCATCAATCGCCACGCTGGTTCGCTTTTTTAGACGATATCATGCCTTCCGGGGCTAGCCGCCGTTACTGGGTCACGCAGTTGGGAATAAACGCGGTGGGGGTTGATTATCTGGATGCTAAGCTGCGCCGCTGGGGGCTGGTATGAAACGCAAAGAACTCTCTAGCATTGAGCGCGAGGCACTACTTATGGCGCTATTGTCCCAGTTGCTGCGGGAAGAGATCAGCTCAGGGCAGGTGCTGCGTCAACTACGCCGCGAAGTATTGGGAATGTCGCAGACACAATATGCCGAGCTGGTGGGTATCAGTCGCCGCACCTTGTCTGATCTGGAAGCCGATAAGGCAAGCCCTACACTGGCTCTGCTAAACCAAGTATTCCGCCCCTTGGGTCTGCAAACCGGCTTGGTGCCGCGTAACCGTCGTCTGCGTGAGCGGTTGCTTTCAGTGGAATCCCCTATCGCCTGACCGCCAAACACCTTATCCAAACATTTCCTATTCAACCCAACTTAACGATTGTGTTCGCCCGCTAACTTTTTAAACGCAGCATGTTTCTACTTTCGTCTAATCCTGCGATCATTTAGCGCTAATCGAGATGCCAACAGGGTGGTATCCCAAGGAGTTAAACATGCAGGATTCGACAGCATCGTCGTCTCAAGGGCTGGCGCGTAACCCGCGCTTGGCCGAATTTGTGTTGGCGCTGGGTGGATTTGGGATTGGCACCAGCGAGTTCGTCATTATGGGCCTGATGAACCGTGTGGCGGGTGATTTAGCGGTAACGGTGCCTCAAGTGGGTTACGCAATAAGCAGCTACGCCTTGGGCGTGGTAGTCGGTGCGCCGCTGATTTCGGCGCTGGCCGCGCGAGTACCTAGGCGGTCGCTGTTGATTATGCTGATGCTGGTATTTGCGGTGGGCAATATTGCCAGTGCCATGGCACCAGGGTTCTGGTCATTCGTAGGGCTGCGTTTTCTGGCTGGCTTGCCTCACGGCGCCTATTTTGGCATCGCCGCACTGGTGGCCGCGGGGGCAGTGCCGATAGACCAACGGGCGCGGGCCGTTTCTCGGGTGATGATGGGCTTAACCGTGGCGATTCTGATCGGTGCGCCGCTGGGTACCTGGGCGGGTAACCTGTTGGGCTGGCAGATCGCCTTTGCGGGTGTCGGTGGCATTGCGTTGCTCACCGCCCTGTTGATCCGATTCTATGTACCGGTGCAGCCCGTCGATACTCTAGCAAGCCCGGTGCGTGAGCTGTCAGCGCTGCTTAAGCAGCGGGTGTTGGTTACCCTGGCGCTTGCCTGCATCGGCTGCGGCGGCATGTTCGCCATTTTTAGCTATGTGATGCCGACATTAACCCAGCAGGCGGGTATGAGCGAAGCGCTGGGGCCGTTGGTGCTGGTCATTTTCGGCCTGGGCTCTATTGCCGGTAACTTAATCGGCGGGCGCATGGCGGATAAAAACCTGATGCGTGCCATACCTACCATTCTGCTCTGGTGTGGCGTGGTACAAGGGTTGTTTTACTTTGCGGCGAATAACGTTTGGACGGGGCTGCTGTTTGTTGGCCTAGTGGGCACCAGTATGGCACTAGCGCCTTCATTACAAACCCGCTTGATGGATGTGGCGGAAGATGCCCAAACCATGGCGGCCTCACTCAACCACGCGGCCTTTAACGGTGCCAATGCCCTAGGGGCGTGGCTTGCTGGCTTGGCAATCAGCGCTGGCTTTAGCTGGTCGAGCACGGGCTTGGTCGGTGCGGGATTGGCACTCTGTGGCTTGGTGATTTTTGCCGCTGGGCGATGGTTGGAAAAGCGCACCTACGGCGCCGTGGCCCAGCGAGCCTAGCGTTGGCTAACGTTGCATTGTGATTGGCCAGCTGCCTAGTTATCGAACAGTGATAATTAACATGGCTAAAAAGTCGAATTCTCTCTACTGTGTAAGAGTAGTAACCCATAAGGAGATGACCATGCACATTCAGGTATTGAATTTGACACGCATATTGACCCTCGGCGCGGTGGTGGCGTTAACCATTGGCTTGGTGGGTTGTGGTACCACTACCGGAGAGCGCGCTACTAGCGGCGCGGGTGTCGGTGCTGCCATTGGCGCGGGTGCCGCAGCCGTAACCGGTGGTAGCGTCGTTCAAGGCGCCGTTATCGGCGGTGGCGTTGGTGCTGCCACCGGTGCCGCCACCGATGCAGATGACATCAATCTCGAATAAGTAATGGTTGATCTCTTAGCGACACAGCCTAAATCCGCGCATGCCCATATGAAAGTGATCCGCATGCGCGGCGTTGTAATCGGGCCCCAATACATTACCGAAGGTATGGCAGGCGCCATCCCGCGCAGCGCGTAAAAACTCACCTACCTCGCCTTCATCATCCCAGTCATTGATCAGCGTAATACGCTGGCCATTCTCAAACTGAAATCCCACTACATCCAGCGCTTCGGCGGTGGCGTGTTCGCTGCGCCTGCCGGCTTCGCGGCCATAAACGTTACGGCAGGCAAAGCTACCTACGTGGTTAACCTGGCTCACTCGGCTACCCATAATCTCCTCGGCGGCAGGCTGTAACGCGTGGCGTTCATACATGACCCACGCCAGCGCCATCGGGCAGGAGGCCACGAAACTCTGGTTGAACGCGACCCCGCTAGAGTGCATGCGCACGATATTAGAAAGTGGGCAGCTCGCCGTGGGGGCGTAATCGGCCAATGGTGTGTAGCGCAGCTTACCTTCAGGGACGGTATCTAGCGCAGCTAAACAGCCATTGCGGTCATCCGCCAAGCGGCTTAGCTTCAGTTGCGTGACCGGCGTGATGGGGTCGTCAATATGCAGCGGAGCCCATGGCGCCCAGTGGCGGGGAATCTCAATGATGCCTTTTTGCAGGGCTACGCCCAGCGCAATCAAGGCTAAAATAAATAGCGTACTGCGCATGCCTACCTCCCTGTATGTCACCACCAACGCTACAGTCGTCGCGCTGGGTGTGCGATACTGCGCAGCCTTGCTGCTCTGCTGCAGTCGCTTTACTTGCGTTTACTACGTTTTCCGCTACTTATTTTGCTAACTGAAGGGAAAGTACTTCATGTCCCAAGGTACGCTGTTTATCGTTTCTGCCCCCTCAGGTGCCGGCAAGACTAGCTTGGTGCGCGAGCTAATCGAAAGCCTGGATGGGATTCAAGTGTCGGTGTCGCACACTACGCGTGCCAAGCGCGAGGGTGAGGTGAATGGCGTCAATTATCATTTCACCGATGTAGCCGAGTTTGAAGCGATGATCGCGCGGGGTGAATTCTTCGAGTATGCCAAAGTATTTGATAATTACTACGGCACCTCGCGCCAGGCAGTAGAGGTATTGCTAGCGGCAGGCCAGGACGTCATTCTGGAAATCGACTGGCAGGGCGCCCAGCAGGTACGCACACAAATGCCTGATGCAGTGTCGATTTTCATTCTACCGCCCTCCCGCGAGGAGCTGGAGCGACGTCTTGCTAGCCGTGGCACCGATGAGCATGCGGTGATTGCCCGGCGGATGCGCGATGCGGTGAGTGAAATGTCCCATTACCACGAATATGATTACCTCGTCGTTAATGATGACTTCACCACGGCGCTGCAGGAGTTACAGTCACTGGTGATCAGCCGTCGCTTAAGTCGCCCGGTAATGACCGAGCGCCACGCGCCGCTGTTGGCTGCGCTCTTGTCACAGACGCCTACGGTCGAGTAATCTATACGGTTCTACTACTTTCTATTGCGTTGCACTATTTTTGTCGCACCATTTTTTCACTGGGTCGGCGCCGTTCTCTACGGTGTCGGCCCGGTTCCGTCATAACAGGAAGGCTCCCATGGCTCGCGTAACCGTTGAAGATTGTCTTGAAAATGTTGAAAACCGTTTCAAGCTGGTGATGATTTCCACTCAGCGCGCTCGCCAGCTGGCGCGCGGCTCCCGCGATGCTCTGCTACCTTGGGAAAATGATAAACCTACGGTGATGGCGCTGCGTGAAATTGCCGCAGGCCTGGTCGATCACACTGTACTGGACGAGCCCGTTGAAGCCGCTGTTCGTCCGCGCCCGGCTATGGCGCCTACTCATATCGACGACTAACGTTTTCAACGAAACCGATAGAGGCGCGGTAGATGTTCACCATTGATGACCTGGCCGATAGACTCGGCGGCTATTTACCCTCGGATGAGATCCAGCAGGTCAAACGCGCCTTTTACTATGCTGAGCAGGCCCACGACGGTCAGCGGCGGCGTTCCGGCGAGCCGTACGTTACCCACCCACTGGCGGTAGCGAATATTCTTGCCAATATGCACATGGATCATCAAAGCCTGATGGCCGCCATGCTGCACGACGTTATCGAAGACACCGGCGTATCCAAAAAAGCCCTGGAGGCTCAGTTTGGCAAGCCGGTAGCAGAGCTGGTAGATGGGGTATCCAAACTTACCCAAATCACCTTTGAAGACAAAGCCGTCGCCCAGGCGGAAAATTTTCAGAAGATGGTGCTGGCGATGTCGCGGGATATTCGCGTTATCATCGTCAAGCTGGCTGACCGGTTGCATAACATGCGCACCCTGGGCGCCCTACGCCCAGATAAAAAGCGTCGCATCGCCCGTGAAACGTTGGAAATTTACGCGCGAATTGCCGGGCGGCTGGGTATCAATACGATTCGTATCGAGCTTGAGGATCTCTCCTTTCAGGCGATTCACCCCATGCGCTCGGAGCGCATCAAGCGTGCGGTTGCTAAAGCGCGGGGGCACCGGCGTAGTGCCATGCGCGAAATACAGTCCTCCCTGCAAAAAAGCCTGGACGATGACGGGCTTAATGGCACCGTCATTGGACGCCAAAAGCATCTGCTGTCGATCTATAAAAAAATGCGCGACCAGCGTAAGCCCTTTGTCGAAATTATGGATGTGTTTGGCTTTCGCATCATTACCGAAGATGTGGCCAGCTGCTACCGTATTCTAGGCGTGGTGCATAACCTCTATAAGCCGGTACCGGGGCGCTTTAAAGACTACATTGCGATTCCCAAAGCTAACGGTTACCAGAGCCTGCATACCACCTTGTTTGGTTCCCGCGGTATGCCCATTGAGGTGCAGATACGCACCCGTGAAATGGAGGCCATGGCCAATAACGGTATCGCTGCCCACTGGCTTTATAAAGCGGGGCAGACTTCCCATCCGATTGCCGAGGGCAGCCATGCACGTGCTCGCGCCTGGGTTAAGGGCCTGCTGGAAATGCAGCGCCACGCTGGCGACTCGCTGGAGTTTATCGAGCACGTTAAAAACGACCTGTTCCCCGACGATATCTACGTGTTCACACCTAAAGGCGATATTATGGAGCTGCCCCAGGGCGCTACCGTAATCGACTTCGCCTACACCGTGCACACGGATATCGGCAATAACTGTATCGCTTGCCGCATTGATCGCCATTTGGCGCCGCTCTCGACGCGCTTAGAGAGCGGACAGACGCTGGAAATTATCACCGCCCCCGGTGCGAAGCCCAATATTACCTGGCTCAATTTTGTGACCACCGCAAAGGCGCGTTCGGCAATCCGTCACGCGCTTAAATATCAGCAGCAGACCGAAGCGGTCATGCTGGGACGACGGTTGCTCAATAAAGCCCTGGCGCCATTCGATACCAGCCTGGAAGAACTGGATGAGAGCGCCCTTAAGCGCGCCTTCAAAGAGTTGGATGTCTCTTCTGAGGATGCTCTGTTGGAGTCGCTCGGGATGGGCAACCGCATGACCCACGTGGTGGCACGCCGCCTAGTGGCTGCGGCGCATGGCGAAAGCTATGAGCACCCTGTAGGCGGGGAGGGCAGCAAAGCCGTCATGATCAGCGGCAGCGAAGGCATGGTGATTAACTTTGCGCGCTGCTGCCATCCGCTACCAGGCGACCCCGTGGTGGGCCACCTTTCCACAGGCAAAGGGTTGGTGGTGCATCGCGCTGAGTGTAAAAACGTGGTGGATAAGAACTTCGCCGATAAAAATGACCCTGATAAGCTCTTCGCGCTGGAGTGGTCGGACACCATTGATGAAGATTTCCCGGTCGCGCTGCGTATCGAAATTGAGAGCCGTCGTGGGCTAGTAGCAGAGCTTGCCGGGCTGGTCACCGATGCCGATGCCAATATTGAGCGGATTGGTATTGAAGAGCGCGATGCCCACCTTTCCACCGTCAATCTGACGCTGTCGGTGAAAGGTCGTGTGCATCTGGCACGCATCATTAAACGCATCCGTAACCTTCCCAACGTTGGCAAAATTACCCGACTCGCTAATTAATACTATACATAACAACATGCTGATATAAATCGGCAGCGATTGCTATTTTTCAGTATCAAATAATTAAGTGTTACCCATTACAGGAGCGAAACAACGTATGAGCAATAAGGCCGTTATCAACACCAGCAAAGCCCCCGCGGCTATTGGTCCTTACTCCCAGGCCATTAAAGCGGGCAACACGGTTTATCTCTCTGGCCAGATCCCGCTGGATCCCGCGACCATGGCGATTGTGTCAGAGGATTTTGAAGCTCAGGCACGCCAAGTTTTCACCAACCTTCAGGCAGTGTGCGAAGAAGCAGCGGGTTCGCTAAGCGATATCGTGAAGCTGAATCTGTACCTGGTGGACTTGGATAACTTTGCGATTGTTAACCAAGTCATGGAGGAGTTCTTCACCGCTCCTTTCCCCGCCCGTGCCGCCGTTGGCGTCAAAGCACTACCCAAAGGCAGCCAGGTGGAAGCGGAAGCGGTGATGGTTATCGGTGACTAGGCTTTGTTTAGCTCTAGAAAGCCGCCCTCTTTGAGTACCTGTGCATAGCCTTCGCGGTAGCTGGGAAAGCGGAACTGATAACCAGTGCTCAATATGCGCTGGTTATCGCAGCGTTTGCTCGTTCGCCGACGTAAAGGGGACTGCATGGTCTCTGTGGCCTCTACTTTTAACTGCTCGGCCAGCCACATCATTACGTTATGCATGGTGACCGGTTCGCAGTCGCTGCCCAGGTAGATATCATCCAGCGTCTCACCGCGCTCCTGATAGCGAATCAGGTGGGCAATAATACCTGTGCAGTCGTCGCGGTGGATGCGATTGGAGTAGACCACAGGAGTGATCGCAGCCACGCGGCCTTCAGCAACCTGATGAATCAGTCGATCGCGGCCAGGGCCGTAAATGCCGGAAAAGCGAATCACCGTGCCCGGCAGGGGGTGATTGATCAGCGCCTGCTCAGCCTCGCACATTAGGGTGCCAGAGAAGCTAGTGGGGTCGGTGGGGCTCTCTTCGTTAACGACCTCGCCCTCCTGCTGGCCATGCACGCTAGTTGAAGAGACGAAAAACACCCTACGTGGAGGCGTTTTGTGCTGCTCCATCACGCTCAGCACGCGCTTTAAACCTTCCGGATAGGCGCTTTGATACGCGCTCTCTTCGAAACGGTCAGCGCTGACGGTATAGACCACATAGTCAGCCTGGGGCAGGCTTTTGGCATCGGCCTCTTCAAGGCTATCCAGATCTAACGCCAGCGGTGTAATGCCGGTGTCTTTTAAGGCTTCCACGTTGCGGCGTAGGCCAATCACTTGGTGCCCTTCCTCAAGCAGCTCGCGCCCAAGGTTGATCCCTAAATCGCCACAGCCGATAATCAGTACGGTTAGCTTCACCGTGCTCACTCCTCTTGATTAATATTCCCTATTAGATGCAAAGTCTCTACCAACGATGACATTGAACCGAGATATTGTCGGTTGAGAAGACCGACGGCAGAGCTTGCTTGTCCTTTTCCGTCTCGCTGACTGTCATGATGCAAGGCCTTGCATACATCACTTTACTTTTTTCATACAAGCCCTAGTCACGAGCTGCTACGAGAGGATGCCACTGGCACCGCTATGACTTTAACAGAACTTCGCTACATCGTAACCCTTGCCCAGGAGCGTCACTTTGGCCGTGCGGCGGAACGCTGCCACGTTTCACAGCCCACGCTCTCGGTGGCGGTGAAAAAGCTGGAAGAAGAGCTCGAAACGCCGCTCTTTGAGCGTTCCAAGTCCACCGTCCAAGTTACCCCGCTGGGTGAAAAAATCGTCGCCCAGGCCCAGCGTGTGCTGGAGCAGAGTAGCCTGATTTTTGAGCTCGCCAGTGCGGGTAAAGATCAGTTGGCCAACCCGCTGCGCATTGGGGCGATTTACACCATTGGGCCCTACCTGTTTCCCCATCTAGTGCCTGCCCTGGCGAACGCGGCCCCGCAAATGCCGCTGTATATTGAAGAGGGCATGACCGGTACGCTGCGCGCCAAGCTAAGAAGCGGTGAGCTGGATGTGATTATTGTGGCATTGCCGTTTACTGAAACCGATGTGGTCACCAAGCCAATCTACGACGAAGCCTTTGAAGTTCTCATTCCCGCTAACCACCCATGGGTCGAGCGGGAAGCGATCAATAAAGAGGACTTACTCGAAGAGCGCCTGCTGCTGCTCGGCGAAGGGCACTGTTTTCGGGATCAAATTCTGGAAGCCTGCCCGGCGATTACCCAAAAACTCAACAGCCCCAACAATACGCTGATCGCCGAAGGCGGGTCGCTGGAAACCATTCGCCATATGGTGGCCTCTCGATTAGGTATTACGGTGCTGCCGCAGTCGGCGTTGGGCACCGACCAGTATGAAAATGCCATGCTGGCCAGTCGGCCCTTTGTGGAGCCAGCGCCGTCGCGCACCGTGGCGATCGCCTGGCGGGCGAGCTTTCCCCGTCCCAAGGCTATTGAGGCGCTGATTCAGGCGATCAGCCACTGCCGCCAACCTACTAAAGCCGTGAAAAGCGCCCTATGAGTGATCTTTCCGCGCCCATCACCGCGCTGAAGGGCGTGGGCGAAGCGCTGGCGCTGAAACTGGGTCGATTGGGTATCGAGCAGGTAAGCGACCTGTTGTTCCACCTGCCGCTGCGCTATCAGGATCGCACGCGGCTTACGCCTATTGGCCTGCTGCGTGCAGGTCAGGAGGCGGTGATAGAGGGCGAAGTGACCGCTTGCGACGTAGTCAAAGGGCGCCGCCGCAGCCTGCTGGTGCGCCTGCGTGATGCTAGCGGTATTTTGAGTCTGCGGTTTTTCCACTTCTCACCGGCCCAGCAGCAACAGATGCGCCCAGGTGCGACCGTGCGCGCCTTTGGCGAAGCGCGGGCTGGGGCGACCGGTTTAGAGATCTACCACCCGGAATACCGGCTCAGTGGCGGTAGTGAGACCCCGGTGGAGGAGTATTTCACGCCTATTTATCCCACCACCGAAGGGTTGAACCAGCCGCGGCTGCGTGCTCTGGCGCAGCAGGCGCTCGGTTTACTGGACAGCGCCCCCGAGGCCTTGCCCGATGTAATACCCGATGCCCTGCTTCAACGCTTTCAGTTGCCAGGCCTACACGCCAGCCTGCACTTGCTGCACCAGCCGCCTCCCGATGTGAATATAGAGCAGTTGACCAGTGGCCAGCACCCGGCCACTCGGCGGCTGGCGCTGGAAGAGCTGCTCGCCCACCAACTAAGCTTGCGCGAAGTTCGCCTGCGTATTCAGGCGGATGGCGCACCGACGCTACCCTCTGGGCGCAGTCTGCAGGCGCGCTTTTTGGCCCAATTACCGTTTGCCTTAACCGGTGCCCAGCGCCGCGTTCTGGAGGAGATCAGCCACGATTTAAGTCGCCCGGCACCGATGCTGCGGCTGATCCAGGGCGATGTCGGCTCGGGAAAAACCGTGGTCGCCGCCATGGCCGCGCTGAGCGCCCTGGCGGGCAACTGCCAGGCGGCGATCATGGCGCCGACTGAAATCCTCGCTGAGCAGCACTACCGCTCGTTTAAAGCCTGGTTTGAGCCGCTGGGGATCGAAGTGGCATGGCTGGCGGGCAAGCTCAAAGGCAAGGCGCGGCTGGATGCTAAAGCGGCGATTGCCGATGGGCGTGCGCGTATGGTGGTGGGCACTCACGCACTGTTTCAGGACGACGTGCACTTCCAGTGCCTGGGATTGGCGATCATTGACGAGCAGCACCGCTTTGGCGTGCATCAGCGCCTGGCGTTACGCGAGAAGGGTGAGGCGGGCGGGCTAACCCCACACCAGTTGATCATGACTGCCACGCCGATTCCGCGCACTTTGGCCATGAGCGCCTACGCGGATCTGGATGTCTCGGTGATCGACGAGCTACCCCCCGGCCGTACACCGGTAAAAACCGTGGTGGTGCCCGACGAACGCCGCCCTGAAGTGGTTGAGCGTATTCGGCTGGCCTGCAGCGAAGGTCGTCAGGCGTATTGGGTGTGCACGTTGATTGATGAATCCGAGGCGTTGCAGTGCCAGGCGGCCGAGGTTACCCGCGATGAGCTAACCATAGCGCTGCCCGAGTTGGCGGTGGGCTTGGTTCACGGGCGCATGAAGTCGAGCGAGAAAGCCGAGGTGATGACCGCCTTCAAAGCGGGGGAGCTGGATTTGCTGGTGGCTACCACGGTGATCGAGGTGGGAGTGGATGTACCCAACGCCAGCCTGATGATTATCGAAAACCCCGAGCGTCTGGGGCTTTCCCAACTGCACCAACTGCGCGGCCGGGTAGGGCGTGGCAGCACGGAAAGCTTCTGTGTGCTGCTCTACCACCCGCCGCTGTCGAAAAGCTCCCGCCAGCGCTTGGCGGTCATGCGCGAAACCACCGATGGCTTCCGCATCGCCGAGAAAGACTTGGAAATCCGCGGCCCCGGCGAAGTGCTCGGCACCCGCCAAACCGGCCTTGCGCAGATGAAAATTGCCGACCTGGAACGCGATGCCGACCTGCTAGAGCGGGTAACGGCCATGGCCCAAACGCTGCAGGGCAGCCCAGACGTTACCGCTGTCCTGGTGCGCCGCTGGCTTGGCGAGGCGGCAGGGCGCTATGGGCAGGTGTAGTTAGCTTGGTTAGACGCTAGCGGTGCTTGGCGTATGCTCTTCACTTCCCACCAGACGATTCGCAGCTTCACCCAGCGGGGCGAGCTGCTCGGTAATAAGGCGTAGCTGGCTTTGGATAGGGCGGTAGAGCGTGACGGCTTTTTCATCTGCTGATAGCGCACTTTTCTCTTCTAGCTGGGCTAATAACTCGGCAGCTTGATCCGCTAGTGGCTCAACCGGCTGGCGCTGGTTTAATCGCTCGGCGATTTGTCCCAGCAGCTCACCAATACGTTTTGCTACCGGCACTAGCGTGGCATCGTCTTCATCGTCTGCCAACTGGTGGCGATGGGCGCCCAGTGCAGAGAGGTGGCTGAGTAGGGTATTGGAGAGCACCAGAAAGCGCAGCCCGTTGTCCGCGTCCAGTTTCCGGTAATGCCCCGGCTCATGGAGCATATTGGTGAGCAGGGTGGAGAGCGCTGCATCGGCGTTATGGGCATTGCGCCGCGCCAGGCGATAGGCCAAGTCATCCTGCTTGCCCTCCTCGTACTGGTGGATAATCTCCTCCAGGTAGCGGCGGTGGTTATTGAGCGCGTTGGCGGCTTCGCGATAAAGCCTGCGACCCTGCCAGTCGGGCAGAATAAAAAACACCGCTAAGCCAGCGATGAGTGAGCCAAGCAGGGTATCGAGCAGCCGCGGTAGGATCAGGTTATAGCCGTCGCCTACCTGGTTGAAGCTGCACAGCACGAGCAGGGTGATAGAGGCAGTAGCGATTACATAGTGTTTTTCGCGGTTAGCGAAGAACGAGACCCCGGCGGCCACGGCTATCATGCTCTGCACCAGCGGGTGCGGAAAGAGGCTGATCGACGCCCACCCTACTGTCAGGCCCAATATCGTGCCCATAATCCGCTGTGACAAAAACCGCCGCGTGGTGGCAAAGTTGGGTCGGCAAACAAACAACGTGGTCAGCAGAATCCAAAAGCCCTGCTCGGGGTCGATCCACTGCATCAGCCCATAGCCGGTCGTGAGGGCAATGGAGAGCCGCACTGCATGGCGAAAAGTGGGGGAGCCGAGAGTAAAGTTTAGGCGCACCCGCTTCCACGCTTCCTGCAGACTCGACGGCGAGCGGTCATACAGCGAACTGTCGCGCCGCTCATCGCTGACGCCGGGGTTGTGGGCGCTGGCGAGCTGGTTTTCCAGGGTGGCCAGGTTCTCTGCCAGCGCGCTCAATGGGTAAAGCAGTGGGCGCCACTCGGGCTTGCCACGGCCGCGCAGGTTCTCAATCGAGGCGTGCAGGTCAGCCAGCGCTTCTTCACTCTGCTGATGGTCAAACGGCCTATTGAGTAGCAGCGATTTGGCTAGCTGACGACAGGAGCGCCCCTGTTGATCCAGCAGCCGCTGGCAGCGAAACAGCACATCGTGGTGGAAAAAGGCTTTGCTGAGCGCGCTGTAGGGGTAATGGGTGGAGCTGGCGCGTTCGTGAATATCCTGGGCAATAAAGTAGATGCGTAGGTAGCGGTTGAGTTTTTGGTCGCCGCGCTGGCCTTCCAGCCGCCTAAAAATCATCTCTTTGGCTTGATTGAGCGCAGCGACGACTTTGCCGTTCTGGCGCGCCAAGGCCACCCGGCGGGCTTCCACATCGACACCGCGCACCGGTTCAAACAGCGCCGATTTCAGTATCAGAAACTCACCCAGCGCTTTGTACACCCGTGCCATGCTCTGCTTGACCGGTTGGCGCGAAAACAGTGCGCACCACACCACCGAAATTAGCCCATACCACACCGCTCCAGCCAACAGCAGCAGTTGGCGCGCCGCCACGTCTTCATCCACCCCGCCGTGCTGCTCGATGTTGATCATCGAGTAGATCGAGAGTATTAGCGTGCCGGAAGCGATGGTGGCATAACGCTGTCCGATTGCTCCGAGCATAATCAGGCAAAAGGTCGAAAGCCCCAGGCCCACTACAAATAGCCACGGCCAGGGAAATAGCCACTGCACGATAAAGGACGCTGACGTAAAACACACTAGCGTTACCAGCAGCGCTTGAAGACGGCCTTGCCAGCTATCGTCAGTTTCAGACAGCGCGCAGGCGATAATGCCGAGGAAAAGCGGAATGACCAGCGCTACATCGCCCATTAAGCCGCTAAATAGCAACGCACCGCTGAACGCTATAAAAACGCGCAGGCTGTAGGCGAATTTATCGAGAGTCCAAAGGCGCCGTAGCGGCAAAGATAGGGGCATAAAAGCTCTTATAGATGGTTGTTAGACTTTAGTATAAATGCGTAGGCGTTGGATGTCGCTACTCAGCACTCAACGTTTGGGTGTTCTAAAAAATAGCGCACTAAAGCCCTATGATTGAAACAGTAACCTTTCGATACTCGGAGTGACTCTAAAAAAAACAGGGACACTCCTATGGATATCAAACTGCTGCTGGACTGGCGTCTTCACCTTACGGTGATTGTGACGTCGATGTTTGCCGAGTGGGTCGGCATCGTACGCATCCCCCTCGGGCCTGGAACACTGTTGTTATTACCGCTGCTCTATGCCTTTGTGATTGGCGTTCTGTTCAACCCTCATCTTTTTTCGGCAATGGGCAAAGTCATTCCCAAGCCGGTCAGCAATGCGGCTGGCCCGATTATTCTAATCGCCATCCTGCCGTTTATCGCCAAATTCGGTTCCACCATTGGCCCAGCGATCGAGCAGATCATCGCCGCCGGCCCTGCACTGATTCTCCAGGAATTGGGTAATCTGGGCACCATGCTCATAGCGCTCCCCTTTGCAGTATTAGTCCTCAAAATGGGACGTGAAGCGATCGGTGCCACTTACTCTATCGCCCGTGAGCCCAATATTGCCATTATTTCAGACCGTTACGGGCTGAGAAGCCCTGAAGGTATCGGCATTATGGGCGTTTACGTAGTGGGCACCATGTTCGGTACGCTCTACTTCGCCTTAATGGCGGGCTACATCGCCTCGCTGGATATTCTCGATATTCGTGCTCTGGCCATGGCCTGCGGGGTGGGCAGTGGCAGTATGGTGGCGGCGTGTTCAGCAGCTTTAGCTGAAGCGGTACCCGCATCCAAAGACGAACTACTCGCCTTTGCCGGGGCAAGCAACCTGCTTACCTACGCCACCGGTCTGTATATCTCGCTATTTATCGCGCTACCGATCACTGAGTGGATGTACAAGCGCTTAAAAGGCTCGCGCCAGGAGGTTAGCCATGAAAACTCATGAGAGCCCAATCGATCAGTTCGATGCTGAGGCGTTAAAAGAGCTACGTCCCGAAAATCAGCTAGGCAAAACCGCGTTGGTACTGGCGGCAGTGTGTGTGGCGGCGTGGTTTAGCAATATCGTCAACGGTTCACCTTTATTAGATGCGCTGCCCGGCATGTTGATTCTGTATGCCATGGTCATTATCGGCTTGGTGGTTGGGCGGTTTTGCCCTTTTTACCTGCCCAGCGTGGCCTGGGTGTCGCTGGTTAGTATTATCGCGACGCTGCCGTTCTTCCCGGGTAATGGGTGGATCATCGCACGGTTGGCCGAGGTGGATTTCCTGGCAGTGGTCACGCCGGTATTGGCCTACGCAGGGCTGGCGCTTACCGGTCGTGAGTTTGCCATGTTCAAGCAGACTGGCTGGAAGCTGGTGATTGTGGCCCTGCTGGTCTTTACCGGTACCTTTATTGGCTCTGCCGTTGTCGCCCACTTGATGCTTTAAGGATAAGACGATGACTGCTTCAGTAGACTTACCGGATTGCGCAGAACTAAAAACGTGGCGCCATGATTTTCACCAGCACCCGGAAACGGCTTTTGAGGAGCATCGCACCAGTGCGCGTATTGCCGAGCTGCTGACTGAGTGGGGATTTGAGGTAACCACCGGGATTGCCGGAACGGGTGTGGTAGCCGCGTTGGATGGTCAACAAGGTGAAGGTAAAACCATCGGCCTGCGGGCCGATATCGACGCCCTGGATATTCGTGAAGAGACTGCGCTTGCCTACGCGTCGCAAACGCCGGGCAAGATGCATGCCTGTGGCCACGATGGACACACTACCATGCTGTTGGGCGCTGCCTGGGCGTTAAAGCAGCAGCCGGATTTCAAAGGCCGGGTGGTGTTCATCTTTCAACCCGCCGAAGAGAACGCAGGCGGCGGGCGGGTGATGGTTGAAGAGGGGCTGTTTGAGCGCTTTCCCATGGATGCCGTGTACGGCTTGCATAACTGGCCGGGTCTGCCCGTAGGCGTCGCCGCGGTGCACGATACCGACGTCATGGCCGCCTTCGATGTCTTTAGCCTGACGCTGACTGGCAAGGGCTGCCATGCGGCGATGCCCCATTTAGGTACTGATACGGTGTTGGCGAGCTGCCAACTGATCAGCCAACTGCAAGGGCTGGTGAGCCGCGAAACGCCGCCAGACAAATCTGCCGTGCTGAGTATTACCAGTATTAACGCGGGGGATACCTTCAATGTGATTCCCGAACAGGTGGCGCTTCGCGGCACGCTGCGCTGTTTTGATATGGCGCTTAAAGAGCACTTGGAGGCACGCTTTAAGCAGGCGATTGCCAGCTTGGCGGAGTTTCACGGCTTAACCGTTGAGCTGGATTACCAGCGCTGCTATCCCGCCACTATCAATACCCCTGAACATGCCCAGCACTGCGCCTCGGTGCTGGAAAGCTTACTCGGCAGCGACAATGTGGTGCGCAACCCGCCGCCCAGTATGGCCTCTGAGGATTTCTCGTTCCTGCTGGCCGAGCGCCCAGGTGCCTATATCTGGATGGGCAATGGCGAGGAGTCCGCTTCGCTGCATAACCCCCGCTATGACTTTAACGACGCGTTGCTGCCGCTGGGCACGCGCTACTGGGTGGAGCTGGTAAGGGCGTTACTCGTCTAAATTCCTGACTTAATACACGTTATTCGCTCTCTGATGCCCTCTGGGTAGGGGAGCGTCTACCCGGAACATAGCGTCTTCATGACGTTTAAAGGAGCTTTACTATGTCTTTAGTCACCACCCCTTTATCGATTACCGTCATTGGTTTGGGGCAGATGGGCGGCAATATGGCGCTCACCCTCAAAGCAGCAGGGTTTGAAGTAACGGGTAGCGATGTATTTGAGCAAGCGCGATCGCGTCTTGCTGCTCAAGGACTAACCGTTGTGGCTCCCGAAGAATTACCCGCTAGCGACGTTTACCTGCTGTCGTTGCCCACCTCTGCCCATGTGCGTGAGGTGATCGAGCAATCGCCAGGCCTGCTTGACCTTGCGCCGAAAGGTAGCGTGATTGTCGATACCTCCACCAGTGACCCCGCCGTGACGCGTGAACTGGCCGAAAAAGTAACCGCAGCAGGCCTTCTATGGTTGGATGCCCCGGTCAGCGGCGGCCCGAAAGGAGCTGCCAGCGGCAAGCTAGGGATGCTGTTAGGAGGCGATGTCGCCACCATTGAGCGGGTATTGCCGATGCTGGAAGCCATGTCGGCCAAGCGTACCCATGTGGGCGGCCCGGGCAGCGGCCATGTGGTCAAGCTTGCCAATAACTACCTGTGTGCCGCGCACTTGTTAACCACCGCCGAAGCCGTTGCTATGGCAGTCAAGGCGGGCGTTGACCCCGCGGCCTGCTTGGCGGGCCTTAACAGTGGCTCGGGGCGCAGCGCGGTCAGCGAGGTGAACTTCCCAGAGTGGGTGTTGAGTGAGCGTTTTGACTCAGGCTTTACCACCGGTTTGATGCGTAAGGATTTACGTTTGGCCCGGGATGCCGCTGAGCAACTGGATATCCCCTCGCCGCTGTTACAAGCCGTGGTCGATGCCTGGCACGCGAACCCCGAACAACCAACCGATAGCGATGACTTTAACCATATCACCACGCCGATATTAGCGCGTGCCAGCCAGGCGGAGGAGCAGTAATGAACGCACTTAGCCAACATGCCCAAGATCACCTTGCCACGCTACTCGAAGGTTTTGGATTAACGGCCACCACGCTGCTGAGCAACTGGGTTGATGGCGGTTTAGTGGCGGGAGAGGGGGACGTGATCACCCTGACCAATCCAGCCACCGGCGAAACGCTGGTGAGCTATCGCGATGCGGGTGCTGGACTGATTAAGCGTGCTACCCAAGCGGCACAGCGAGGCCAACGCGAATGGATGGCGCTAACCGCCAGCGAGCGTGGACGGCGCATGAATGCCGCCATACGCGGCCTGGCGGGCCATGAAGAGGCGCTGGCTCAGCTGGAAAGTGTGGTGGCCGGTAAGCCGATTCGTGACTGCCGGGCTGAAGTAGGCAAAGTACGCGAGATGTTCGAGTACTACGCGGGTTGGTGCGACAAGCAGCATGGCGAAGTGATTCCAGTGCCTACCTCGCATCTTAACTATGTGCGCCATGTACCTTACGGCGTGGTGGGGCAGATTACCCCCTGGAATGCCCCGATGTTCACCTGTGCCTGGCAGTTAGCCCCTGCCATTGCGGCGGGCAATGGTGTGGTGCTAAAGCCTTCCGAACTGACGCCCTTTTCATCGGTGGTGATTGCCAAGCTACTTGAAAGCGGCGGACTTCCTAAAGGGCTGATCAATATCGTCAACGGGCTGGGCAAGTCGACCGGCGCAGCGCTGACCGACCACCCTGCCATCAGCAAACTGGTGTTCGTGGGCTCTCCCCAGAGTGGTCGCATGATTGCTGAAGCGGGCGCGAGGAGGTTGGTGCCCAGCGTGTTAGAGCTGGGGGGCAAATCCGCCAATATTGTGTTTGCCGATGCCAAGCTGGATGAAGCTGTCGCGGGTGCCCAGGCGGCCATTTTTGCCGCCGCCGGCCAGAGCTGTGTGGCGGGCTCGCGGCTGTTGATCGAGCGCCCGGTGTTTGAGCAAGTCACCAGCCGTTTGGCGCGGGCGGCGGAACAGATTTCGGTGGGCCTGCCTAACGATGAAGCGACCCGCATGGGGCCTTTGCAGAATCACCGCCAATTTGAGCAGGTCACACGCATGATCGACGCGGCGGTAGCCGCTGGCGCAACGTTGTTAACGGGCGGTAAACGGCCAGAGGGATTACCTGCCGAGGCTCAGGGCTACTTTATCGCCCCTACCGTGCTGGTCGATGTCACGCCGGATATGGAGATTGCTCAACAAGAAGTGTTCGGTCCGGTGCTGGTGGCCATGGCCTTTGACAATGAAAATGCGGCCATTCAGCTCGCCAACGAGACCCGCTTTGGCTTGGCTGGCGCCGTTTGGAGCCAGGACGTAGCGCGGGCGCATCGCGTAGCCGGTCAGTTGCGAGCTGGCACGGTGTGGATCAATAGCTACAAGGCGATCAGCGTGATGTCACCGTTTGGTGGCTTTGGCGATAGCGGCTTCGGTCGCTCCAGCGGCTTGGATGGCCTGCGCGAATATACGGTGCCGCAAAGCGTCTGGGTGGAAACCGCCCCGGAAGCCAGCGTGGCGTTTGGTTACGGTAGCGGTGTTGGCTGATTGCCTAGCGCCGAGCCTGGGGCGCGAAACGCCTGCATCCAGCGCTGCAGGTGGCGTAGCAGCAGAATGCTGGCCTTGGGCTGTTGGCGGCCTACGCGCGTGACCATGTGGGCCTGGGAGCGCTGAAAAAGCGGATTATCTACCGGGCGCGCCACTAACGTACCGAGCTCTAAATCGTGGGCGACGGCAAAGGCGGGTAGCAGGGTAATGCCCATGCCGCTGCGCACATATTGGGCCAGAATCACCATTGAGTTGGTATTCATCGCCATGCGCGGGGCTATGCGTGATTGCTGGAATGCTTGGTCGACCATTTGACGTACCCCATGAGTGGTGTCCCACATGGCCATGGGCTGGTCGCTAAGCTGGGTAAGCGTGAGCGGTGACGTTTGGCTGGTTAAGGGGTGGTTGGGCGATAGAATAGCCATGAGTGGCTGAGGAGTAGATGACCAGAAACGCAGCTGGGGATGGGTACGCTCATGGAACATCAAGCCGATATGACTGTGATCGCCGACAATGGCGTCAATAATGCCCGAGGTGCCTGCGGTATGGATATCGAGCTGAATGCCCGCATAGCGTTGGGTAAATTCATGCAGTGGGGATGCTACTAGGTCACTGACAAACCCTTCTCCGACGGTAAGCGATATCTTGCCGGTTTCCATGCGTTGGTACGATTCAAGTGACGCAATAAACCCTTCATCAAGGGCGCCGCGGCGCTCGCAGTACTCAAGCAGCATTTCGCCTACCGGAGTAGGCGAAATGCCGTCGCGCTGACGCTCCATAAGCGTCGCTCCCAAGGCTTCTTCCAGCAAAGCAATTTGCCGGCTTACCGCCGAGGGAGCAATATCCAAGCGCGCCGCTGCGCGGCGCACGGAGCCAGACTCAAGGGTAACGCGAAAGTAAACGAGGCGTTGATGAGGTATGTCCATCGATAGCTTTTATACCTCTACCTAGTTCAGCCTAAATTTATTTAATCTAAGCCGTTACCCTATGCCAATCGTAAACCGCTACAAATACTTGAGTAGTTTTTGCAGCTTATTCATATCGGCGGAATCACCCACTAAGCGCACGTCGCCGTTTATCATGCCGTCGAGAAAGGCCTGCTGTGTTGGCTTTTTGAGCACTTTCAAGGCGGTATTCTGATCACGGAAGCGTAGCTCAAGATCTAAGTCCACAGGCAGCCCTTTGCCGGTACTGATACTTTTCGGTGTCATCCGGTAGTGGCGGGCAATACTTAGATCTTCCGTGGCAATCCCCCAGTCCAGGCCGCGCATGCGTTCTAACTGTTCACGAAAGCGCGGCTTGCGGCGCAGGGCACGTTTGAGCAGTACGCCCAGTAGCCACAGCGTCAGCTTGAGCTTCATTAAGAAACGGCGTCCTTAAGTCCTTTGCCTGGCTTAAAGGCAACGTTTTTGCTGGCCGGAATCTGCAGCGGGGCACCGGTTTGCGGATTTTTGCCGGTACGTGCTGCGCGCTCACGTACCGTGAAGGTACCAAAACCAATCAAAGCGACATCTTCGCCCTTAGCAACGCTGTTGGTGATCTCATCCAGAATAACGTTCAGCACTTGGCCAGCTTTATCTTTGGATAGGTCGGCACTTTCAGCGATGGCTGCAGCGAGTTCAGGTTTGCGCATAAGGAATCTCCCCTTTTTAAAAGAAATCAAACATCAAACAAATGCATGTTGTTGGGTGCGTAGCCGATTAGGTTAGCTTCTCTAGCCTAGTCGTGAACGCGACGAAAATCAGCCTAGCAGTGCAGGTGCTGCTCTGGAAAGCTCCACTTTCCTTCTCACGCAGCCGCCTGTCAACGCAAAACCAATCAAACGACCGTCTTTATTTTCAGCCAAGGCACTGATATCACCGCCTTCGCCTTCAATTCGCCAGTGCTCAGGCGTGTTCGTTGGCGGGTAGGCCACCACTGGTAGCAGCGGCGTTTTAACCACTACCGGCCAAGCACCGAAGCTAACCGGCGTGGGCGCGCCTGAAAGGGTTGCCGCCAGCGCCTTAACGCTGGCTTGTAGTGGCTGCACGTACATGGCATTAACACCGTCTACGCAGGCTGCATCGCCTAGGGCGTGGATATTGGGGTGCGATGTACGCAACTGGCGGTCAACGACTATACCGCCAGGTGATACGTTTAAACCAGCCGATTCGGCAAGTGCTGTGCGAGGTACAAGGCCGGTTGCCATCAACACGAGATCAGCGCTGACAGCGTCGCCGTTATCCAGACGTAATACGATATCTTCGCCGCTTTCGGCCGCTATCGAATCAATCGAACGTGCAAGGTGAAGATGGATACCTGCTTCGCTAAAGGCATCGCCTAGGGCGTTCCCTAAGGGCGGTGGCAGCAAGCGAGGAAGTAGGGTTCCTTCTGGGGCAATGAGGCTGACACGATGGCCGCCAGCGTGGAGGTCGTTGGCAAATTCACAGCCGACCAGCCCCGCGCCAACAATCGCCACCCGTGCAGGGCCCTGGCCTAGCGCCGTGTGAAAGCGGCGGTAGTCATCCAGGTCGTTAATGGTAAAGCAGCGTGGGGCTACGCTGGGTTCAATGCTGAAGGGCACCCGTGGTGCAGCGCCAGTGGCCAGTACCAGTGTGTCGTAGCCGAGCACCATGCCGCCTTCGAGCAGAATTGTTTGGTTATCCACATCCAGTGCGGTTACCTGGGTGTGGATAACCATTTGGGCATTTAGCTCTTCGCCCAGGTCAGTAGCGCTGCGCTGGGCTAATTGTTCGGGCACCAGGCCCTTGGCGAAGCCGGTGGAGAGCAACGGCTTGCTGTAATCATCGCCGCTGTCGGCGCTCACCAGCGTGATTGAGCGTTGGTCGCCCAATCGGCGCAACGCCCGGGCAAGGCCAACCCCTGCCATTCCAGTGCCAATAATCACCAGCGCAGAGTGCGAAGAGGTTTTCTGTGTTTGGGTGGCGGGCATGCAGACACCAAAAAAGTTGCTAAATAAGGTTGCGAAAAAAGAAGCGCTAAACCGAGTCGTTAAAAAAGTCGCTGAAACAAAAGCCTTTCAGTGCTCAT
Source organism: Halomonas sp. IOP_14 (assembly GCF_021021315.1). Lineage (NCBI taxonomy): Bacteria > Pseudomonadati > Pseudomonadota > Gammaproteobacteria > Oceanospirillales > Halomonadaceae > Halomonas > Halomonas sp. IOP_14. The sequence continues at coordinate 95,107 of NZ_JAINWD010000007.1, read as the reverse complement.
GTTACACTAGCCAACCCGTTAATTGCCCTGGAGAACTCGGTGACGGCTGCTGCTTTTCGGCAAACTCCTCTATTTTCCCGCTGGCGCCCGATTGATGCGGCGCGCCCGGCGATGAGTGCTTCCTGGTGGCAGTGGGTTGCCTCCACCGACTCGTTAACCGCCCACTTAATGGTCGCAGGTGGCGAGAAGCCGTTTCGAGTACGACTGTTGCGCCAGGGGGTTGGTTGGCCGCGCCAGGATGAGGCTCAGGCGCTGGGCATTGGTGCCAAGCGTTACGCCTGGCTGCGGGAAGTGGCGCTGTGCTTAGATGGAACGCCATGGGTGGTGGCGCGCTCGGTCGCCCCGCTCTCACAGGTAAAGGGCCAACGGCTAGAGTGCCTGGGCGAGCGCTCGCTAGGTAGTTGGCTATTTCGCCAGCCGGGTTTAGTGCGTGGGCCATTGGAAGTAACGACGCATTCCCCCCAGTTTGCTAGCGTCAACGGCATACAGGAAGGCTGTGCCTGGGGAAGGCGCTCTGTTTTTTATCACGGCTGTAAGCACGGCAGTCTGTCGTTATTAGTGCAAGAGTATTTTTTGACGGCGATGGCGGATGATCTTGGCCTGCCTTCGCGCTAGGCTAGCGCCTGCATCTTATTCTTCGTGAGGTAAGCATGGATCGTTCACTGTTGCGGCCGAAGGGATGGGCTCGCGTGGCAGATTTTTTACAGCTGATGCGCTTGAATCGGCCGATAGGCACATGGCTTTTGATGTGGCCGACGCTGTGGGCATTATGGGTGGCTGCGGAAGGTGTACCAGGGCGAAATGTGCTGCTGATTTTTGTGGCCGGCGTTTATGTGATGCGCGCTGCGGGCTGCGTGGTCAATGACTATGCGGATCGCCACTTCGATGGGCATGTGAAACGCACAAAACAACGTCCGCTAGCGACGGGCCGTATCAGCGAAACCGAAGCTCAACTGCTGTTTATCGCCCTGGTGGCCGCTGCGTTTATTCTGGTATTACTGACCAACTGGTTTACGGTGCTGCTCTCGCTGGGCGGGGTGCTGCTGGCGATTATTTATCCGTTTATGAAGCGCTATACCCACTTTCCTCAGGTGGTGCTGGGCGCGGCTTTTTCCTGGGCAATTCCGATGGCTTTTGGCGCCGTGCTCGGCCACGTGCCGCTGGAAGCATGGCTGCTATTCTGCGCTAATGTGTGCTGGACAGTGGCCTACGATACCCAGTACGCCATGGTCGATCGCGACGACGATTTAAAAATTGGCATTAAATCGACGGCCGTGCTGTTTGGAAATGCGGATCGTTTGATTATCGGCTTACTCCAGCTAGCCACCCTGGGGTTGCTGGCTTGGGTAGGCTGGTGGGTTGGTTTAGGTGGTTTCTTCTGGTTAGGGCTAGCGGCAATGGCAGCGACTTTTCTGCATCAGCAGCGCTTAATTCGCGACCAGGAGCGGGATGCCTGCTTCCAGGCGTTTCTCAATAATCACTGGTCGGGACTGCTGATTTTTGCCGGTATCGCGCTAAGTTGGTGGCCTGCGGCTGGCTGATCGAGGCGATTGTCATGTAATTGTCATCAAGTCATGGTGTTATCGTCACTGACATGTCATTGATCTGTTTATCTTTGAACTGTTTTTCTTTGAACTAGTTTCTTTGAACACCGTGAGGCTCTGGTATGACCGCCAAGACCGTTCTGATTGTCGATGATGAGGCGTCGATTCGCGAGATGATCGCGGTAGCGCTGGAAATGGCTGACTATCGCGTGCTCGAAGCGGATAACGCCCAGGATGCCCATGCCATGGTGGTCGACCACCAACCCGATTTACTGCTGCTGGACTGGATGATGCCCGGCACTAGCGGTATTGAGCTGGCGAGACGCCTAAAGCGTGAAGAAACCACCGCTGAAATCCCGATTATTATGCTCACCGCGAAAGGCGAAGAGGATAATAAAATTCAAGGGCTTGAAGCCGGTGCCGATGACTATATCACCAAGCCTTTTTCACCCCGGGAATTGGTGGCACGGCTAAAAGCGGTGCTGCGCCGTGCGACGCCACGTGGCGTTGAAGACCCGATTGAGATTAACGGCCTGCTGCTTGATCCGGTGAGCCACCGGGTAAGTGCCCACGGCAAAGCGCTGGAAATGGGCCCCACCGAGTACCGTTTGCTGCAGTTTTTTATGACTCACCAAGAGCGCGCTTACACACGTAGCCAGCTGCTTGACCAAGTGTGGGGCGGCAATGTTTACGTTGAAGAGCGCACGGTCGATGTGCATATCCGCCGCTTGCGTAAAGCGCTGGGCGACGTGCATCAAAACCTGATCCAAACGGTTCGGGGTACCGGTTACCGTTTCTCTGCACGGGTGTAAATGTGCGTTTATGGAGTCGTGAGCTGTGGCGAATAGCGTGGCTGGCCACGCTGGGCACTTGCTTGGGCTGGCTGTTGGGCTCGGCTGGGCTGGGGCTTGCAGCAGGGCTTGCGGGATGCTTGTTTTACCACTTACGACAGTTACGCGAACTCTATTTGTGGCTCACCCTCCACCCTAACGATGAACCGCCTGCCGCTCGCGGGATGTGGGGCGAGCTATTCGATCGTTTATACCGCTATCAAAAAAGTCAGCGCATCACCCAAAGCCGTCTGCGGGCTACTTTGGCACGTATTCAAGAGTCGTCTGAAGCAATGCGTGATAGCGTGGTCATGCTTGATCGCCACGGTGATTTGGAGTGGTGGAACAGCGCCGCCACCGCCATGCTGGGGCTACAAACCGCCCATGATCGTGGTCAACACATTACCAACCTGCTGCGCGACCCGGGCTTTATCAGCTATTTTAATTCGCGTAACTACAGTGAGCCGTTAACGCTCACCTCACCGATTGATGAACGGCGAATCCTGCAGTATCAAATTACCCTCTACGGTGACGACGAACGCTTAGTGATGGCTCGCGATATCACCCGCTTGCATCGTCTTGAGCAGATGCGGCGCGACTTTGTCGCCAACGTTTCCCATGAGTTACGTACGCCGCTGACCGTTCTCTCCGGCTATTTGGAAACCTACAGTGATATCTCCGACCAGCTTCCGCCGCGCTTGGGACGTAGTATTCAGCAAATGCAGGAACAGACCCAGCGGATGCAGAATCTGGTCAACGATTTATTGCTGCTCTCGCGTTTGGAAATTGACCAGGGCGGCCAAGATCATCATCCACTGTCACTCGAGCCTTTACTGCAAAGCGTTTGTGATGATGCGCTGGCCCTATCGCATCAACGTCATACCATCACCGTCGCCCTTGAGAGCGATGCCCGACTGTTAGGCAGTGAACAGGAGATTCGCAGCGCCGTCTCTAACCTTGCCTTTAATGCGGTTCGCTACACGCCTGCTGGCAGCCAAATCACCCTGCGCTGGAAAGCTAGTGCTACTGGTGGCGGCTATATCGATGTGGAAGATAACGGTGAAGGGATTGATCCCGTTCATATTCCCCGACTAACAGAACGCTTTTACCGTGTTGATAAGGGGCGCAGCACTGCGACTGGCGGCACAGGTTTAGGCTTGGCGATCGTTAAGCACGTGCTGTTGCGCCACGATGCGCAACTACAAATTGAGTCCCTTCCCGGCAAGGGTGCGTTGTTTCGCTGCGCCTTCCCCCCCTCGCGTCTTGTTTAATTTAGCAAGTCATCCCATCGCATAATATTTGTAGCAATGTGCAATATTGGCATGCAAGGTTGGTAAAGCTTTACCCATGTGCCATTTTTACACAGCTTAAAGCGTTGTGTCGTGACTCAGTCGATGCCTTTTTGGCATAACTTATTTTTAATTAAGAGACTGATTTTGTTGTTTTTATTTATATGCTTAAGTTTTTTGGCATGCCTTCTGCAGAGTACAGATTGAAGGAAGATGACCGCAGGAATTGCTGGCTTCTCAGTAAGCCTTTCTTTCTTCATTAAGCGGTACTAAACAGCGATCGGAGGTAGGATATGACGTCCAAGGATTTTCTCAAGAAAGCTGGCATTTTAGGTGTATCTTTTGGTCTGATGGCAAGCCCATTAGCTTTTGCACAAACCGATGAAAATTCGGCGATTGACGAAAACCAAGGTATTACCGCTGACGAGCAACCGATGGATTCCCAAGGTACCGGTAGTTCAACTGGCAGTGATACAACAGACATGACTGACGATTTAACCCATGACGAAGGTGATGGTGCCAGCGACATGGATCCGCAATCAAGCAGTCACTCAGACGATGCTGAGTATGACAAGGATGAGCTTGTAGAAGAAAATGGCGGTAGCTAATTATCAATGACCTTTTAGATATCATTAAAAGCTTTTTCAGAGAATGAATAAGCGATTAACAGGATGTTACAAAAGCAAGAATGCTTTTAAGATTCACGGATGAATCAGTAGGCAATCAGAACACTAGTCAGGGTTAATTCCAAGGTTGGAGCCCCGCACAAGGAGTGGAAGCTAGCGTTAGTTATTACCTATAGCCAATTCTGATATCGGGCTCCGCAATGCGGGGCCTAATTTTTGCTGCCTACTTTTTATCTCGCTTATCCCCCCGCTACTTTCTCCCCTATCTTTTCCGCCGATCTTTCTTTGCGCCTCTCTATCCAATGCCATGTCTTGTTTTTTATGAATTGATGCCGTAGCGCTTTGTTGGCATCGAGCCTTTTATTTTGCTGAGTGTGTCATAAAGGCACAGACAGTTTTGCGCATGTGTCATTAGTGCACATGTAATTAGCGTGCTTTTGTTTTTAGCGGTGTATAATTGTGCACAATGTATTTATTTTAAATTATTGATTTATATAATTATTTTATTTTTATAAGAGAGTTGGCATTACATATGCTCTCTAGAGGTAGTGAAGCTAGCCGCAGTGAGATCTGGCCAGAGAGCCCTTCTCACTTCACTTCAGCGGTATCAAACGGTCACCAGGAGTAAATAGTATGTTTAACGATTTTGTTAAAAAAGCAGCCGTCGTAGGTCTCTCTTTTGGTTTGCTGGCAAGCCCGCTTGCCTTTGCCCATATGTCCATCGAAGCAAATCAAGATTTGACCGTTGACGATGAGCCTATTCAAGCTCAATCACATCATACCTCGGGTCAGGCTAAATTTAGCCCCTCTGATTTGATGTATGACGAAGGCGACCGCCCTCGAGTCATCAAGGCAGAGTCGCATCACACTAGCGCTCAAGCGGAGTACACAGCAAAAGATTTGACCCAAGACGTAGGTGATGGAAACGTTTGGTAACAAAAATTTGCAATTCTGAAGAAATATATTACGATTAACACGTGAGCTAAACACGCGAAAGCGTGTCACACCGATACGGATGCATATCGATTCAAGGAATGAATCAAACGACAATCAGAGCGTTGGTCAGGGTTAAATTCCAAGGTTGGAGCAGCCCCGCAAAAGGAAAGGAAGCTAGCGCTAGTCATTGTCAAAGTCTTGTGTCCTTAGACCCTGCTGATGCGGGGTCTGATTTTTTGTGGCATCCAACACCTCTCCCACACTATTCTTGTTTTAGTTTAAGGTACGGCTTTCTAGCGGAGCCTAATTTCATTGCGTCGCTATTTATACACTGCCCATCATCAGCCTGCCGGTGGGTTATGTCTCAGGCATCCGGTCTCACAATCATTTTGACCGTAAAGGGTGAGCTAACTTTTTTGACGCCTAATATGCAACGCAAAGCGTAATAGCCGTTCTAATCATCGATGAACGGAATCCATGGATAATGAGGAGAACATCTTGCTGTTAAAAGAAATGAGCCAAAAAGTCGCCATAGTAGGTATTGCTTTTGGTTTGGTCGCGAGCCCCATGGCGATGGCGCACTCATCTATTGAACTGAACCAAGACCGCACCGCTGGTCAGGATGTCATTAACAAACCTGAGTCGCATGCAGCTTCCAAACCATCTCATGTCTCTGCGGGCGACTTGAACCGTGACGAAGCTGATAGCTTGGACTTTTCGCCTTCCAGTAGCCGTCCTTCTACGGCTGAAAAAGGGCCTACTTCTCGCCAAGAGGGTTACACCCCTGGAGAACTCAACCGGGATGAAGGTGATAGCACCGACTGGTAAATAATAGGATAAGTGTAACTGCTAATGTAAGCGTTACTCGCTAAAAACCCCGCTTCGGTGGGGTTTTTGCTATGTGTTAAAAGCCAACGACATCAGTGGTGATGCCCATCAGCAGCTTCGCTACCGTCTTGGGCGCTCTGTATCCAGACCTCGATGTCTACGTCACCTTGTTCAGCGAAGGTGAGCGTGAGGGGAAACCGCTCACCCTCCTTCAGCGGCTCGGTTAAGCCAATCAGCATTAAGTGAAAGCCGCCACCAGGGCGCATGGTATAAGTCTCCCCTGCCTCGACACGAATCTCGTCCACATGCCGCATCTGCATCATATCGCCGTCCATTTGCATATCGTGCAGCTCAACGTTGCTGCTCGCAGGACTGCTCGCGCCAACCAGAGTGACGGGGCCTGAAACGGCGGTGATATCAAGGTAGGCGGCACCGTTTACCGCACCCGGTGGGGTTGGGGTAGCGAAGGGGTGCGCAATGCGAAGAGTCTCTGTTTTTACGTCGTGGGCTAACGCCATAGATGTCATCGAAATAGACATAGCGCCAATCAAGAGTACGCCACCCAGCCAAGCCATCGGTTTTATCATGCGGTGATTCCTTTGTTGTTGATTGAGCCCAGGATAGACGAACAAAACATAAAGGTAGCAAAGTGACGTAGCCTGGGTAATAGGCGCCTACTGCGGTGTAATGCCACGTGCATCGCCACGTTTGTCGCTACGTACGTCTCTATAATGGTCATCCCACAGCAGTACGGCACCCGCAACGGCGCCGGGAATCAAAAACAGGTTGGCCAGCGGAATCCAGGTAATTAAGGTCACTAACCCCCCAAAGGTGAGGCTTTGCCACCAGCGCTTAGAGAGCCGTTGGCGCATATCGGCAAACGTTACTTTGTTGTTATCCATTGGGTAGTCTAGATAAGTGATTGCCATCACCCAGGCAGAAAACAGTGCCCAGAGTAGCGGAGCAACTATATTGACGCCTGGAATCCAGCTAAGCACAAATAGGCCTGCGGCACGAGGCAGAATATAGGCGAGCTTAACAAACTCGCGTCCCACAGCATCGATGGCTGTTTTGGTCAGGTTTCGGTCATCAATGGGTTCGCGGCCAGTGGCTTGGATTTCAACTTTGGCGGCTAAAAAGCCGTAAAAAGGGGCTGCAATCAAGCTGGTAACCAGCGTGAAGGTAAAAAACACCACCACCAACAGGCTAATCACAAACAGGGGCCAGATAAGCCAGGATAACCAGTCAAGCCAAGCGGGTACCATGCCCATCCAATGGGCGAGCCAGCCATCAAAACGGTTGAGCACAAAGCTGAACATGCTCACGTAGACAATCAGGTTGACCAGAATAGGCAGAAAAACATAGCGGCGCATACCCGGTTGATACACACAGCGTGTACCTCGGCTAAGCGCAGTGACAGCATCCAGCATTTAGGTGAGCTCCTCGTGATTCCAACGTCCAGGCTGCGTGGCAGCCTGGACGTATTGCAGGAGGAAAGCCCCATCAGGTCAAGACTTTTTTGGCACCTGTGGTTCCAGTTCATCGGTGTCGCTATGGCGAATATCCAAACCTTTGACGAGATAGACCACGTACTCAGCAAGGTTATCGGCGTGGTCGCCTACCCGCTCTAGCGCGCGCAGTACCCACATGATGCTGAGTACTGACGTAATAGAGCGTGAGTCTTCCATCATAAAGGTCATTAATGAGCGCATAGCGCTGCTGTACTCGTCATCCACCAGTTCGTCTTCGCGTACGACCTGCATAGCCAGGTCGGTATCAAAGCGGGCAAAGGCGGTGAGCGCATCGCGCAGCATTTTACGTACGTGCTCGCTAATGTGACGCACCTCCACCAGGCCACGAATGGTGCTAGAACTTTCGCTCAGGAGCAGGGCGTTGCGGGCGATTTTACTGGCTTCATCACCAATGCGCTCTAAGTCTGAGGTGGCGCGGATGACGGCCAGCACCAGACGCAAATCGGAAGCAGCAGGCTGGCGGCGCGCCAGTACGCGGGTGCATTCGTCGTCGATTTGCAGCTGCAGGTCGTTGACTTGGCGGTCATTGTCACGCACCTGCTCGGCTAATCGGGTGTCTCCTTCCAGTAGGGCAAAGACAGCGTCCTGCACTTGTTTTTCCACCAGACCGCCCATGGCCATCAGGTGGGTTTTCAGCTCTTCCAGCTCCTGGTTGAACTGGCGAGAGATATGCTGGCTGTGAGAGTCGCTAGTAATATCCATGGAGCACTCCTGACGGTTCAGTTGCTAAGGCCTAGGTGATACGGCCGGTGATGTAGTTTTCAGTGCGTTGCAAACGGGGGTTGGTGAAGACCTGATCGGTAGGGCCGTATTCAACCAGCTCCCCTTGATGCAAAAAGGCGGTGTAATCCGATACGCGCGCCGCTTGTTGCATATTGTGGGTGACCAGGATCAGCGTCAGCTCCGACTTGAGGTTACGGATCAACTCCTCAATTTTGAGGGTTGAAATTGGGTCTAGAGCTGATGCTGGCTCATCAAGCAGCAGCACGTCGGGCTGTACTGCTAAGGTACGGGCGATCACCAGACGCTGCTGCTGGCCACCGGAAAGCTGCCAAGCGGAACGGTGTAGGCGGTCTTTCACTTCATCCCACAGAGCGGCGGAAGTTAGCGCCCACTCAATAATGTCGTCCCTTTTGCGCTTGGGCATGCGCTGTTGCAGTCGTAGCCCAAAGGCCACGTTTTCATAGATCGACATGGGGAAGGGATTGGGCGTTTGAAACACCATCCCGACACGCCGCCGCAGCTCAGTCACATTCATTTGCGGGTCATGAATATCCTGCCCTTCCAGCGTGATTTGGCCGCTGTGGGTGACTGACTCATTAAGATCGTGCAAACGGTTAATTGCCCGTAACAACGTCGACTTACCGCAACCTGACGGGCCGATAAAGGCCGTTACACGATGCCGGGGAACGCTGAGGGTTAACTCGCGCAACGCCTCTTTCCCCGCGTAGGCGAGGCTAAAGTGATCGATACTCAGGCAGCTGTGCTCGGACGAAAAGTGCGCCACTGGTGCCTGAGAGGTATTGGCTGAATGTAATGACGCTAGCATTCGTTTCCCCGTTGACGCCTAAGATAATGACGCAGAAATATGGCAGTTAGGTTAAGCACCAGCACAATTAACACTAAAAGTAGCGCCGTGGCGTAAACCAGCGGTATGGCTGCCTGCACATCTTCGCCGTGAAAGGCGGTATCAAATAAATGATAGCCAAGGTGCATGAACTTGCGCTCTAAATGTAGGTAAGGAAACTCACCATCGATGGGCATTTGAGGCGCCAGCTTAGCGACGCCAACCAGCATTAGCGGCGCCACTTCGCCGGCCGCGCGAGCTACTGCTAGAATGATACCTGTCAGCATGGCAGGGGCTGCCATGGGCAGCACAATGCGGGTGAGCATCTCTAAGCGCGTAGCGCCGAGCGCCACGGCGCCTTCCCGCTGCGCCTCGGGAATCCGCGCTAACCCCTCTTCTGTTGCCACAATCACCACTGGTAGGGTCAGCAGTGCCAGGGTGAGCGACGCCCATAACAGGCCGCCGGTGCCAAAGGTGGGCGAAGGTAGGGTATCGCTGAAAAACCACTCATCCAGCGAGCCGCCGATGCCGTAAACAAACACCCCCAAGCCAAATACGCCATACACAATCGACGGAACGCCCGCTAGGTTGCGCACACCAATACGTACCAGCCGGGTCAGCCGCCCCTGGTGAGCGATTTCATTGAGATAAATAGCGGCCAGCACCCCAAACGGGGTCACCATCACCGACATTAAAATCACCATCAGCACCGTGCCAAATATCGCGGGCCAGACGCCACCGTCGGTATTGGCGGCCCGTGGGCCCTCACTCAGAAACCGCCAAACCGCATCCCCCCAGGCGAGCGTTTTCTGCCACACGCTCATGGCATTGGGAGCCTGAGCGTTCGCCACGCTGGCCAGCGGTTGGCGCAGGGTTTGGCCGTCCACGGTGGTAAGCAGCAGTTGGCTATCCTGGCGTTGGCTGGCGGGAAGTGCCAATAAAGCGTTTAATCGCTGCCAGGCAGCGTCTCCCTCCCAGCGTTGATCATGCTGCTCAATGGCCACCAAGCGGCCAATAAAGTCACCCCAGGGGCTGCGATCAAGACGAATCAAATCGTCTGGCTGGGCGCGCTCGGCAATTTCATCAATCGCCACCCAGCGCCAGCGAACGCCCTCTATATCCTGGTTGCCGGTAAAGTAGAGGCGTTCATCCCCAGCTCGCTGGGGTAGCGCGACTTCGCGCACAGCTTGACCAGCAAAGGTTTCACCCGAGTCAAGGGTGACCTCTTCCAGCGTAGCGGGCCAAAAGTGCCCTAGCCCGCGTACCAGCAGTAGCGCGAGTAAGGCGCCCAGCATCAGCAGGGAGAGCGCTACGCTGGCTGCGCAAAGCCAGGGCCATACATCATTTACCCGGCTAAAGCGCCGGCGGCGAGAGGCGGTGTGGGTCGCAGAGTTCATCATGTGCCCCCCATCTGGCGGAAGCGGCGGCGTAAACGCTGGCGGACGACCTCGGCAAGGGTGTTGACCAGAAACGTGAAGATAAACAGCACCAGTGCAGCCAAGATCAGCAGATGGTAGGTTTGGCCACCGGGTGACGCTTCAGGTAGCTCAATGGCGATAGCCGCGGCCATGGAGCGCATGCCTTCAAAGGGGCTGGCGCTAAACAGAGCCGTATTACCGCTGGCCATAAGCACTATCATGGTTTCGCCAACCGCCCGGCCCGCACCGATCATTATCGCCGAGAAGATACCTGGGCCCGCTGCCACCAGCGCCACTTTCCATAGCGCCTGCCAGCGGCTGGCCCCCATCGCCTGGGCGCCCTCGATTAAGCTAGCGGGCACATCGGCGAGCGCGTCTTCTGCCAGTGAATATATGCTGGGAATAACGGCAAAGCCCATGGCAATGCCGACAATCAGTGCGTTACGGGTGGCGTAATCCATGCCATAGCGCTGGTCGAGTAGCTGGCGTAAATCACCGCCTAACCACTGCTGCTCCATCCAGGGCGCGAGCCATAGTGCTATCGCCACCATTACAGCGAGCCAGGGAACGAGCCAGAGGCCCGCCCAGGAGAGCGGTAAGCGGCGGCGTAGGCGTGTTTTGGCCCACTGCCAGAGTAAGCCGGCAAGCGCTGCGCTAAGCGGCAGCCAAATGATCAGCACCAAAGCGCTGGCGAGATGGCGTTCTACCCAAGGTGCCAAAATAAGGCCGGCAATAAAGCCCACCACCACACCGGGGATCGCCTCCATCATTTCGAGCGCGGGCTTGATCCGCGAGCGCAGGCGCGCTGACATAAACAGCGCGGAGTAGATGGCGGCCCCCAAGGCCACGGGAATGGCGAACAGCAGTGCGGCTAGGGCGGCTTTGAGCGTGCCCCACGCCAGGGGAGAAAGCTTAGCCAGCGCTAAGGTATCGCCAATCGCCAGCAGCGGCAGAGTTTCCCACACCAAAAAGACACCGATAGCCAGAATTGCCAGCAGCACGCCTATGCCGCCAGCGGTGATTAAACCGGTGGCCATGCGGTCTTGCAGTAGCCTAAGTGGCTGTCGAGAAGAGGTTAACCGAGGTAGGGTCATGTGGATATCATGGCAAAACCGAGGTGATCATAGCGCTGACCAATAGGTAGTGAAAAACCAGAATGTGGTGAAAAACAGTGCATAGACAGGATCCCTACCCTAAGACAATTATGTGTCAGTTAGATGACAGTGATTTACCACCTCTGTTGTGCACTAAGGACACTGGAGGTTAATGGTACAAAGCCGGATGCGCGCGCAATCTGCTGGCCCTCATCGGACATAATCAACTTGAGCAGTGCCTGCTCGGCGGGGGGTAAGTTCTCCCCCGGCGGTAGGTTCACATAGAGGTAAAGATAGCGCGACAGCGGGTAGTCACCGCTCTGTATCGCCGCTTCATCGGGCGGTATCGCAATGCCATCATCGTTATACAGGCTCAATGCATGCACGGCTGGGGTGAGGTGGTTAAATCCCGCATAGCCCATCGCATTGGCAGATTCGCCAACGGCCGCGACCACCGCCGATGAGCCGGGGTGCTCACTAATGTCGTTACGAAAAAGACCGCCACATAACGCACGCTGTTGAAATAGCCCATGGGTACCCGAGGCAAGGTTACGCCCATGCAGCGCAATGCTACCAAACGACCAGTCACGGGTTGCCGATAGCTGCTCCCAGCGCCTGATCGGTGTTTCGCCACCGCAGGCCAGCGAGGTTGAGAAGATCGCATCAACCTGCTGGCGGGTCAGAGCGCGCAAGGGGTTATGGCGGTGTACGACTACAATCAGTGCGTCACGGGCGACTTTTAATTCCAGCGGTGGATAGCCATAGCGCTCAATAAAGTTATCACGCTCTTCGCTGGTCATCGGACGAGACATCGGGCCAAGCCGGGTGGTGCCAGCCATCAGCGCCGTGGGCGCACTGGCTGAACCACTTGCTTGAAACTGCAGCTTTACGTCAGGATAGCGGGTGGTGAGGGTTTCACCCCAGCGCAGCATTAGCCCCGCCATAGTGTCGGAGCCCACCGCGCCCAAGGTGCCGCTAATAACTGTTGGCTGCTGCCCCCAGGTCAGGGGCGTTATCAGCATCAGTATAAACGCCACTCCGCTCAATACGGTGCGACGGACGGCGGAAGTTAACCTCCGATTAATGCAAAGAGTCGTCAAACGAGTATTCAAACGAGCGTCCTCTTATGGTTAACTAAATTCATTCCTTTGTGTTGCGATGCAGCAACACGCATAAACAACGTGCCACTCTGCAACGTTTACAACAATAAACTGACTAAGCGACTAACTCATGACTCTTCTGGAAACCGATTTGGATGACGTACCGGCCCCTCAAGGGCAGCTTACTTTAAAACTACTGGCTTCCCGCCAAGATACCAATTTTTATGGTGATATACCCGGTGGATGGCTGGTCAATCAAATGGACCAGGCGGCTGAGCTGGCGGCCGGTCGTGAAGCGGGTGGTCGCACGGCGACCGTGGCGATTGAAGCCATGGACTTTTTAAGCCCGGTGCGCGTTGGCTCAATGGTCAGCGTTTACACCCAGGTGCAAGAAATTGGTCATAGCTCGATCAAGATTGATGTGGAGGTCTGGGTGCGTCCTCCCCATGGGCAACGCATAGAGGAGCGCCAAAAAGTTACCGAGGCGCGCTTTGTGATGGTTGCGCTGGACGATAATGGGCGCATCCGAGCAGTACATAGCGACTAGCTCACTTCAACTTGAAATAGCAAAAGGGCGCTTAGGGCGCCCTTTTGTCGTGCTTATCGTTTATTTGTCTAGCGGCTCATTAACCGTCGACGTTATCGCGGTTCTTGAGGTAGGCGTATTCACCCACATCGCTGAACGGGCGCAGCAGCTTCTGGAAAGCTGAATAAGACTCGTAAACACGGCGAGACTCTTCGTCGCTGTCGACCTGGCGCTGGATGGCTTCCAGTGAAGAGGTGTGAAGCGCTGCCATTACGTCGTCAGGGAAAGTACGTAGCTGAACGCCATGTTCATCGACCAGTGTTTCCAGTGCTTGCGCGTTGCGGAAGGCAAATTCGCTGATCATGGCCAGGTTAGACGCCCGCGCCGCTTCGCGGATCACGTCCTGCAGGTCTTCCGGCAGCGAGTTCCAGGCATCCAGGTTGATCGTCCCTTCCAGTACCGCAGAGGGCTCGTTCCACGCCGAGGTGTAGTAGTAGTCAGCCACCTGATGCAGGCCGAATGCCATATCGTTATACGGCCCCACCCAGTCAGCGGCATCCAGTGCGCCGGTTTGCAGCGAGGTGAAAATTTCCGAGCCCGGCATATTCACGGTGCTGACGCCAATGCCGTTCATCGCCTCGCCGGCTAGGCCTGGCAGGCGAAGTTTTAGCCCCTGCATATCGTCTAGCGAGTTGATCTCTTTCTTGAACCAGCCTGCCATCTGGGTGCCGGTGTTGCCGACGGCAAACGGTTTCAGGTTGTGATTGGCGTAGATCTCATCCCACAGCTCCTGGCCACCGCCATGGTACAACCAGGCGTTCATTTCGGTGGTGGTCATGCCGAACGGCACGGCGGTAAAGAACTGCGAGGCAGCCACTTTGCCGCGCCAGTAGTAAGAGGCAGAGTGGCCCATTTCAGCGGTGCCAGCAGCCACGGCGTCGAACACTTCCAGGGCGGGAACCAATTCACCCGCACCGTGGACGCGAATCTGCATGCGGCCATTGGAGAGCTGCTCTACCCGGCGGGCGAAATCATTCGCACCGGTGCCCAGGGCGGGAAAGTTTTTTGGCCACGAGGTGACCATGTCCCAGGTATAGGTCTCTTGAGCGCGCGCGCTAGAGGTGGTGACAAAAGGGGCAGCAGCGACACCGGCGGCACCCAGGCCGACGGATTTGAGAAAGTTACGGCGTTGCATAGTGAGCGAAACTCCAGAGTTAAACGTACTGTTGTTATAAGGCGCTGAGTGCGCGGTATTCGCTAGTTAGTATGCTGTATAGCGAATTTAGCCCGCAAGCTTGATTAATCATCTGCTGCGTCTTTCATGCTGTTGCCATGGCGTACCAGCCAATAGCAGCCGCCTAACGCTAAGACCGCCATCGAAAGCGCGCCAATTTGCCAGGGGTCGATGACTTCCATATCCAACACCATAAACTTACGCACCAGCGCCATAATGGCAATGAGTACGACGATCTCAACGTGAATGAAACCTTTACCACTGGTCATCGTGCGGATGATGGAGTTGTTGAACTCCATGGCAATCAAGACGGTAAGAATCATGTCGAATAATGCTTGAAACACCCGGTAGTCAAACGGGTCGCGGCTTTGAATAAACAGCAGTTGCACCACATGAATGACCAGATAATACATGGCGACGAGCACAGCGCCGCCAATGGCGAGCGTCAGAACCATCGATACCAAGCGTTCAAAACGCTGGTAACCGCTGAGTGTCTGCCAGCCGTTACTAACTTCGGGGAATAGGCGTTTTAAGCGTTGTTTCATGATCGTCTACCTGTTGAGTGACAGCGTTGGGCTTAAAGCGGCGTCAACTTGGCAAAGCCGAGGACTAACCATTTGACGCCTTCGCCTTCAAAGCTGACCTGAACCCGGGCACGCGCGCCTTCGCCTTCCGCGTTAAGGATAATCCCTTCGCCGAATACCGGGTGCTCAACCCCCTGGCCGACGTGCAGGCTGGGTATGTCGCCGTCGCTTTCGACGCTTTGCTGAGCAAAGGAAGTGCGCGATGCCGTCACCGGGCGGGAAATATGCCCGCGCAGGCGAACTTCTTCGAGTAGGTGTGGCGGTAGCTCGCGCAAAAAGCGTGATGGACGTGGAAACACTTCTTTGCCGTGCAGGCGGCGGGTTTCGGCGTGTGTGAGGTAGAGCTTCTGCATAGCGCGTGTGACGCCGACGTAACAGAGCCGGCGCTCCTCTTCGAGCCTACCCGGCTCTTCCAGGGACATCTTGTGTGGAAACAGCCCCTCCTCGACACCGGCAATAAATACTACGGGGAACTCCAGGCCTTTGGCGGAGTGCAGCGTCATCAGCTGTACGCTGTCCTCAAACTCTTCGGCTTCGTGGTCGCCTGCGTTAAGAGCGGCCTCTGAGAGAAATGCTTCCAGTGCCGCCATGCCTTCGCCCGCTTCAGGCGCTTCAAAGACATCGCCTTGGGTAAAGGCACGGGCAGCGGTAACCAACTCTTCCAGGTTCTCGACCCGCGCTTGGCCTTTCTCGCCGCGCTCACTTTTGTGATGCTCTATCAGGCCCGTGTGTATCGTGACGTGATCGATAATTTCATGCAGCGCCATGCCAGAGGCATCGTTATCGAGCTGCTCGATCAGGTTGGCGAAGGTTTGCACGGCATTGGCCGCGCGGCCTTTCAAGGTGCCGTCGTTAATCGCATCGTGGAGCGCTTGCCAGAGAGGGATACTTTGTTCCCGAGCGCGCAGGCGGACAATCTCGACCGTGCGCGTGCCGATGCCGCGGGTGGGTACGTTAATCACCCGCTCCAGCGAGGCATCGTCGTCGCGGTTGAGCATCAGGCGAAGGTAGGCCAGGGCATTCTTGATTTCCAGGCGCTCGTAGAAGCGGTGGCCGCCGTAAATACGGTAGGGCATGCCTTGGCGAATCAGCGTCTCTTCCAGCAGCCGCGACTGGGCGTTTGAGCGGTAAAGAATCGCGATATCCCAACGGTTAAAGCCTTCGTCAACCTTCTCCTTAATGGTATCGACGATATAGCGGGCTTCTTCCAGGTCGTTAAACCCGGCGTAAATTGAGATCGGCTCGCCTTCGATGCCGTCAGTCCACAGGTTTTTACCCATTCGCTCGCTGTTGTGGCTGATCAGCGTATTAGCGGCTTCCAGGATGGCGCTGGTGGAGCGATAGTTCTGTTCAAGCCGCACGGTGTGGGTTTGCGGAAACTCTTGCTCAAAGCGACTGATATTCTCCACCTTGGCACCGCGCCAGCCGTAGATCGACTGGTCGTCATCACCGACGGCGGTCATCGGCGTTTTCATACCGGTGAGCAGTTTTAGCCAGGCGTATTGCAGGGTATTGGTATCTTGAAACTCATCCACCAGGACGTGACCAAAGCGCTCCTGGTAGTGGTTTAACAGCGCCGGGTTGTCGCGTAGTAGCTCCAGGCTTCGCAGCAGCAGCTCGCCGAAATCGACCAGGCCGCCGCGCTCGCAGGTGAGCTGGTAGCGCTCGTAGAGCTCAACCATCTGGCCCATGTAGGCATCGCCATCCACATTGACCTGGTGCGGGCGCAGCCCCTCCTCTTTGCAGCCGGAGATAAAGTGCTGCACTTGGCGGGGTGGGAAGCGTTCATCGTCGATGGAGTAATCTTTCAGCAACCGTTTGACCAGGCGTAGCTGATCGTCAGAATCGATAATCTGGAAGTGTTGTGGCAGCTTGGCGTCCTGCCAATGGGTGCGCAGCAGGCGGTGGGCGATGGAGTGAAAGGTGCCTACCCACACATGGCGCATCGAGATGCTCAGCAGTGCCTCAAGGCGGGTGCGCATCTCTTTGGCGGCTTTATTGGTAAAGGTCACTGCCAGCAGGGCATAAGGGGACAGCCCTTCGGCCTGCATCAGCCAGGCGATGCGATGCACCAGCACGCGGGTTTTACCGGAGCCTGCGCCTGCGAGCACCAACAGATTACCTTGAGGGGCGCTCACTGCTTCGCGCTGGGCGGAGTTGAGCTGATCGAGAATCGCCGTGACGTCGTCCATAGTAGCCGCTGCCGGATCAAAAAATAGGCGGCTAGTCTAGCACAGCCAGCGAACTGGCTGTGTATACAGGTGTAGTGATTGCAGTTATTCGCAACTGCTACCTTTAAAAACTTTCTAACAGCGCCCTCGCGTAAGCCTGTCCTCGGCACCGAGGCTTATAGTTATGGCAGCGCTAAGAAGCTAATTATTCTTCTGGGAAACGCAGCGTATTCAGGCTCTTTTTAACTGCTTTGAGCTGTTCGGCGAGTTTCGGCCCGCGGGTTTTGGCCACTCCCACGGCGAGTACGTCAATCAGCACCAGATGGGCAATGCGCGAGCTAAGCGGGGTGTAGATTTCGGTGTCTTCATGGACATCGATATACAGCGGCAGGCTGACCTCTTCGGCGAGTGGCGAGCCGCTGGGGCACAGGCCAATGACTGTTGCACCCGCCTCGCGAGCCAGGCGTACGCTGGCGACTAGCGCTTTGGTACGGCCGGTTTGTGAAATTGCCACCACCACATCGCCATCGTTCAAGGTCACTGCCGACATATTCTGCATATGCGGGTCGGCGTAGGCAGAAGTGGAGATCTGCAGGCGAAAAAACTTGTGCTGGGCATCAAAGGCCACTGCGCCGGAAGCCCCAAAGCCATAGAACTCGACCCGGTTGGCCATCGCCAGGGCGTTTACCGCACGGCCCAGGGCATCGTTATCCAGCCGGTCACGAACCGAGAGCAGTGTACCTACGGTCGAGTCGAAGATGCTGTGGGAAAATTCAGCGACCGAGTCGCTGTCGTTCATGGAGAATTGCGCGAACTGACTGCCGCTGGCCAGCATTTGCGCCAGCTGTAGCTTGAAATCCTGAAAGCCATTGCACCCCAGCGCACGACAAAAGCGCACCACGGTAGGTTCGCTAACGGTGGCTTCGGTGGCCAGATCCACAATGCGCATGTGGATGACCTCTTCGGGGTTGCGCAGTACAAACCGCGCCACTTTTTGCTCGGAGCGTCGAAAGTGCTCCATGCGGCGTCTCATTTCATCGAACAGGGCGCGACTCACGTTCAGCTCCTTGGGTGCTCAACCAACAGGTAGTTAACAGTACGCCAATATACAGTCGTTTTAAACGACCGTTTCTGCCTATCTGCTCACTGTGATGCTTCGTATTGCTTCAATGCGATAAGGACAGTATGCCTCAATGAGCCCATAGGGCCACAAACTATTAGGCAGCGATCCAACAGCGTTTAAGGTCGTTAGTCAGTTTTTTTAAGATTGGTCATCATTTTGTCAAGTAGGTTATAGTAATAATTGAAGTGCCGCACTGCATCATCACAGTCGTCACGGATGCAGGTGGACGAAGGCATATTCATCTGGAGGAACGTCGATTATGAGAAACGTCGAACGAATCACCTCGGTTAAAAGCGAATTGCTCGACATCTTTATGAGTATGGAAGTCGATGAGCATGCCCAGCGCCAGCGCAGCGCTGCCCAACGCAGCTTAAGAGCGCGGCGGGGTATTGAGCTTCATCGTGAGTTTCAAAAGTTATCGCGGGATATCGCCCCCTTGCCTGATGAAGATCGGCAAGAGAGCGAATTGCACTAAGTTTTAGGGTGCCAAGAGGTTAGGGGCGCAACTATTATCTGCGCAGAACCACGCTGCCCTGCCGGTTAGCAGGGCCTTGGCGGCTCAGCTTAGATTAGCCCTGTTACGAACACGGCAATAACGCCAGCGGGCGCTACATAGCGCGCGATGATGTTCCATACGCTCTTGCCGGTCGCTGAAAGACCCAGTTCGTCTTCCACACTGCTGCGCTCCAGGCACCAAGCGGTGAATAGGATCGCACCCAGCCCCGTCAGCGGCAGCATTATTTTGCTGGTCAGCGTATCCAGCAGGTCAAACACGCCCAGTCCAAACAGCAGCGGTTCGCTCCACACGTTAAATGACAGCAGCGCTGCAATACCCAGTAACCAAGCACCCACACCGGCCACAACGGTAGCCATGACGCGGCCTAGCGGCGTGCGCTCTTCAATGAATTCCACCACGGGCTCAAGCAGTGAAATGGCCGATGTTAATGCCGCAAACGTCAGCAGCAGAAAGAACATCAAACCTAAAAGTAAACCACCATCAATATTGCCAAAGGCCAGTGGTAGGGTGACGAAAATCAGCCCTGGGCCCGAAGCGACATCCAGATTATTAGCAAACACGATCGGGAATATAGCTAAACCCGCGCCTAAAGCGATGACGGTATCCATGATGATGACCGTGCGGGCGGTTTGCAGCAGATCGATCTCTTTGTCCAAATAAGAGCCGTAAGCCATCATGATGCCCATACCCAGTGAGAGGGTGAAGAAGGCGTGGCCCAAGGCGGCTAGCACGGTTTCTGCTGTGAGCTTGCTCCAGTCCGGGTTGAACATATACGTCAACGCCTCGCCAAAGTGGCCGGTTGTCATGCCATAACCGATCAGCACGACCAGCAGTAGTGCGAGGACTGGCATCAGAATGCGTACAGCGCCTTCAAGGCCTTTGGTAACGCCGCGGGCGACAATCCCAATGACCAGCAGCATAAACACGGAGTGGCCCAGCAGCAGCAACCCAGGGTTACTCAACATGCCATTAAATAGCGCGCCAATGCCATCGGCATCTTGACCGCTAAAAGCACCGCTCACCGAGTTGACGGTGTAGTAGAGCGACCAGCCGCCAATCACGCTGTAAAACGATAAAATCAAGAAGGCCCCGACAATGCCGCTAATGCCCACGATGGCCCAGGCTTTGGGCTTTTTCGCCGTGCGCGCCAGTTCTGACATGGTGCTGGCGGGGTTCTTCTGGCCGCGCCGTCCCAATAGCCACTCAGAGACAAGAATGGGCAAGCCGATCAGCGCGATACAGAGCAAATACACAAATACGAAAGCAGCGCCGCCGCTTTCACCCACCATATACGGAAATTTCCAGATATTCCCTAGACCCACCGCCGAACCAGCGGCGGCCAGCACAAAGGTCATTCGCGATGACCACTGCGCATGCGCAAGCTTCGCCATACATCACCCATTAAGTCGATTGTTGTGTAAATCACTGCGTGTTGAACACGCTAGTTTTCGGAAAATTGCGCCATTGCCTGCGTACTTTTCCGAAAGTAAGCGCAATTTATCTGATCGACCGCAAGCATGCCAGTTAGCTGGCCTAAAAAGGTGGGTTAAAACAGTTGGCTTTGCTTTTCACCCGCAAAGGGGCCAAGAGCGGGTAATGGCGTCACTTCTCCTAGTGCGTTATAGAGTAAGCGGGCCATGTGGGGAGACTCGCGGTTATCCGCAGTATGCACAAATAAGAAAGGGGTTTTCCCCTGACTTATCCACAGCTTTAGGCGGGTTTTCCAGGCGGTGAAGTAGTCGTTATTAATTGTTTTGTCAATATGGCCAATAAAGCGAATGACAGGAAAATTTGCCGTGGAAAGCACGTGTAGCGGGAGTTTCGGCTTTTCTTGCTGGGCGTGGGCCAAGCCCAAATGGTCATTTGCCGGGGTTGAGAAGAGCGGGCGCACGTCGAGCATCACGCGGTTGGCCGAATAAGTTATCAACAGGCGGTTAAGGGCAATTTCGGCGGCCCCTTTGTGGAAAAACTCAGGATGGCGAACCTCGACCGCGCAAGGCAAATGGGTAGGCCAAGCGGCAAGTAGCGCTTCAAGCTGGGGAAGCTCTTGGGGGCCGAAATCTCGTGGTAGTTGCACCATGGTTGGGCCAAGGCGGTCGTGCAGAGGTTCTAGCGCCGCTAAAAATGCCCAGGCCTCCTCTAACCGCGTTAGCCGTTGATCGTGGGTTACGCTGGCAGGTAATTTAAAACAAAAGCGAAAGTGGGATGGTGCCTGGCGCGCCCAGGCAGCAATGGTGTCCGGTTTTGGGGTACCGCTATAAAAGGTAGTGTTGCCCTCAACGCTGGAAAACACCGCCGCGTAATCGCTTAGCAACTCAGTTTTGGCGTGGCGTGGATAAAGGTTGCCCAGCCAGTCTTGATTGGCCCACATAGGCAAGCCTAGATAAAGAGGAAGCGTCATGGGTGCCAGCCTACATCGACAAGATCAAGCGCTAATGTAACAGGTTAAGAGCCTTGCCCGTTAAGCGTGAATGGCGGCTCTAAAACGTCTATAGATGCGGCGCCAGTATGCCGTGGGTGAGCAGAGGCTGGCGCACTGGCGGGTTAGCAGCTAATGGTGGTGCGGATAAGACGCGCTTTTGATTGCAGCAGCGGCAAGTACTCTTTGAGCAGGGTGTCTAAATCGATACGTGCCGCATTGGTACTAATATTGATAGCCCCTAACAGTTTGCCATTCGCATCAAACGCCGGTACCGCCAGCGAGCGTAAGCCTGAATCCAGCTCTTGATCGGCAATGGCGTAGCCTTGCTGGCGGGCCTTGTGAATACACTTTTTTAGTTCGCTTTTAGAGGTAAAGGTTTTATCCGTATGGCGCTGTAGGGTTATTCGCTCTAAGTAGGCATCCAACTCAGCCTCTGACAGCTGGGCTAGCAGAACGCGCCCCATTGAGGTGTATGCGGCCGGTAAACGGGTTCCTATGGACAGAGTAATGGCCATCAAGCGGTGACGCGCCGCTGAGCGCGCAACATAAATGACATCGTCGCCATCAAGTACACCCAATGAGGATGACTCACCGCATTCGTTGGTGATCTCTTCCAAATACTGCTGAATAGCGCTGCGATAATTATTGGCGGACAAAAACGAGTAACCCAGTTGCAGTACTCGCGGCGCTAGCTCAAAGTAGCGCTGCTGTTTGCGCACATAGCCGAGTGCATGCAGGGTGAGCAGAAAGCGTCGGGCCTTGGCCCGGTTCATGCCTGTGCGTGCGGCCACTTCGCTAAGCGTCATCCTTGGGTGGCCCTCATCAAATGCTAAAATCACTTCCAGGCCACTCGCCAGCGCTGTCACGAAGTCGCGGTCATCGGGGGTTAACATTTCATCCTGAAGCTGCTCTTCCATTGGTGTCCACTCATCGGAATAGGCGTAAATTTTAAAGATCAATATAGCATATTGTTCGAATGGCGAACATGTATGCGCGACTTTGGTTGGCGAATATATTCGCCGTGTACGGCGCTATAAACGGTTGAGCGCTTGAACCAATGTGCGTAGATCTTTAATCGTGATGACATCGGCTGGGAAAGGAGATTGAGCGGGATTCGCTGTAACACCGACAAAAAGCGTTCCGTTTGAGCGTGCGGCGCGATAGTCATTATACGAATCGCCAATCATAACGGTGGCTTTCACTGCTAGTTGGTGTCGGGTGAGTAAGTTGCGTAAGCCCGTGGCTTTGTCCGGGGGCGCTCCCACCACCTCTTTAAAGTAAGGCGCCAACTGGCGCTGCTCCACAATGGCCTTGAGTTCCTGTTCGGGGGTGGCAGAGAGCAAATATAGCCACTGGTGGTGGTGCCAATCGCTTAAAAATTCTAGCGCTCCGGGAATGGGCGGTGCGGTCAGTAAGTGCTCTTCGACACTGGCTTTAAATTGCTCACAAAGCGCCTGAATACGTGCGTCACTGGCTCGCTTGCCCAGGATGTGTTCTTCAATATGGCGAAACTTGACCTCTCTAGGCTGACCACCGCGTCTGCTAAGGTAGGCCACGATGGCGCGGTACTGAGCTTCCGGCGCTTGACAGTATACGTCAGCAAACGCCTGGCGTTTTAGGGTTGCTGAATCGAGAACAACGCCATCGAAGTCAAACACCAATGCATAAGAAGGAATCGTATCGTCATCACTCACGGAACTACTCCGCTGGCTAGGTTCCAGGCAAAAAACGGCACTATACCTAGGCGACAAGTGCCGTTACACGAACATTAGCTACGTTTGAAGCGTGAATATAACCAACTTTTTAGGGGAGTATTGCCTAGTAAAACCAGCACAATCACTGAGGTAAGCACTAATGAAAGTGGGTTGATTACCAGCGCGAGTAGGAAATCCGTACTGCTGTCACCGACCGATGACATAGCCTGTCGGTAAGATTCATCCAGCAGCGGGCCAAGAATGACACCGAGAATAATCGGGCCCATCTGAAAGCCAAACATCTTCAGCCAGTAGCCCAATATGCCAAAGCCTAGCATCCAATAAACTTCTGTCATGCTGCTGTTAAGCGAGTAGGTACCTACCACACACAGCACCAATATCAGCGGGATCATAATGGCTTTAGGCACTTCAACAATTTTTGAAAAAAGCTTAATACCGGTGAGTCCAAAGATGAGCAGGAATATATTGGCCAATGCTAAATTGCCGACCGTAAACCAAAAGATATAGGGTGTTTCGATCATCAGCATTGGGCCTGGATTCAGGCCATGAATGACTAGTGCACCGATAATAACGGCGGTGACTGCGTCACCCGGCATGCCGAGGGTAAGCATAGGTACGTAAGCGCCACCCACTGCTGCGTTATTGGCGGTTTCAGGTGCCACAAGCCCTTCATACGCGCCTTCACCAAAAGGCACTTCAGGGTTTTTAACGGTGCGCTTGGCGTGATCATAAGCAAACAGTGATGCAATATCTCCACCAGTACCGGGGAGAGCGCCAACCACGACGCCGATAATAGACGTGCGTAAAGAAAGCGGTAAAAACTTGAGCACCATATTAAGAGGCGGAACGATCTTATCGACGTTCTGTTTAACGGGCACTTTGGCCATATTATGTAGCTGGTAAAACGCTTCCGCGACACCAAACAGGCCAATCATGACCACCACGTAATGAATCCCGCCCAGCAGTTCCATACTGCCCATGGTTAGGCGTGGCTGGGCGGTTACCATGTCCATGCCGACCAACCCAATGGTGGCCCCCAGGGCGACAGAGAAAATACCGCGTGCAAGCGATTTACCCGATAGCGAGCTGACCAATAGCAAACCCATGACGGCGATTAAAAAGTAGTCGCGGGGGGCAAATTTAAGAGCAAGATCGGCAAGGTGCGGGGCCGTGGCAGCGAGTACGGCCACACCAATCAAGCCACCGATGACCGACATCACGGTGCTCAGACCGATCGCTTTGCCCGCTTCACCTTTCTGGGCTAACGGGTAACCGTCGAAAGCAGTTGTGACCGCTGATGGAGCACCAGGAATATTAAGCAGAATGGCCGTGCGCGAACCGCCGTAAACGCCGCCGACATAAATACCCACCATCAGCGCTAGCGCGTTATTAATGTCCCAGGAAAACGTAAATGAAATCAGAATAGAGACGGCCATTGTAACCGAGAGGCCGGGAATGGCACCGATGTAAATACCGGCGATAACGCCAAGGGCAGTTAAGCCCAATAGACCTGGATCAAGCCAAGCCATGAGCAGATAGGAGAAGGTATCACTCATTGGATGCCTCGGGGTTCATAATCAAGGAAGATAGACACGAAACACTATCGTGAAAAGTACATAAATTACCGCAATGGCAAGTGAAGCAATCACTAAAGAACTAATGATTTTTCCTTGCCGATAATAAATGAACATAGCGGCTAAAAAGATAAAGGTGCTTACATAGAAGCTTGTCCATACGATAGCTACTAAATAGAGCATCGATACTATCGAGAACACCACAATATGAGTTTTAAAATGCTCATGTAAAAACACTTTAAACTCTTGGCCTGCACTACGGATTTGTGGGTCTCGCTGCTTGCGCCGATGGCTGAAAAGAATCGCTATTGAGGAGGCAAGCATTATCAAGGCGAGCCCGACAGGAAATGAGCCAGCGGAATTCAGCTGCACTCCATTATCGATACGATAAGCCTCGTAGAGAACACCGACACTAAAGAGCAGAAGCAGCCAGTCAAATACCTTTTCACCCGCTTGAACGCGCTCATTTATTTTAGTCATACAGAGACTCCAAGGGGACAGGTGGTAGTCCTGTCCCCTAAGTCATAGGAAGATAGCGTTAGGGGCGTGGAATGCCTAACTCTTCAGGGGATTTTTCGACCGCATCCGCTTCGAACATTGACCACGCTGTGACGGACTGCCAGTTATCCAAGTATTGCTGCGCTTCTTCGCCGTTGAGGTTGAGCGATTCGCCACCAAAATTGGCCAAGAACTCTTGGAAACCATCGCTAGCAACGGCTTGCTCGTAAGCATCTTCCAGAGTGGCTTTTACGTCATCGGGTGTATCTTCACGCACAAAGACGCCCCAGAACGGGCCCCAAGGCAAGAAGGAATCAAGCTCTGGGATAGCATCGGTGATCGGCGGAACATCCGGTAGGTCTTCCAGCTCTTCGCTACCCAGCACGGCAAGGCCCTTCAGGCGGCCTGCGCGGATCTGTTCGGCCACAGCGGAAAGGCTTAGCGGCATAAAGTCGATATGTTCACCCAGCAGTGCCGTAACACCAGGTCCATCCCCACCGAAGGTCACTGTGCGAACATTAAGATCGTCAACAGAGTTGATCATTGCGTGAATCGTGCTGGGCAAGCCACCGGCACCGGTTCCGCCCATTTTGAGCTCGTCTGGGTTCTCGTGGGCGTACTCAAGCAGCTCCGCGAAAGTATCGAATGGGCTATTAGGATGGGTGGCAATGACCACCCGGCCTTGGCCGATAATATTGATAGGGTACATATCATCGTAGGTGAAATCGGCTAAGCCCATCAGCGGGTATAGCTGGGGGTTCTCCGCACCAAAAAGGAGGTTATAGCCGTCAGGACGCTGGCGCATAACATGGTTCATGCCAATAACGCCGGTACCGCCAGGGCGGTTGGTTAGAACAATAGTGGTATCCAGAACCTCTTCAACATGGGGCGTCAGGCTGCGTACGACGTTGTCGGTGGCGCCCCCGGCTCCCCACTGGATGGTGCCTTGAATGTTACGGTCAGGATAATCGGCGAGGGCGCCCCCCGCGACTGCCAAAGAGCCGATAGCGATAGCCAACTGGGTGAAAAGTGGCTTAGTCATAATGCTTATCCTCCAACGAGTTATTATATTAGTTCGCCTTACGAACTTAAGTGCTTAAGGCGAACACTAGTGATCGCTATGGCGGCTGTCAATCAACAAACCTTCGTATAAGACCAAGGTTTAATATTGCGTGATGGCCGTTACAAGGCAGTACTAAACATGCTGTTTTAGCAGGTGTTAATAGAACTTTGGGCTTATTAGCCATTGTTTCTGATAACAATAAACCTCTATTACCTCTATATAGTAACGGTTTTTGATAGGTGTCGTGTTAGTCGTATAGGGAACAGGTTGCCACACCCCCTATCCTATCGTGCATAATGCGAACTAAAGAGCGCTATGCGAACAATGGTCACCTATACTGAAAGCCATTAGCTCAGCCATAGCGACACATAATAGTCGTGGTGCTAGAGCTCATTCGCTTGAAAGCACTACCTGGGAGGATGCTATGCGCGCAATTGCCACTGTTTGTTTAAGCGGAGACCTGCGAACTAAGCTGGAAGCCATTGCCCGTGCCGGTTTTGATGGCGTAGAAATATTTGAAAACGACCTGCTCTCTTTTGATGGCTCGCCGCAGGAAGTGCGTGCGCTGTGTGAGCGCCTGGGTCTGAAGATCGTTGCCTTTCAACCGTTTCGCGATTTTGAGGCGATGCCGGAGCCGCAGCGCAGCCGCAATCTAAAGCGTGCAGAGCGTAAGTTCGAACTGATGGAGCAGTTAGGTACTGATTTTCTGCTGGTGTGTAGCAATGTATCTCCTCAGGCCATGGATGATATGGATCGCGTAGTGGCCGATTTGCGCGAGCTTGCCGAGCTGGCAGCGAAGCGGAATATTCGGGTGGGGTTTGAAGCGTTGGCCTGGGGGAGGCATATTTCTGACTACCGCGATACGTGGGAAGCCGTGCGGCGCGTCGATCACCCTAATTTGGGCATTGTGCTCGACAGCTTTCACATTCTATCGCGTGGTCACGATCTCTCTGCCATCGGCAAAATCCCTAAACAAAAGATCTTCTTCGTCCAGGTGGCAGATGCGCCGCTGCTGGATATGGATGTACTGCAGTGGAGCCGTCACTTCCGCTGCTTTCCCGGCCAAGGTCGCCTACCGCTGAAAGCCTTCATGGCCGAACTCGCCAAAACCGGTTACGACGGCCCGCTGTCGCTGGAAATTTTTAGCGACGCCTTTCGCGCCGCACCAACCGAAATCACTGCCCTGGATGGTCTTCGTTCGCTCATTCTGCTCGAAAACCTTATCGAGGAGGGCCCCTGGGCAAGCCCTATTCCCCCGGCGCCCAACTACAACGGCATTCATTTTATAGAGTTTACCCTCGACGAAGAGAGCGCCGCGCCGCTCGGCGAATTTATCGATGCACTGGGCTTTCGTCATGTAGGCCGCCATCGTTCCAAAAATGTCGAGCTCTGGAAGCAGGGTGAGATTCATCTGGTGCTCAATTTTGAAACGGACAGCTTTGCCCATACTTTCCGGCTGCTTCACGGCACCTCAGTGTGTGCGGTGGGTTTCCGTGTTGATGATGTTGAACGCGGGCTTGCCCGTGCAAAAGCATTTAAAGCACAGACATTCCGTGGCCAGGTGGGCGAAGGCGAGATGGAAATCTCAGCGCTGCGGGGTATAGAAGGCAGCCTTGTTTACCTGGTGGATGATCAAGCGGCTGAGGACTTGCAGTGGCGAACCGATTTTGAACTGTTTGACCAAGAGAGCCGCAATGAGGCCGGTCTCACCCGGGTAGATCACCTCTCTTACGTACTGCCCGCTACGCAGCTACTCAGTTGGCAGCTCTTTCACCGCACCGTATTTGGATTTAACGCGGCCGCAGAGAACGAGATCATCGACCCAAGGGGCATGATGATCAGCCAAGCGGTGATTAGCCCAGAGCAGAGTATTCGCATCCCGTTGACGGTTTCACAGGCCCAGGATACCCAGCCAGGGCGTTTTCTGAGCGAGTTTCGCGGTGGCGTGCAGCAGATCGCCTTTGAAAGCCACGATATCTTCGCCACGGTTGATGAGCTACAAGCGCGCGGCTTGCCGCTGCTGAAAATTCCGCAGAATTACTACGACGATCTTGAAGCACGCTACGGGCTGGAAGAGGAGCTGTTAGAGGCAATGCGTAAGCGCAATATTCTGTTTGATCGCAACGACGAAGGCGACTTTCTCCACGCCTATACCGAAACGTTCTCGGGCCGATTCTTCTTCGAAATCGTTGAGCGGCGTGGAGCCTACCAGCAGTTTGGTGCTGCCAACGCGGGCATTCGCCTGGCCGCTCAGGCCGCCCAGCGCTAATTAGACAAAACGAAAACAATGCGGCGGTGCAAAGCGGCACTGCTCGGGAGGATAGCAATGAAACTTGGCCTAATCGGTAAAGCGATTATGAACTCCAGTTCACCGGACTTGCATGTTCGGCTGGGGCAGCTCACTGGCATACTTACTACTTACGACCTGTTTGATGCCAACGAGCAACCGATTAAGTCACTGGCAAAACAGGTAGATAAAGTCATCGCCGCAGGCTATCGCGGAGTTAATGTGACATTTCCCTGGAAAGAGACCGCCGTTGGGCTGGCCTCCCGTCTATCCACGGGCGCAAAAATGGTCGGCGCTGCCAATACATTGGTGTTTGAAAACGGCGAAATCATCGCGGAGAACACAGACTTTACCGGCTTTATGAGTGGCTTTCGTGCCACCTTAGGTGAGCGCAAACCGGGCCGCGTACTGTTGATGGGCACCGGCGGCGTCGGCAAAGCCGTTGCTTTTGGCCTGGGGCAACTGGGTGCAAGCGAGGTAATCCTGATGGATCTGGATGACGCCAAGTCGCGCCAGCTGGCCAAGGAGCTACAGCAACACGGTTTCACTGCATCGACCATTACCGCCGCGCAGCTGGCTGATACCGTGCCCCACTGCGATGGGCTAGTAAACTGTACACCGATTGGGCACGAAAAAAGCCCCGGCTGCCCGCTGCCTGCAGAGCTGGTGCAGGCGCACCACTGGATTTTTGATGCGGTGTACGTGCCCGCCGTCACTGAATTTATTTCCGCGGCAAAGCAAGCGGGCGCTGCGGTGGTTAGCGGGGTTAGCCTGTTTGTGTATCAGGGCGTCGACGCCTTTAAGCTGTTCTGTGAAGATGAAGCTAAACGCGAGGCGGCTGACCAGCAGTCAACCACGCTATTTGCCCACTACCGTCGCGAACTACTCAAGGAAACTGACGAATGAGCCAAGGTAAAGTATTAGTGCTGCACGGACCTAATTTGAATCTGCTCGGTACCCGCCAGCCGGAAATTTATGGCTATGAGACCCTTGAAGACGTCAATAACGCGCTACGTGAAAAAGCCGTCATGGCTGACTGGGAGCTTAACTGCCTGCAGAGCAACCACGAAGGCGCGCTGATTGATGCTATTCATGCGGCACGGCTTGATGGTACCCAGGCAATTATTATCAATCCCGCTGCCTATACCCACACGTCAGTAGCGATTCTGGATGCGCTTAACGCCTTTGAGGGTAAGGTCATCGAAGTGCATATCTCTAATGTACACAAGCGCGAAAGCTTCCGTCACCACTCCTATGTATCGCTGCGTGCCGATGGCGTCATTGCCGGGCTGGGCACACAGGGTTATCAGGCCGCGCTGGATGCGATCATGAAAGCGGCGAGCATCTCCTAGGGTGATCCATTAATAGTTGAGAAGGTTGTCATGACCAGACTTCGACTAGCCTTGGTGGGGGCGGGTGTTATCGGTCGTCGCCATATCGGCTTGATCCAGGAGAGTGCCCAGGTAGCGCTAACCGCCATTGTTGGCCCAGGGGCTGCAACGCAAACCCTTGCCAATACGTTGGCCGTTGAGCACCACCAGGATCTACCCACGCTTTTTGCCCGGCAAACAGTAGACGGGGTGATTTTGGCAACCCCCAACGCGCTACATGTGGAACAAGCCCTGCTGTGCATAGAAGCAGGTGTGCCTGCGCTAATTGAAAAGCCCGTGGCGCATAGCGTGGCGGAAGGCGAGCGGCTGTTGAACGCGGCAAGCACTTCCTCAGTCCCTCTTTTAGTCGGTCATCACCGGGCCCATAGCCCCATTTTAGCCAAAGCGCGTGCCATCATTGCCGAAGGGGTGATTGGGCAGCCGGTCGCTATTCAGGGAAGCGCGCTTTTTTATAAGCCGGATAGCTATTTTGACGAGGCTGCATGGCGCAGGGAGCCGGGAGGTGGGCCTGTGTTGATCAACCTAATCCATGAGATTGGTAATCTGCGCTCACTGTTGGGCGATATCACCCATGTGCAGGCGATGACCTCCCAGGCCACGCGCCAGTTCACCGTGGAAGATACCGCGGCCATTAACTTTCGGTTTGCTAACGGCGCGCTGGGCACATTTTTACTGAGCGATACGGCGGCCACGCCGCGTAGCTGGGAGCAGTCTAGCGGTGAGGATCCTGTCTACGCGCATTACCCCGATGAGGAGTGTTATCTGGTGGCCGGTACTCAGGGGTCATTGTCGGTACCGACGCTGCGCATCAAACGCTACTGTGAGGAGCAAGTTGCTTCATGGTGGGAACCGTTTGATGAGCTGACACTCGATGTTCGCCGCGATGACCCTTTGGATTGCCAACTCGCTCATTTTGTCGCCGTTATCCGCGGCGAAGCAACGCCCTTGGTCAGCGTGCACGATGGTTTGCAAAACCTAAGAGTCGTTGAGGCGATTTACGATGCGGCTGCCACAGGCCGGTGTATAGCACTCTAGGCGAGTTATCAAAATAAGTTGTCGTTCCACAACAAGAGTTAACATTTCTGATAGTTAGAATACTGTCTATTGATAAACCTATTAAGTTAAATATGCTTTAGTTTTAGATGTTTATACTAAAGTCGTGTTTTTTATGACTAAAGTAAAAGAGTAATCTCGCTGTATGTAGCGCGAATAGATGTACGAAATGCGAACATAAAAACAAAGCAATAATAGGAAGTTAAAATGAAAAAAATCTTTGCCGCAACCTGTCTCGCCGTTTGCAGCAGCGCCTTGGCTCTCGGTCTCACTGTTTCCTCCGCTAGCGCCAATGAGTGGCCGACTAGCGATATTCGCCTGGTCGTTCCTTATGCGCCGGGTGGCACTACCGACGTCTTGTCCCGTCGTGTTGCTGATCTCCTTCAGCAAGAACTCGATGCCAATGTCATTGTAGAAAATCGCCCGGGCGCGGGCTCCACTGTAGGCACTGGCAGGCTGGCCCGCGGTGGCCGTGATGCTGACCACACCATCCTGATGGCATCCCCAGGGCACACGATTGGTGCCGCGATTTACCCAGACCTGGCCTATGACCCCGTTGAAGATTTTGTCTTTCTACAAAATATGATCGATATCCCCAATGTCATGGTGGTGCCCGCAGACAGCCCCTATGAGAATGTTATTGAGTTTATCGAAGCTGCGAAAGAAGACAACATGACCTTCAGCCACAGCGGCGTAGGTAGCTCCATTCATATGTCGGGTGAGTTATTCAAAACGCTGACCGAAACGAATATGACGGCAGTGCCTTTTGCGGGTAGCGGCGCGGCGCTTCCTGCGTTGCTGAGCGGCGATGTGGATGTTTCGTTTGAGAACATGCCAGCGGTGCTCTCGCACATACGTTCAGGTGATCTACGTGCGCTGGCGGTTACTTCTGCCGAGCGTTCCGAGTACCTTCCCGATGTCCCGACGTTGTCAGAAATCGGTGAATATAACCTCGACCAGTTTATCACGACTGCCTGGTTCGGCCTGATTGCGCACAGCTCCTTCCCTGAAGAGGCCCAGAGCACAATGCGAGAAGCGCTAGCCAATGTCATGGAGCGCGAAGAGTTTCTGGATTTCGCCGAACAGCTGGGTGCTGAGCCGGGCCAAGTGGCCGGTGATGAGTTCAAACAGTTTATCGCCGATGACCTGCAGCGCTGGGAAGAGGTTGCCGAGCAGGCTGGTATCAGTCAATAAGTTCAGTAACCCCCAATAAGCTAAGGCGAGGGCTATGTCCTCGCCTCTCTTATTTGTTAGGAGAAGGCAGCGATGACGACATCGGATTCCCATCGCAGGGTGAGGATAAAGGACATCGGCGATGTGATAGCAGGCGTTGTCCTGCTGGGATTTGCCCTTGTGCTGGTCTTTTACCTGGTACCCAACTACATCAATGAGCCGCCCATTCTGCAAAACCCGATGATGTCGCCCCGCTGGCTGCCCACGATCGTGGGTTGGTTGATTTTGCTGTTTTCCATTCTGCTCATCCTCCAAGGCTTACTGGTAACAGGTGCTCGCGAGGAAGATGAGCGAGCGATTGAAAAGGGCTCGCCGCGGCGTTTCTTTATGATGGTCGTTGCGTTAGTGATCTACGTTGCCCTGTTTGAAACGATGGGCGCGGTGTTCTGTGGCATCCTTGCAACGCTCGTCTTGTTTGTGGCCCACCCTGTGCGCACATGGTGGGTGTATAGCTTGGCCTTCCTGTTTCCCATCGTCGTGACATTCTTATTTGTTGAAGTGATGAATGTACCGCTTCCGATAATGCCGTTTTGGCTCTGATTGACTGATTCTCGTACTGGGTGAGCTATGGAAAATTTTTCGGAAGTCATACACCTATTCTTTACCCTGGAGAACTTCCTGGCGATCGCCGTGGGGGTTGTCATCGGTGTGGTGGTGGGTTCGATCCCAGGATTAACCGCGACAATGGCGGTGGCATTAGCGCTACCCTTCACCTTCTCAATGCAGCCGATTGCCGCCATCTTGCTGCTGGTGGGGATTTACAAAGGGGGGATGTACGGTGGTTCGATTACGGCGATCTTGATACGCACGCCAGGCTCTCCTGCTTCTGCCTGTACGCTGCTTGACGGCTATCCCATGGCCCAGCAGGGGCATGCGAAGAAAGCCCTCAAGGCGGCGCTATACTCTTCGGTTATCGCCGATTTTATCTCCAACATCGCGCTTATCTTCTTTGCCGCTTATCTGGCTAAGATCGCGCTTAATTTCGGCGCCCCAGAATTTTTCTGGCTGATCTGCTTCTCGCTGACCATTATTATTTCCTTGGCCAGTGGCTCGATGATTAAGGGCTTAATGGCGGCTTTGCTGGGCATTCTGCTTTCCATGGTAGGGCTTGACGATGTCTTTGGCTCTCAGCGGTTGACCTTTGGCAGCTACAACTTAATGGATAGCATCTCCTTTATTCCTTTGTTGATTGGCCTGTTCGCCATACCGGAGATTATTGAGTTTTATCGCAAAAAAGCGGTGCCGCATATTAAGGCTAAGGCCAGTGGTGCTGGCTTGGCGTTTTCCGAACTGAAGCGCTGCATGTCGAGCATCGTACGGGGCAGTTTAATTGGGGTCATCATCGGCGCGATACCGGGTACTGGCGCCACCGCGGCGGCGTTTATTTCTTACAGTGATGCGCGTAGGCGCTCGCCTAATAAGGCTAATTTCGGTAAAGGTGAAGTCGAGGGTGTTGCGGCCGCGGAGGCGGGCAATAATGGCGTCGCGGGCGCTACCATGATCCCTCTGCTCTCGTTAGGTATTCCTGGTGATGTGATTACCGCGATTATCCTCGGCGCCTTTATGGTGCATGGTTTGACGCCTGGCCCGCTGATGTTCCAAGAGAACCTATCGCTGATTTATGCGCTGTTTATGGGCATCATGCTCAGCTCCGTTATTTTGCTGGTGGTGGGTAATGTGGCAATTAAGTACTTCTCATTAATTGCTGATATTCCAAAGCCGATTCTGTTTCCCATCGTCCTGATGTTTTGCGTATACGGCGCCTATGCGGTCAATAACGATACCTTCGATGTTGGGTTGATGTTGGCCTTCGGTGTGCTGGGATATATCTTCAATCGGGCGGCGATACCAGCAGCTCCTTTTCTGATCGGTTTTATCCTGGGTCCGATGTTTGAAGATAACCTGCGCCGCTCCCTTTTAATCGGCTCCAATGACCTATCAATTTTTGTACGTGGCCCGATTACTTGGTTCTTTATCGCCCTGACAGTGGGCTCGATTGGCTTGGCGTTTTATCGCTTTTGGGAGGCGCGCAGGAAGCGCCCTATAACGTCTAAGACCTCCTAAACCGCTAAGGCTTTACAAACATTTGAATGTGACAAGAGAACAAGTCAATGAGTGACCACTTTTATAGTGCCGATCGTATCCGCGACCGTTTTTCCCAAGCGATGTCCGATATGTATCAGCAAGAGGTACCCCAGTACGGCACGCTGCTCTCGCTGGTGGCGGACGTTAATCGAGAGGTCATTGAGCGCGATGTCAGGCTAGCGGACACGCTCACTGCAAACGGTGAGATGGAGCGGTTGCACGTTGAGCGACACGGCGCTATCCGGGTGGGCAGCCCCGAAGAATTGGCGCTGTTGCGCCGCATGTTTGCCGTTATGGGCATGTTTCCGGTGGGTTACTATGACCTTTCAGTCGCTGGCGTGCCTGTTCATGCAACGGCGTTTCGTCCCATTGACGATGAAGCGCTGAAGTTAAACCCTTTCCGTTTGTTCACGTCGTTACTCCGGCTTGAGCTCATTGCGGATGCCGAGCTGCGCGATCGGGCGGCGGCGATTATAGCGTCGCGAGAGATCGTCACCCCGCAGGCCGTCGCCCTGATCGAACGCTTTGAGGCTCAGGGTGGGCTCAACGAAGCCGAGGCCGAAACCTTTGTGGTTGAGGCGCTGGAAACCTTCCGCTGGCACCGCGATGCCACTGTCGATTTAGCGACCTATCAAGCGCTACACCAAGAGCATCGCCTGATCGCGGATGTGGTCTGCTTCCGCGGGCCGCATATCAACCACTTGACCCCGCGTACCCTGGACATAGACGCGGTGCAGCAGCGCATGCCGACAAAAGGTATTACCCCGAAGGCGATTATTGAAGGGCCGCCTAGGCGCCACTGCCCAATTCTATTACGGCAAACCAGTTTTAAAGCACTGGAGGAGTCCATTTACTTTGCGGATGAGGCAGAAGGCCAGCATACGGCGCGCTTTGGTGAAATCGAGCAGCGCGGGGTTGCCTTGACCCGTAAAGGGCGGATGCTTTACGACCAGTTGCTGGCTGCTTCACGTCAGGGCGAAC
Organism: Halomonas sp. IOP_14; assembly: GCF_021021315.1. Classification (NCBI taxonomy): domain Bacteria; kingdom Pseudomonadati; phylum Pseudomonadota; class Gammaproteobacteria; order Oceanospirillales; family Halomonadaceae; genus Halomonas; species Halomonas sp. IOP_14. The sequence continues at coordinate 59,886 of NZ_JAINWD010000007.1, read as the reverse complement.
CAGCCGTTTCTAATGCTGACCATCAAGCTCATTTAGCCCAAGCGTTTGCTGAGTTTCCTGATGATCAAGACGCGCTGCGCCGCCAAGAGCTGGCATTTTTCCATTACCGTGCAGTGCCGGGGGCTACCACGGCAGAGGACGCCACTAGCGATAACATCGAACGGCTTTTAGCAACGGGTGCGCTGGTGGCAACGCCCATGATCTACGAAGATTTTCTGCCGGTGAGTGCGGCGGGCATCTTCCAGTCTAACCTGGGCGATGGGACGCGCGATGAGTACAGCAGCCACTCCAGCCAGCAGACGTTTGAGCAGGCCCTGGGCACCGCCGTGACGGATGAAATTGCGCTGTATGAGCGTCGCCAAGCCAACTCGCTGGCCCAGGCACTTGCCGAGCTGGGCGGCGCATAAGGGGGAGTATTCCTGCGCTGAGCGCGCAGCCCTTGGTTGGCCTATCCGACCGTAACACCGCCGCAAACAAACAGCGTTTGGCCGGTCATAAAGCCGCTTCGGTCGTCGCAAAAGAAGCTGACGGCCTGGGCTACGTCTTCGGGCTGGCCCATACGCTTTAACGGAATATTATCGATGATGCGACGGGCGCGCTCAGAATCGGGAGGATTATTCTCCCAAAAGGCACTGGTAGCGATGGGCCCTGGGGCAACGCAGTTAACCGTAATGCCGTGTTCCGCCAGCTCCAACGCCCAGGTTCTCGCCATAGACTGCAGCGCTCCTTTCGTGGCGCTGTAAATGGTGCGCGCCTCTTTGCCGAGCACCACGCGGCTGGCATTGATGACGATGCGCCCCATACCGGCTGCTTTCATGGAAGGCAGCAGTGCCTGTGTGCATATCAGCGCCGAGCGGACGTTCAGGTGCATTAATGTGTCGAAGTCTTCAAGCCGCGTCTCTTCAAGCAGCGCGGGGGCGACAATGCCTACGTTATTGATCAACCGGGTCACCGTATGGCGCTCGGCTATTTTCGCCATCACCCGGCGAGAGGCATCGGCATCGGCAAGGTCGACCAGGACGGCATCAGCTTGCAAAGACGCTGCTTCCGGCTCAACAATATCCACCACGATAACCTGGTAACCCTCTTGCTGGAGACGCAGTGCAATGGCTTGGCCGATGTTTCTAGCCCCGCCGGTCACCACGGCGCAGTGATGCTGAGATGTTCTGCTTTGATCAGAGTGTGGATGCATTTTTGTTATCCTTGGCGGTCATCAATCTTTGTTTTTGTATAAACCCAAACGTTAAAACGTCATCAGTCCCGACATCGTCATCAACCAAATTATTAGGCTAAGCGTAAAGAAGGAGGCGATAGTCGCCACCAGCAGAGCCGCCGCGCTCACCCCGGCTAAGTCATAGCGCTGGCCGAGTAGGGGGTAAATGCTGATCAACGGTGCGGCAGCAAACAGCAGCGCACCGGCCATATAAAGTGGGTCGATACCTGGGACAAGATAAAAGGCGATGAATATAGCCAGCGGGTGAAAGAGGAGTTTGCCGGCCACTATTTGGCCAACGTCCCTGGCCATTCCTTTCACCTGCAGGCCAAACAGCGCCCCGCCAATGACGAAAAGCGCCGCAGGGCCAGCTGCGTCGGCTAGCATATCAATGGCTTTAAACAGCGGGCCAGGTATCTGTACGTGGGATACCGCGAGACTAATGCCGACCAGTAAACCAATCAGCACCGGATTTTTGATTAGGCTAAGCGCTGTGTGTTTGACCGTTTTCCATACGCTGGAACCTTGATGGCTGCCCATTTCGGCCAGAATCAGCGCCATAGGAATAATAATCAGCGTTTCAATGATCATATTGAGCGCCAACAGCACTGCCGCAGGTGAACCGATCACCATGACTGCCACGGGATAGCCGACAAAGCCGCTATTAGCTGCTGCCATACCGAGTGCCTGCATAGCACTGGCGCTAAGTGGTTGGCGCTGTAGTTTTAAGCAGAGCAGTAACCCCGACCCGAAAACAGCGATAGAGCCCAGGCCGTAAGCAACCAGATAGTTGAGCTTGAAAATATCTCCCAGAGGCTGCTGGGTTAACGCTCGAATCACGAGCGCGGGCAGTGCGCAGTAGAGCACAAAGACGCCCACCCCCTGCATCTGCTCGCGCTGGATAATGCCGCTCCATCTCGCTATATAGCCTAAGCCAATTAGTAGGAATATGGGCGTGGTAATCCCAAGTATAGCGAGCATGGCGGCCCCTTAGCGCATGAAGGCAAATGGTTAAGTTCGAATAACGAATAATTGTACGCTATTTCTCTTGCGCTTCATGGCATGGAGTGAACAGAAGGCGTGACAAGTTGCTCGATATAATGCGTACGCAGCGGTGTCACATGCGGATCGATCTGTTCAGAGGCGATGCAATCGGTGTTTTCAGCCCGCAGACGGTCAGGGTCAAACAGCAGCATCTTGAGCGCTGCCGTTAATTTCAGCTTCCAAGCGCTGCTGCTCGGTGACGCGCACAAAAGCATTCGGCGCGTCCAGCCCTTGGTAACCTTCACGCTGCACCAGCTCGAAGAAGAACGCTTGTCGGCCGGGCTGGGTATACAACTGATGGAAGTCACCGTCGCTGTCCTGATCAAAGAGGATGTGGTGCGCTTGCATCCATTGCAGGGTTTGCGCCGATAGGTCGAAGCGCGCGGCCAGGTCGCGGTAGTAATTCCCGGGAATCGGCAGTACCGGCGTGCCCGCCTGCTGCAGCGCTGCGCTGATGTCGCGCATGGCGTTGGTGTGCAGGGCGACATGATGAATCCCCGAGCCGCCGTATTGGCGCACAAAGCGGTTGCTGGCGGTATCCGGCGAGGCGCTGGCGTCCCCCTTCTCTTCCAGCGAGCCGCTTAGGCAAACCGTGGCAATGGATGAGTACATGGCATCACGCTCCTTACATTGAGTAACATCAGTAACCCGCCAGGCGCGGCAGAAAAGTGACCAGCGCTGGTATGAAAGTAATCAGCAGCAGAATCAACACTGCATTTCTAGAATATTTTCGCGTAAAAAGTTCTTGGGTACAGTCTCTCTACTTGTTTTCCTGAAGCATTAACCCCTTAAACTTTGGTTTTTTATTGCTGTTTTGGATAGCCAGCGCTTTCAGATAAACATTTTGCGTGCGCATTATGTGTTCATGGAGTGTTTCTTCAAATGCAGATATTTTGTTTTCTTTCAAGTGGTTAATCATTGTTATATGTTCTCTAAAGCTTATTGCTCTTAGTTCACTTTGAGGAGAAGTGATAGAGACTCGTAAAGCAGCAATGCGACTATTAACTAAGTTGAATGCGTTGCTCAAGTATTTATTGTCACAGTATTCAAAAAAAGTTTGGTGATATGAGTTGTCTAGCTTTGAATATTCGAAAGCGTTGTTACTCTCCATTGCAACGTGCATTTTTTGAGCAATATGTACTAGCGATTTTACTAGTTTTATTGGTTTTTTATAAAAGCTACGTTTTGCCGCTTGTAGCTCTACCATAAACCGGAAATCACAAATGTCTACTACATCTGAATTGTTTGGCTTAAACACAAAGCTGCCACGCTTAGGTTTTACGATAACAAGACCAACTGTTTGAAGTCTTGCTAGAGCGTCTCTAATGGGGGTTCTGCTTACACCTAACTTGAGAGAAAGCGCTTCTTCAGAGATCTTTTCACCAAGGGCAAAATCACCATTTATAATAGCTAACTGAAGCCTCTCAGTAACTATGTCAGTCAATGATTGAACGGCTCCAATATGGAGTTTTTGACTCATTATAAGTACCCACTGCGTTGAGTGTTTTGGTACTTTCGGAGAAGGCCTAGTAATAAAGGCATAAACCATATGCAAAGTGTAATAATACCAAGCGTTGCAGCTATCGGGCGTGAGAAAAACTCAAGAAAATTGCCGTCACTTTTTATGAGAGATGTAATTAAATTGCTTTCAAGCATTGGCCCCATAACTATTCCCAAAATAGCAGGAGCTACAGGCAAACCATTCTCTTCCATAAAGTAGGCTAGCAGTCCCAATAACAGCATAATCACAATGCCCGTGTATGTGTTGTCGATAGCATAAGAGCCAGCTATGGCAAAGATTAAAATGAAAGGAATTAAAATTGATTTTTTTACCTGTAAAAGATGGCGTGAAATTAATATGGCAACCAATCCAAGAGGGATTATTAATAAGTTGGCAACTAAGAAAGTGATAAAGATAGCAGTTACTTCTACACCTTTAGTAATGAACACCAAGGGCCCAGGGTTTAGTCCCTTGGCATAGAGAACGCCGATGACAATCGCTGTAATTGAATCTCCAGGAATGCCAAATACCATCGCGGGAACATAAGCACCAGAAAGTGAAGAATTGTTAGCAGAGCAAGCGTCGACTAATCCTTCATCATGGCCTGAGCCGTATTTTTCGGGATACCGAGACATTTTTTTGGAGACAGCGTATGAAATCCAGCTTCCAATATCTGAACCAGCACCAGGCAAAATTCCTACTGCGTTGCCTATCGCAGAGCCACGCACCATATTAATCTTATACTTATATAAGGTCTTGCCTAGCCCTGAGAATAGAGAGCGAACACTGACATGTACAGGTGCTTCTTCGCTTGAGTCTTTATAAACGATTGTGCGAATAATTTCGGGAATAGCAAACATGCCAATTAATGCAGGAATAAAGGCAACTCCTGAAAGTATCGCATCTATTCCAAAGACAAAGCGAGGGTGTCCAGCGGTTGAGTCGAGGCCAATGGTTGCAATAAAAAGCCCTATGCCCAGTGAAAGCAAGCTTTTAAGTATTGAACCACTACCTAACATCACCGCCGCCGTCAACCCGAGTAGTGCCAGCCAAAAGTACTCTGTGGAAGTGAAGTTTAATGATACTAAGGCAAGCTTCGGTGCAGTAAACATTAGAACCAATGAACCAAAGATACCACCAAAAGCAGCACAAAAAACCGATATACCAAGAGCATGACCTACTTTACCTTTAACTGCGAGGCCATTCATATCATTAACATACGCAGCCGATGCAGCTGTGCCAGGAATTCTCAGTAAGGCGGTAGGAATGTCAGAAGCAAAAATCGCCATAGCAGCTGTTGTTACGATAGCGGCGATGGCAGGCACTGGATCCATAAAAAAAGTAATGGGCACCAATATCGCGGTCGCCATTGTGGCTGAAAGGCCAGGGATAGCGCCAACAAACAGGCCAAATAACGCACTAGCAAAAATAATGCTTAGTGTCGTGTAATTAAATACTAAGGGAAGGGCGCTCGCAATATTATCAATCATTTTGAATATTCCCTAAATAAAAGATCCTGATGGAAGCGGGACACGTAGCTGATGCGATAGCAAATAATAAATCAGCATCACAAAGGTCGCAGCAATCCCAAGTATGAATGGCTTACGGTGCCCTTCTAACCATAGTAATGCGGTGACCAGTAAAATTCCCCCTAATACAAAGCCAACTGTTTCAATCCAAAGAGCGAATAACATGCCGCCCACAATTACGACTGAGAAACTTAGTATTCGTGCTTTTTTTAACCATCCTTCATTTACTGCTATGAAAGGTGTTTTTTTCCTTGATTTGAAATATTGGATAGCTATTAAAATACCTCCAAGAAGAAAGCCGCTACCAATTAAAGTCGGGAAAGTAGAGGGGCCTACCATTTGGCCAGGCATCTCAGGAAACGTGTTAGCATGAGAAATAATTAACAGGCCAGCAATAATAAATACTGCTCCCAGTATTACATCATTGAATTTCATACTTTTATTATCCAAAATTAAAAAGGGTACATTAAATTTAATGTACCCTTCCGTATTATTTTACAATGCCCAAAGATTCTAATGTTTGGCCTATGTTTTGGTCAGAGGTTTCCATAAATTCTACGAAGTCATCACCTTCCAGCCATAAGGTTTCATAGCCCCGATTTTCCATAAACTCTAAATAAGTAGGATCGCTCACCACAGCGCTCATACTCTCTTGTAGTGTTTCAATGATCGCCTCATCAACCCCGGCTGGTGCCACCAAACCGCGCCAAGAACCAAAAGACCAATCCTGACCAGTGGCTTCTTCAAACGTAGGCAGTTCTGGTGATGCCGGGGATCTGTCTGTATTAAGTAACACGAGCGGTTTAATGAGCCCAGCGTCCATCAGTGCACGTGCCTCAGGCATTGAAGCGGCGGCAAAGTCAATTCCTCCTGCTGCAAGGTCTTGGAGACCAGGCGCAGCTCCCTCAGACGGAACCCAGGCAACCTTATCGGCAGGTATATCCGAAGCCAGAAGCATCCCGGCAGTTGCAATATGATTTACGCCCCCTTGCGCCGATCCACTGGCTTTCAGTTCACGATGGCTGGATGAGCGGATATCGCTTAATAAGTCTTCGATATTTTCATAGTTACTTCTAGATGATACAAAAATGGCAGCAGGGTCAGCGTTATAAAGCCCAATAGGTGAAAAATCTTTATAACTGAGTTCTGTCAGGCCTTGATAATGCATGCCGCCGATTTCTAACGTGGCGACCCCGATGGTATAGCCATCTGCTTCAGCATTGGCAATAGCTGAGTGGCCCACAACGCCAGAGCCACCTGTGCGGTTAATGACGGGAACAGGTACGCCAAGATTTTCTTTTAGCAATACGGCAATCATGCGTGCCGTCGCATCCGTACCACCGCCAGCTCCCCAAGGAACAATAAGATTGATGGGTTTATCCGGCCAACTGTCGGCTTGCAGTGGTGATGATACAAGAACCATCAACGAGGCAAAACTGAGTACTTTGCATAGGCGGCTTTTCTTTAAATGAGTCATCACATGCTCTCACATTGTTATGGATATCTTGTTGTATGTAACACGCAACACTTCAGTTCAAAAGGCGAGGCGCGTCAAGCTTTAATGGAGCTCTTTGTCTTAGCCAAAAGTATTAAATAAATACAAGCAGCTGTTTTTATTGATTAATTTTTCATGTCCTGTTTGTGAACACTGATAGTTTTAGCAGAAATATATTGAGCTTTACGTGCAGCAAAACGCTATTTCCTCGCCAATAGCGAGCCTCCATATTCCCTGTCGAGGCGAATAAGCGTAAGTAGTCAGCTTTTATATCGCTCGCCTAATTTTTTTCAGCGCTTTAGTAAAACTTTTCCTTGACGGTATCTGCCTCGGTTGTTGTATGTTGTATGTAACACTCTACATAAACAAGATGGCGGTGTGCTTACGGCACCTGTTTTCGGATTTGGAGGAGCTATTGCCGCAATGCATCGCAATATGCATATCGGTTTCGAGCTGGCGCACCACCGTCGTTACGACGAGCGATGCTGGCATTGGTCAATGGACTGGTTGTGGTGGTCTGCGCGCTATTCATGACGGGGGTGATACAGCAATTCAGTATCGAAGTTGCCGCTGCCGCTGAATGGCTGCTACTGGACGCCCCTTATGCCACTGGCGAGGTGCTGCGCATTGCCGGAGGGCGACGCTAACACTGGCATGCTTACACAGAAAATCTTTACGAAAAAAGGTATCCCAATGACGGAAAGAACACCGATCACTCAGGCATCATTGCTTAAATCAATGATTGCCAGGGGCGATATTATCGCTGCTCCTGGCGCCCCCGACTCTCTATCGGCGCGCTTGGTCGAGCGAGCAGGCTTCCCCGCTATCTATATGACGGGCTTTGGTGCCACTGCCAGTCGTTTGGGGATGCCCGATATTGGGCTTTTATCCCAGACTGAGATGACCGAGCACGCCCGTAATATGGTGCGCGCTGTCAATATCCCCATCATCGCCGATGCCGATACCGGCTATGGCGGGCCAAACAACATTTACCGCACCGTGCAGGAATACCTGCAAGCCGGGGTCGCCGCGATCCATTTGGAGGATCAAGAGGCGCCTAAACGCTGTGGCCAGCGAGCGGGTGTACGCTTGATCGATGCCGATGCCAATGTACGACGTTTAAAAGGCGCCATCGCCGCACGTGGTAGCCAAGATATGCTGATCATTGGTCGCACTGATGCGATGCCTGCCGCAGGGCCCGAGGAAGCGATTCGCCGGGCGAAAATGTATCAGGATGCTGGTGTCGACCTGGTGTTTGTCGATGGCATTAAAACCATCGCCGAAATTGAGGCCGTCGCTAAATCTGTCGAAGGGCCTAAGGTCGTGTCGATCGTGGATGGCAACGAAACGGTCAAGCTGAACCAGGCGGCACTGCAGGAAATGGGGTTCTCGGTCGTTTTTTATGCCGTCACCCTACTGTTTACCGCGAGCAAGGCCATGGAGAACGCGTTGGTCCGCCTGCGCGAGGACGGTACTCCAGCGAATGTCGGTGATCAGCATAACTACAGCCAGTTCACCGACATCGTAAACCAGGACTTCTTCAATGCCTTTGATGACCAGTATGGAGCGCGTTCATGAACCCCAAGATTGTCGTTACCGATTTTGAATTTCCCGATTTAGCGCCTGAGCGAGCGGTCATTGAAGCGGCTGGTTTTCAGTTAATCGAAGCTCAGTGCAAGACAGAAGCCGAGGCCATCGCTGCCTGCGCCGATGCGGATGCCATTATTAATCAGTATTGCCAACTGACAGCAGGGGTAATCGATAAACTAGAGCGTTGTCAGGTTATCTCTCGTTACGGTATTGGGCTGAACACTATTGATGTGTCGCGTGCCACCGAATCTGGCATCTATGTTGCCAATGTGCCAGACGGCTCATTGGAAGAGGTATCGGATCATGCGATTGCACTCATGATGGCGCTGAAACGAGGCATTGGCACCTATGATCGAGCCTTAAGAGCAGGTACATGGGACTACACCGTTGCCAAGCCACTATCGCGGTTACGTGGGCAAACATTGGGCTTTCTTAGCTTCGGTCAAATTGCTCAGCGTATGGCACACAAGATGTCGAATTTTGGTTTGCGTATTATTGCGCATGACCCATACGCCGATGTAGCTGTTGCGAAGGCCGCAGGTGTTGAGCTGGTGACTTACGACAAGTTAATCGCCGAATCCGATATCTTGTCAGTACATGTTCCGCTGACCGATGAAACCCGGCACATGATTTCGGATGAACAGTTTGCGGCGATGAAGCCCACGGCGCTAATGCTTAACACCGCCCGCGGCCCAGTGGTTGACGAGGATGCGCTGGTACGTGCACTGAAAGGTGGCCAAATTGCAGGCGCAGGGCTCGATGTGTTTGAAGCCGAACCGATTGGCGCTGATCACCCGCTATTATCGCTGCCCAATGTTATTACTAGCCCGCATTGCGCTTGGTATTCAGAAGGTAGCGAGTTCGAGATTCGCTCAAAGACTGCGCAGAACATCGTCGACGTATTGCAGGGACGTGAGCCGACTTATCTCGCTAATCCGTCCGTCCGCGATATCCTTCGCGTTAAAGCCTGACGGTGGATCGAGCCGGTGCAGAGGCATCATGATCCGTTTCGGATAAGCGTTCGACGGCAACGAGTTGAGTGCGGTGAACATGCGTTTTCAGCACTCTCTCAAACCTAGCCATGTCCTGTTGTTTTAGAGCATCGATGATGTCGCCATGTTCAGTATAGCTGGCCTCGCGGCGCTCTTCCCTGGCCGCTGTCAGTACGGTTCGGATTGTCGCTAGTCGTGCTTCGACCAGCATATAGGCGTCCTGTACCAATGCGTTGGAACAGTGTTGGAAGAATGCTTTGTGAAAGGCGGTATCCAGTGCGGCATAGCGCCGGGTGTCACCGCTTTTATGAGCGCTGGCCATTTCATCGAACAGCCCTTGAAGAGTTTGAATCAATGTCTCACCTCCGCCTCGCATGGCGAGGGTGCAGGCTTCACGCTCTAGCATTTCACGGTATTCGCACAGCTGACCTATGTCGACGATCGTAGGATTGAAGACAAAACTACCTCGCTTGGGACGGATTTCAACCAAGCCTGTAAATTGCAGTGCGTTTAGCGCATCGCGTACCGGCGAGCGGCTGACACCAAACGTTTCGGCGAGCGACTCTTCTGAGATTTTCTCACCCAAGGTGAACTCACCAGACACAATAGCATCACGAATCCGCTCCATAACAAGTGTTGCCAGGGACTGGGGGCGCTGGATCTTAAGAGGTTTGGGAGCCATAGGTATTCCGCACAGTGAGTGGTGACTGCATCTAGTATGTAAAGTACCACACACCGTAAATCTAAATATAGTTGTGTCGTTTTGTTTCAACTTGGGAGAATTTGATATGGACACCACGGATAACGCGTTCAATACAGAGTTAAAGGGTACGGTTGCCATCATTACAGGAGCAGGTGGTGGCATTGGCGAGGCCCTTGCTTATGAGTTAGAGCGCTGTGGTGCGACTAACTGCTCGATATAATGCGTACGCAGCGGTATTACATGCGGGTCGATCTGTTCAGAGGCGATGCAATCGGCGGTGAAGAAGCGAAACGCATCCACGCCCTGGAACACAAATAGATCAACACCCGACAGTGTTTTGGCGCCCGCCTGATGGGCGGCGTTTAACAGCTCGGTGTGGGCGGGGATGTAAACCGCATCGAAGACCCAATGCTGGGCACCCAGCCCGGCGGTATCGATGGGGCAGCCGGGGTGATTGATATGGCCAATAGGTGAGCAGTTAACCACGCCCCGCCAATGAGGCAGTTCCTGCTGAGCCTGCTCTGGCGTGATGCACGTCGCCTTAATACCCATCGCGTTAAGATCACGGCTGAGGTTCTCAGCCCGGGTGCTGTCATGTTCAAGAATGTGTATGCAACTAACAGAAAGCTCCCCCAGCGCACACGCCACCGCACGGCCCACGCCACCGGCGCCGATCAGTAGAACCTCACCAGCGGGCTGGCTACCGAATGAGTGGCGGTAGGCGCTGATAAAACCGGTGTAATCGGTGTTTTCAGCGCGCAGCCCCTCAGCGTCAAACAGTAGAGTGTTGGCGGTGCCTACCCGCCGTACGCCTTCACCGCGGATATCGGCGAGCTGTGCGGCTTTTTCCTTGAAGGGGAACGTAACGTTGGTGCCCCGGTACCCCTCGTCACGCAGCCTTCGTATCGCGCTGGAAAAATCAAAATCCGTCGCTCCCCGGCTATCGACTAAATCGTAGCGTACCGGCTCGCCCAACGACGCACCCAGGCGCTCGTGCAAATCGGGAGATTGCGATTTAGCAATGCCTTCGCCTACCAGTCCAAGTTTGATCATGTTTGGCTCTCTCCCGAGTCGTGGTTTGGCGTTTCTTGGGCAATACCATCAATTTCCGCTTCCAAGCGCTGCTGCGCGGTGACGCGCACAAAAGCATTCGGCGCACCCAGCCCTTGGTACCCTTCACGCTGCACCAGCTCACAGAAGAACGCCTGACGGCCGGGTTGGGTATACAGCTGATGGAAGTCACCGTCGCTGTCCTGATCAAAGAGGATGTGGTGCTCTTGCATCCATTGCAGGGTTTGCGCTGGCAGGTCGAAGCGCGCGGCCAGGTCGCGGTAGTAATTCCCGGGGATTGGCAGTACCGGCGTGCCCGCCTGCTGCAGCGCAGCGCTGGTGTCGCGCATGGCGCTGGTGCGCAGGGCGACATGGTGAATCCCCGAGCCGCCGTATTGGCGCACAAAACGGTTGCTGGCGGTATCCGGCGAGGCACTGGCGTTAAGCGCCAGACGAAAGCGGCCGTTGTGGTTCTGCAGCACCTGGCTCTGGATCAGCCCGCGGGGATCGGTGACATCGAAGGAGGGCGTTGGCGCCAGCTGGAAAATAGCGCGGTACTGCAGCATCAGCGAGAGGTAGTCGTGGTAGGAGAGCGCCACGCTGATATGATCGATATCCACCAGCGCCCCCTGAGGAACCGGCTGCACATCGACAGGGAACTCGCGATCCCAGGTGCGGCTTAGCTGCGAGTCATCAATAATGTAGGAAAGGCTGCCATCCACATTGCGCAGTGCACTCATGCGGTGGCTGGCACCCACCTCTTCGGGCTCGACAATATCGTAGCCAAGCTTGTCCGCCCGCTTGAACGCTTCATAGGCGTTGCCTACGCGTAGGCCAATGGCAGTGATGGCGGTAGCGTCGCGCCCCGGCACACGGCCGGTGAAACTCGCGTCAGTGTTGAGCACCAGATTAACCTCGCCCGCAGCCCAGCGCTCGGCGTTAAGCGTGTGGTGGCGCCCCACGCAGGCCATACCCAACGCACTGAGCAGCTCGCGCAGCGGTGCTAAATCCGCAGGCTCAACGGCGATTTCCAGAAAGGCGACCGACTCGATCGGCTGTGGTGCGGGAATGCCACTGTCGCCCTGCATGCTGCGTAGCAAGTGATAGGAACGCAGGCCGTCCCGGGCAGTTTGGTCGCTGTGCCCCATGCGAAAGACATCGTTAAAGATCTCGTGGGAGAGCGGGCCGTCGTAACGGGTCTCATCCAACATGGCCATGAATTTATCCATCTGCAGCTCACCCTGGCCGGGGAAGCAGCGGTAGTGGCGGCTCCACGACAGGTGATCCATGGAGAGACGCGGCGCATCGGCGGTCTGAACCAGAAAGATGCGATCCCCCGGAATGCGACCGATGGTGCCCAGCTCCGTCTGGCGGGAGAAAATATGGAAGGTATCCAGTACCAGGCCGACATTGGGGTGGGCTGCGCGGCGCACCACTTCCCAGCTGTCGCGGTAGTCGTGAATATGGCGGCCCCAGGCCAGTGCTTCATAGGCCACTCGCAGGTTACGCCGCGCGGCACGCTCGCCGAGCTCATAGTAGTCATCGGCGGCGCGGCTTAGTCCCGGTAGTGAGTCGGGATGAACGGTGCTGCATGCCATAAGCAGATCCGTGCCGAGCTCCTCCATCAGGTCAAACTTGTGCTCGGCGCGGTCAAAGGCCCGCTCCCGTGCGCGGCCCTGGAGACCCTCAAAATCGCGGAACGGCTGAAGCGTCACCAGCTTAAGGCCGCGGGAGCGAATCAACTCACTCGCTTCCCGCGGCGTGCCGGTGAACGCCGTGAGGTCATTTTCAAACAGCTCAAGCCCCTCAAAGCCGGCTTGAGCAATGGCGTCTACCTTCTCTTCCAGTGATCCGCTTAGGCAAACCGTGGCAATGGATGAGTACATGGCATCACGCTCCTTACATTGAGTAATATCAGTAACCCGCCAGGCGCGGCAGGAAAGTGACCAGCGCTGGTACGAAGGTAATCAGCAACAGAATCAAAAACTGCACGCCCAGCATCGGCAGAATGCGGCGGATAATCGGCCCCATTCCCACGCCGGAGACGGAGTCGGCAACAAACAGGCAGAGCCCCATGGGCGGTGTGATCAGCCCCATCATCAGGTTGAAGATCACCACGATGCCGAAGTGCAGCGGGTCGATACCCAGCGCCATGGCGATGGGGTGAAGGATGGGTACCAGTACCAAAATGGCCGCGATGCCCTCCAAAAACAGCCCCACCACCAGTAGCAGGAGAATGACGGCAATCAGGAAAGTCCACTGGGTGTCGATGCTCATCAGCGCCCACTCGGTGAGCATGTTGGGCACGCGCTCGAAGGTTAATACCCAGTTGGCTGCGGCAACGGCCCCCATGATGACCATGATCACGGCGCTGTCGCGCATGGCCCGGGCGAAGATGCCAGGCAGATTCACCAGTTTGATATTGCGGTAGAGCACCACGCCCAGAATCAGCGCGTAGACCACGGCAAAGGCCGCCGCCTCGGTGGGCGTGACGATACCGGCAAGAATGGCACCGACCACAAACACCGGCATCAGCGCGGGCAGCAGGCCGTGGAGAAGGGCGTGGCGGCGCGACTGCTGTTTTGACTGGGTGGCGCCAAGGTCACCAGCAAAAAAGTAGACGTAGATGGAGAGCCCCAATGCCAGCAAAAAGCCCGGCACGATACCAGCCAAAAACAGTCCCGGTACCGACACACCCGACACCGTCAGTGCATAGATAATCACCGGAATACTGGGTGGAATAATCGGGCCAATGACCGAAGAGGCAGCGGTGAGCGCAGCGGCAAAATCCCGGGGGTAGCCCTCTTTTTCCATTGACGGTATAAACACCCGCCCTAACGCGGAGGTGTCGGCAATCGCCGAACCGGAAAGACCCGCAAAAATCACCGAGGCCCAGATATTGACGTGTGCCAGCCCCGCCTTTAGGCGGCCGACAATGGCGGTGGCCAGGTTAATAATTCGATGGGTGATACCCGCTTCGTTCATCAGCTCGCCGGCCAGAATAAACAGCGGGATCGCCAGCAGTGGGAAGGACTCCATACCGCCGAAAAACTGCTGCGAGACGATACGGATGTGGTAGGGCAAATCGCCGGTACTCATTAACACCGTCAATGAGCCGAGGATGGCAAAGGCAAACGGCACCCCGAGCAGTACGAGGGCTAAAAGTAGTATAAAAATCATGATGAAGCCTCCTCACCACGCTGATCACACAGACGCAGCGCGCCCATTACCAGTGCAGAGAGACAGAGCAGCGCGCCACCGATGAGCATGGAGGCTTGAAACAGCCACATTGGCATTCCTGTGCTCGACGAGGTGCGACCTCCGCGGGAGGCGAGGAATTCAACGGCTGACCACATCAAGCCAATGCCCACCACAAGCACTACTAGGTCAACGGCCACGGCCTGCCAGCGCACCCAGCGCGGCGGCAGTAGACGACGAATAAGGTCAAAGCCGATATGTTTGTCCTGCAAGTACGCCCAGGACATGCCAAACATTAGGCCGTAAATCATCAAATAGATGGCGGTATCTTCTCCCCAGGTAATGGAGCCGCCATAGGTGTAGCGCGCAAAGGCATTGCCCGCGACCAGCAGGAAAATAAGCACCATGGCAAGCCCTGCCAAGCTGCCATTGAACAGGATCAGGCCGCGGTGTAGCCGGGCGAGAAGATGAGACATAAGAGCACCTTCGATCGATAGTCAGGCACGCAGGGTCGCGAGTGGGCCACCTAAGGCCCACTCGCAACGCGCTTTGTTTAGGCAGGGGTTAGAAGCGCGCGGACGCCTCTTCCACAGCGGAAGAAAGGCGCTCAATCCACTCTGCGTCATCGCCAAGCTCTTCGGTCAGGTACGCCTGAACCGGCGGCTGGGCGGCTTCGCGGAAGGCCTCCATCTGCTCAGCGGTGGGCTGGGTGATCTCCATGCCCTCTGCTTCCAGTTTGGTGATCCCCTCAGCCGAGTTGAACTGCTGAATGGCACGGCCGGTGGTACCCGCAACCACGGCGGCACGCTTAACGGCAGCTTGCTCTTCCTCGCTTAGCGACTGAAAGATCTCATCGTTAATCAGCAGGTGATCGACGCCGTAAACGTGGCGATCCAGGGTCAAATAATCCTGAAACTCATAGAAATTATTGCCGTAGATCACGGAGATCGGGTTCTCCTGGCCATCGACTACGCCGGTAGCCAGCGCTGTGGGTACTTCACCCCAGGCAATACCCTGGGGCTCGCCACCCAAAGCGCTAACCATTTCCAGGTAGAGCGGAATGGTTTGAACGCGGAACTTCAGGCCTTCCATATCCTCAGGCGAGTTGATCGGGCGCACGGAGTTGGTGAAGTGGCGGAAGCCCGTTTCGCCGTAAGCCAGCGTGCGTAGGCCGGTTTCCTGCAAGCAGTGCTCGGCCAACGCTGTACCAAACTCGCCATCCATCACTTGCCACGCCACTGGCGCAGACGGGAAGGTGTACGGGATATCCGTGACAGCGACCGCCGGGCAGAAGTTGGCATAGGCGCCGGAGACCATCGCAATGCTGATAGTGCCATCCTGAGCGCCTTCAATCAGCTCGGTTTCGCCACCTAGTGCTCCGGCGGGGTAGAGCTCTACGGTGAGATCTGTTTCGGCTTCTATCAGATTTTTAAACACCTGACCCGCCGCGCCTTTTTTGGAGGTGGTCCAGTCATCGGGGTCGACGTGGGCAAAGCGTAGCGTTTGGGCAGAAGCATTCGCTGCGGCAACCAGCGTTGCCGTCGCGAGGGCCGCCGTCAGCGCGCGTTTCAAAGGCAGTTGCTTCAATGTAAACCTTGGGGCCATAAACTTGGGGTTGGTAAACATAGGGCTTGTAAACATAGGGGTCAGAGACATTGTTGTTGTCCTCTTGTCGGGCCGTTGTTATAAGGTCTGGAAAAGCCTAAAGCAGTGGCGTGTTTAGCCGTTCCATCCTGTCACAATAAACAATGTACGAAATGGTACGTTCAGTCAAGCTATGGCATACTAGACCAAAGACGACCACGACAATAAAAGGCATGCTCTATGACAGCTCCTTCTACCAAGGCCAGTCCCCCTGCCGCGGGGCGACGGCGTAAAAATGACCCCGAATCCGTACGCGCCGATATTCTTGCGGTGGCTACCCGCGAATTCTCAGAAAAAGGCCTCTCTGGGGCCCGGATCGATGAGATCGCCGAGAAAACACGCGCCTCTAAGCGCATGATTTACTACTACTTTAATGATAAAGAGACGCTCTACCTACACACCTTGGAAGCCGCCTACCAGAAAGTGCGCCTGCAGGAGGCCGAGCTGGATCTTGACCACCTGGCCCCGCTCGAGGCGCTTAGCCGACTGGTGCGTTTTACCTTCTGCCACCACGCCAAAAACCCTGACTTTATTCGCCTGGTAATGATCGAAAATATTCATCATGGCCGCTTTTTAGCGCAGTCAGAGTTGATTCAATCACTCAATGCCGGGGTGATTGATGTACTCACCAACGTTTATATCCGCGGTGTAGAAGAGGGTTGTTTTCGTGAAGGCTTGGATCCTCGGGAACTGCACTGGCTGATTAGCGCGCTGTCGTTTTTCAATGTCTCAAACCAGCACACCTTTTCGCGGATTTTTGATTGGCAACAAGCCGCGCCTGAGAACCAGCGCAAACTAGAAGATCACGTTACCGAGATGGTACTGCGCTACGTGGGCACTGACGCCACGCTGTCGCAATCGTAAGTACCGGCCTATTTAGCGTATGGTTCGAATGACGAACATATGTACAATTCTGTTCTAAGTCGTGCCTTTATGAACTGTTTTGCTGGTTCTGAACAACGTTAATAGGAGGCGTAACGCCCATGCCTGCTGGATTTTTAAAGCATCCTTTTATGAGCCAGCGCGCCGTCGCTGAGTGTGACGATGACGCCATGGTGAATGCCATGCTGGCCTTTGAATTAGTCCTGGCCGAGGTACAGGAAACCAGCGGCGCGGTACCTGCTGGGGTTAGCCAGCAAATGCACGAACAGTTGGAAAATGCGGCTTTCAATAGCGAAGAGATCGCAGCGGGCATCGCCAGCGGTGGCAATGTGGCGATTCCGTTTGTAAAGCAGAGCCGCTCGCTGCTTTCCGATGACATCAAGCGTTACTGGCATCAAGGGGCGACCAGCCAGGATGTCGTCGACTCCGCGCTGATGCTCCTACTTAAACCACGCTTGGCAGCGCTGGATGAACTGTTGGTGCGCTGCCGTTCAGCGGCGCTCACGTTGATGAACGCTCACGCTGATACGCCCATGGTGGGTCGAACGTTAATGCAGCAGGCACTCCCCGTTACTTTTGGGGTGAAGGTGGCTCACTGGGCAATTGGCCTGGAGCAGGCGCGCCGCCGTTTAAGCGCTGTTGAGCTACCCGTTCAGTTTGGTGGCGCGGTGGGCGTGCACTCGGGTTGGGATAACCTTGGGCTTGAGTGGATGGACGCATTGGCCGAGCGGTTAGGCTTGGCGGTGCCGGTGCTGCCTTGGCATACCGACCGCTACCCCATTCATGCCATCGGTACGGGGTTAGACGCGGTCGCCGGTGCCGCTGAAAAAATCGCCCTGGATGTGGCGCTACTCACCCAGACCGAGGTCGGCGAAGTCGCGGAACCCTCGGCACCCGGGATGGGGGAGTCCTCCTCCATGCCCCATAAGCGTAATCCAGTACGCAGCGCGCTGATTCGCGGCGCGGCGCGGCAAGTGCATGGCCACACCAGCGTTTTGATCAACGCTGCCGCCCAACCCCTTGAGCGTGGATTGGGGGAGTGGCACGCGGAGTGGGCGCCACTGATGGAAAGCGCTCTGCTGGTAGAGGGTGCGCTAGAGCAAGTGGCCGTGCTGCTGGAGGGGCTCGAGGTGTACCCCGACAACATGTGGCGCAATCTGTCGGCCACTGGCGGCGGCATTATGGCGGAGCCCGTCGCACGTATACTGGCGCCTACGCTAGGCACGGATAGAGCCAAGGCTGTTAGCGCAGAAGCAGCAGAAACCTCACGCCGGGAAGCACGCACCTATTCTGATGTGCTCGCCCATCATCCTGATGTGAAAGGGGCCGTAGACCCCGAGGCGCTGCGTAATGCCTGCGACCCCGCTTTATACCTTGGTAGCAGCGCGGCCCAGGTCATGCGCGCCAGAAAATGGCTAGAAATCCAATAAGCGTATTTAAAAACAAAGCGTTAAGTTCGATTGTGAAAGGGGTGATGGATTCGGTAGGCCGTGAGGTGGACGCCGTTGGGTTTGACCCAATGAATGTTCAGCAGTAGATTGTTCGTATAGAGGATCTATGTTCGCTCAACGAACAATATGCTGTAGTTCACTAACAAATACGCCAACGACCCGCTAAGAGGCACCCATCATGGCCGAGTTTCTCAGCTTGCATGACGCGGTAGCGCGCTACGTCCAAGACGGCGCCACCGTGGCCATGGAAGGTTTTACCCACCTGATTCCGTTTGCTGCCGGTCACGAAGTGATCCGTCAGAAAAAACGTGACCTGACGCTGATCCGCATGACCCCCGATATCATCTATGATCAGATGATTGGCGCGGGTTGTGCTAAAAAAGTGATCTTCTCATGGGGTGGTAACCCTGGTGTGGGATCGCTACACCGCCTGCGTGATGCGGTTGAGAAAGGCTGGCCGTGCAAGATCGAGATTCTTGAGCATAGCCACGCTGCCATGGCCTGCGCCTTCGAAGCGGGCGCCGCGGGGTTACCACTGGCTGTTTTTCGTGGCTACATCGGCAGCGAACTGCCCAGCGTCAACGATCAAATCAAATTCATCGAGTGCCCGTTCACCGGTGAGCGCTTGGCCGCCGTGCCGTCGGTGCGTCCGGACGTCTCAATTATCCACGCCCAACGGGCGGATCGTCAGGGAAACGTGCTGGTAGAGGGTATCGTTGGCGTACAGAAAGAAGCCGTACTCGCCGCCAAGCACAGTATTGTCACGGTGGAAGAGATTGTTGATGGCCTGGGGGCTACCCCCAACGCCTGCGTGATTCCCAGCTGGGCCATCAGCGCCGTTGCGGTAGCGGAGAAAGGCGCGCTGCCTTCCTACACCCACGGCTACTACGGCCGCAGCAACCGCTTTTATAAAGAGTGGGATGCGATTGCTCGCGACCGCGACACCTTCACCCAGTGGCTCGATGACAACGTCTATAACGTTGCCCAACATCATGCAGGGGAGAAAGCCTAATGAGTCTGGAATATACCTCTTCTGAAATGATGTCGGTGACCGCTGCGCGGGCACTTGAAAATGGCATGACCTGCTTTGTGGGCATCGGCCTTCCCTCGGAAGCCGCCAACCTGGCGCGGCTGACTCACGCCCCTGATGTGGTGCTGATTTATGAGTCCGGCACGCTGCAAACCAAGCCCGATACGCTGCCGCTCTCCATCGGCGATGGCGAACTGTGTGAGTCAGCGCTGACCACCGTGGCAGTGCCCGAAATGTTCCGCTACTGGCTACAGGGCGGCAAAGTGAGCGTGGGCTTTTTAGGCACCGCGCAAATCGACCGCTTTGCTAACCTTAACACCACGCTGATCGGCGATTACAAAGCGCCTAAGGTACGCCTGCCGGGCGGCGGTGGCGCACCAGAAATCGCCACCAATGCCGGTGAAGTGTTTATCACCTTGAAGCACTCCAAGCGGGCCTTTGTGAAAGACGTCGATTTCGTCACCACGCTAGGCTTTGGCCGCGACGGCAAAGGGCGCGATAACGTACCTAATATCGGCAAAGGCCCCACCCGGGTGATTACCGACCTGTGCGTGATGAAGCCTGATCCGGAGACCAAGGAGCTGGTGGTGGTATCGCTGCACCCTGGCGTTACCCGCGAAGACGTTATTGACGCGACCGGCTGGGAAATCCGCTTTGCCGAACAGCTCGAAAGCACTCCAGAGCCCAGCGAAAACGAGCTGACGATTTTGCGTGAGCTCAAAGCGCGCACCGAACGGGCCCACGCGGACGCATAAAGGAGCTATTTATGAGCGATGTTGTTATGCAAGACGTCTTTCTATGTCATCCCCGCCGCACCGCCGTGGGACGTTTTGGTGGCACCCTGGCCAGCGTACGCCCGGATGATTTTGCCGCGACGATTTTTAAAGCCGTACTGGCAGAAGCGCCGGATCTCGACCCTGCCGCCATTGAAGAAGTCTTCATGGGCTGTGCTAATCAGGCCGGGGAAGATAACCGTAACGTGGCGCGCATGTCGTCGCTGCTGGCGGGCATTCCCACTTCGGTACCCGGCACGACCATGAACCGCCTGTGCGGCTCGGGTATGGACGCGGTGGGTACCGCGTTTCGCGCCATTAAAGCGGGTGAAATGGAGCTGGCGTTGGCCGGCGGCGTGGAGTCCATGTCTCGCGCGCCCTACGTGATGGGCAAGGCCGATAGCGCCTTCGCCCGTAGTCAAAAACTCGAAGACACCACCATTGGCTGGCGCTTGGTCAACCCGCTGATGAAGAAAGCGTTTGGGGTCGATTCCATGCCGGAGACCGCAGAGAACGTCGCCGAGCAGTTCAATATCTCTCGCGAAGATCAGGACGCCTTTGCCCTGCGCTCTCAGCAGAAGGCCGCTGCCGCCCAAAAGGCCGGGCGCTTTGCCCAGGAAATCACCGCCATCGAAATCCCGCGACGCAAGCAGGCACCGCTGATCTTTGACCAGGACGAGCATCTGCGGGAAACCACGCTGGAGAAGCTCGCAGGCCTACCGACGCCTTTTCGTGAAGGTGGCAGCGTCACGGCGGGTAACGCCTCCGGTGTCAACGACGGCGCGGCAGCCATGCTGGTGGCCAGCGAAGCGGCGGTCAAACAGCACGGTCTTAAGCCGATGGCGAAAATTATTGGTATGGCCACGGCAGGCGTCGAGCCGCGCATCATGGGCTACGGGCCGGTACCGGCAGTGCAGAAACTGCTGAAGCGCACCGGTATTGCCATGGACGATATCGATGTGTTTGAGTTCAACGAGGCATTTGCCGCCCAAGCGTTAGCGTGTATGCGCGACCTCGGCCTGGCCGACGACGACCCACGCGTCAACCCGAACGGCGGCGCGATTGCGCTGGGGCACCCGCTGGGTATGTCCGGTGCCCGCCTGTTGCTGACCGCCGCCCATGAGTTGCAAAACAGCGGCAAGCGCTACGCACTGTGTACCATGTGTGTAGGTGTGGGGCAGGGTATCGCCACGCTGATTGAACGCGTTTAACGGAGACCATCATGGCATTTCATAGCATCAATGGCCGCAGCGTCGCTTACCGATTGCTCGGCTCGGAAGTGAATCCACTTATCGTGCTGGCGCATCCGCTGGGCATGAGCCAAGCGGTATGGGACGACGTGATCCCCGCGCTGCTGCCCCGCTACCGAGTGCTGACCTGGGATCTACCCGGCCACGGCGCAAGCCAAGCGGTCAGCGGTGAGCAGATTACGCCCGCTGACCTGGCCACTGAAGCGTTGGCGCTGGCAGATATTGCTGGCGCTGAGCGCTTTCACTTCGCCGGTACCTCAATTGGTGGCGTGGTCGGCCAGCAGTTGATTGCGGCGCACCCTGACCGCCTGCTTACTGCGACGCTGACCAACACCGGCGCAGTGATCGGCAACCCGGACTTATGGAATACCCGCGCAGGCCGCGTGCGGCAGGAAGGCTTGGCGGCGATGTCTGAAGAGATCGTGCCGCGCTGGTTTGCACCAAAGGCCTTTGAGGCAAGCCCGGCGCTGCAAGCGGGATGGTGCGTACAAATGGGCCGTGGCGACGATGAGTCCTACGCTCAGCTGTGCGAAATGCTTGGCCGCGATACGTTTGCCGGTAAGTTGGCGTCGAAGCACGTAGAAATGCAGCTATTTGGCGGCAGCGAAGATATGGCCACCCCGCCCGCGACGCTGGAAGCGCTGTCTGAGGAACTCGGCGGCGTCCCACTGGAGATTTTTGACGGCGTGGGCCACGTGCCCTCGGTAGAAGCCCCGGCGCACTTCGCACAAAAGTTACTCACGGTGCTCGCCGCCGATTTGGGCGACGTGGCGAACCACGGCGTGGCTTACGCCACAGGCCTGGAGACCCGCAAGCAGGTACTGGGAGACGAGCATGTAGCGCGCTCTACCGCCAACGCCAACAGCCTGGACGCCCCCTTCCAGCAGATGATTACCCGCCTGGCCTGGGGCGAGCTTTGGACCAATGACGACCTAACCCGCCGCGAGCGCAGCATGATTACCACCGGTATTCTCGCCGCGCTTGGCCGTGAAGAGTTAACGCTGCACCTAAAAACGGCTAAGCGGATTGGGCTGACAGAAGCTGAACTGCGCCAGGTACTGATGCACGTGGCGATTTACGGTGGCGTTCCGGCCGCCAATCACGCCTTTGCCCTCGCTAAGGAGTTGGGCTGGGGTGAGTAGATTAGTGGCTCCATGAGCGGTTGTTTTTTTTAAGAACAATGCATTTGCAAAGTGAGTGAGCCATTGCTGATCGAAGTGCCAACACCCCGGCATAGCCAAAAGCAGTGTGATGGTGCTGTACCCCTCAACAAAGACAACAAGAGGGTTAAGTGATGAAACGCTCTATCGCAAAAGAGCTACTCCTTGCTTGCAGCTTGGTTATATCCAGCTGCGTGCAGGCTGACACACGGCTTACCGTACTCGCGTCAATTTAGCGTTTTCATTGTTTGCGCTAATCGGCGAAAGTAGGGCATCTTTTTTCGCTGATATAGAACGCCATGCTGAACGCTCGAATCAAACTACGTCACTTGATGGCGTTTCTCGAAGTGGCCAAGCGGCGCAGCTTTGCGCGTGCTGCCGAGGCGCTGGCGATTACTCAACCGGGCATTTCCAAGGCAATACGCGAGCTTGAGGAGATTCTTGAAGCGCCGCTTTTCGAACGCACGTCGCAAGGCGTGTCGCTTACCCAAGCGGGGTTGACGCTGCTCCGACATGCAGGCCCTGCCATACGGGCGCTGGATGAAGGCGTCAGCGCTATTGGCGATGCCCACCGGGGCGGGCGTTGGCTGCGCGTCGGGGCGCTTTCCACTGTTGAGAGCCGCCTGTTGCCAGTGGCGATACAGCGCTGGCATACCGCCGCGCCGCCGGGCCAGGGCGATACCAGTGTATCGGTGGTGACCGGGGCCAGCGCCTATTTACTGTCGCGCCTGCGCCTGGGCGAGCTGGATATGGTGGTTGGGCGGATGACCGAGGCGCGAGAGATTGGCGACCTCTACTTTGAACACCTCTATTATGAGCCTTTGGTTATCGTCGCGCGAAAAGAGCACCCGCTTGCCCACGTCACGCCGGTCACGGCGGATCAACTGGTTGCCTATCCCTGGGCGCTACCGCCGCCGCAGACCACGCTGCGACAGCAGGTGGACAGTTTCTGCGTGCGCCATGCCATTAAGCTGCCGCCGCGGCTGCTGGAAACTCTCTCGCTGCCCGTTAGCTATCGCTACACTCTGGAGAGTGATGCGCTCTGGATAGCCCCCCGGGAAGCGGTGGCCGAAGAATTGGAAAAAGGTCAGTTGGTGAAGGTCGCGCTGCCGTTTGAAGCCCATGGTGGTTCGGTGGGCATTTGTACGAATGCGAGCATGGAAACGTCGCTGCCCCGTGAAGCGTTTTGCGAAACCCTACGCCAGGTGGCAGCTGAGCGCATTCAACCAAGGTCGCAAAAGCCATAACCTATGAGTTATGGGCGAAGATGACTCTTCAATTGGCAAGGGCTGAGCCGCAGGTCACACTTTGCGAGTAAAAGTGTAAAGGGGCAATGCCCCTCTGCCCCTGTAGCCATAAAGAGCATTTTGCCATGCAAAATAATCATAACCGCTTTGTGACCCGTGACCGCAACTGGCACCCGCCTGCCTACGCGCCGGGCTACAAAACTTCGGTGGCACGCTCGCCGCAGCAAGCGCTAGTGAGCATGCAGCAGCCGACCGTATCTGAGTTGACTGGTCCCAATTTTAGTCATCTGCGCATGGGGCCGCATGACAACGACCTACTGATGAATTTCAGCCAAGGTCAGGGGTTGCCGCAAGGTGAACGGATCATCATGTTTGGCCGAGTTGTCGACCAGTTCAGTAAGCCAGTACCGCACACGCTGGTGGAAATGTGGCAGGCCAATGCCGGTGGTCGCTACCGCCACAAAAACGATAAGTGTCTGGCACCGCTGGATCCTAACTTTGGCGGTGTAGGTCGCTGTTTGACCGATGACCAAGGCTTTTACCGTTTCCGTACCATCAAGCCTGGTCCTTACCCATGGCCCAACGACATGAATAGCTGGCGACCCGCGCATATCCACGTATCAGTCACCGGCCCTTCAATCTCTACTCGGTTGATTACCCAGATGTATTTTGAGGGCGATCCGCTGATTCCTCTCTGCCCGATTGTGCATACGCTGAAGGACCCTGACGCCGTTGAAACTATGATCGGACGGTTGGATATGGCCCACAGCAAGCCAATGGATTGCCTAGCCTATCGCTTTGACATTGTGGTGCGCGGCGAGCTGCAAACCTACTTTGAAAACCAATAAGGGCGAGGATACATCATGAAACAGCCTTCTATTCAGCCCAACAGCCAGCCGACCAGCGCGCTGATGCTGCGTGAAACTGCCTCGCAAACCGCTGGCCCCTACGTGCATATTGGTCTTGCACTCGCAGCGGCAGGCAACCCCGTCCGTGAGGAAGAGATCTGGAACGAGATGGCCAAACCCAATGCTGAGGGTGAGCATATCGAAGTGGTCGGTACCGTCATCGACGGCAACGGTGATCTGGTGCGCGATACGTTTGTCGAGGCGTGGCAAGCTGATGCCAACGGCCACTATCAAGCCGATTACGACCTCAGCAAGCCGTTCAACAGCTTTGGGCGTACCGCCACCACATTTGATCATGGTAGCGAGTGGTCGTTAACCACCATCAAGCCCGGCGCGGTGGAGCACCCTAGCGGGCAGTTAATGGCACCGCATATTAACCTGACGCTGTTTGCCCGTGGAGTGAACATCCACCTGCAAACGCGGCTCTATTTTGATGATGAGGCTGAAGTGAATGCGCAGTGCCCGGTGCTATCACGTATCGAGTCTCCGGCGCGTCGGCAAACCCTGATTGCCAAGCGGGAAGAAGCTGATGGCAAAGTGCGTTATCGCTTGGATATCCGCCTGCAAGGCGAAGGCGAGACGGTGTTTTTTGATTTCTAGCCCCTCGTCTGCAAAGTTTGTAAATAAAACTGAAAAGCGTTGCTTATCCGTAAGCAGCGCTTTTTTTGTTTGGGTTCGACCTTGGTCGGGCATTGATCTTGTAAAAATCCAACTTTTACCCGTCATTGTACCTTTTGGAGACGGCGTGAAAGCAGCAACACTGGTGATGCGAGGCAGGAAGCTGAAAAGACCGGGCGACATAGCCTGAACATAGACGAATGTCGATTAGCCCTACGCCTCATAGTGAATTAATGTGAATGCTTAAAGCGAACTAGTATTCGCTATACGAACTTACAATAATCCAAGAAAGTCCTGGAGGTTCCTATGAAAATGTCCCTATCCCGTTGTGTGTTGGCGGCAGCGATTGCTGGCCTTGCCGTTAGCTCTGCCCAGGCAGAAACTACGCTGCGTATGGCGCACTTTTGGCCTGGCCCTTCAGGCGTTAACCAAGATGTGTTGCAGGCGTGGGCTGATACCATTGAAGAAGAATCCAATGGTGAACTAACCATTCAAATGTTTCCCGCCGGTACCCTAGCCAAACCGGATTCCATTTATGAAGCCGCTGCCAACGGTATAGCCGATATTGGCGCCACCGCCCAGGGCTATACTGCCGGTCGCTTCCCCCTCTCACAGATCGTTGAACTACCTGGGGTAGCGAGTACGGCAACGCAAGGTGCTTGCGTACTGCAAACGCTCTATGATGACGGCCATTTGGACAGCGAATACGCAGACACCCGCCCGCTGTTTATGTTTACCACGGGCCCCGGTGGCATCCACACCATCGACACCGATGTGCAAACGCCTGCCGACCTGGAAGGGCTGCGTATACGCCGCCCCACCGCTGTGGCGGGTGAGATGCTGGAAAATATGGGTGCAAGCCCGGTGGGTATGCCAGCGCCAGACATCTATACCTCCATGCAGCGCGGCGTGATTGATGGCTTGAGCTTTCCTTGGGAAGGTTTAAAAGGCTTCCGCATTAACGAGTTGGTGAGCTACCACACTGAAGTACCGTTTTACACGTTGATCTTTGTCGCCACCATGAATCAGCGTTCGTACGATAATTTGACGCCCGAACAGCAGGCGGTGATCGATAATAACTCAGGCATGAAATGGGCTGAAAACGCCGGTGCGGTGTTTGATCGCCTAGATGTGGAAGGTAAACAAGAGGCGGCCGACGCTGGCCATACCATTCGTGAAATCGCCAATCCGCTAGAGCATCCTGACTGGCAGGAACCGCTAGAAACGGGCATTGAGAACTACCTAACGCAGTTGGAAGAGCGCGGTCTGGATCAGGTTCGAGATGTATATCAAGCAGCACTGGCAGCCAGTGAGTCTTGTGGTACCCAATAGGGGTAAGGTTTTATGAAGTCTACTCTCTACAGGGCCAGCCACTGGCTGGCCCTCATTTGTCGCTTGGTGGCTGGCATCGCACTGATTGGGCTGCTGGCAGTGACCATTGCCGATGTAAGTACGCGTTATCTATCGCGTGTAACGGAAGGTGCGATTGCACTGCGCGTTTCTGGCAGCGTAGAGCTGGTCAGCTATTTGATGCTGTTTGCGCTATTAGCCGCCATGGCCGCTAATGTGGAGAAAAGCCAAGTGGTGGTAGAGGCGTTCTCTCACGGCTTGCCGCAAGCGATAAAAAATCGCTTGCAAGGGTTCTTTTTCCTCGGCTTTATGGCGCTGGGGCTCATTCTATTTGTGGGCTTGCTGGATTCGGCCGCAGCGGCCAGTCGGCACGGCGAAATAACCCAAGACCTGCGCCTGCCGATGGGCCCCATTTTCCAGTTGGCAGCGGTGCTCAGCTTGCTGCTCGGGCTGCGTAGTTTTATTCATGCGTTGCTGGGCATGATTTATGCCGCAGGTGAGGAGGCAGCTCATGGGGAGTGAAGCGATTGGTGCCATTGGGTTAGGGCTTTTATTGGTATTGATGATTCTGCGCGTGCCGGTTGCTCTCACGATGCTGATCGTGGGGGTGGTGGGCTTTGCCCAGATCATTAGCTGGGACGCAGCTGTCGCTCAGTTAAAAACCGTCCCGGTAGAGGTACTTTCCAACTACAGCTTCAGCGCCGTGCCCATGTTTATCTTAATGGGTGTGCTGGCTGCTCATTCGGGGATGGCCGGTAAACTATTTGATTCAACCCGGGTGATTTGCGGTGGCTGGAAGGGCGGCCTGGCGATTGCGGCCGTGGGCTCTTGCGGTATCTTCTCCGCTATCTCCGGCTCTTCGTTAGCCACGGCGAGCACCATGACCCGGGTGGCATTGCCGGAGATGGAGCGCTATGGCTATAACCGTGGCTTAGCGACCGGCGCGCTGGCTGCAGGCGGCACGCTGGGTATTATGATTCCGCCCAGTATCGCGCTGCTTATCTACGCCATTCTTACCGAACAGTCCGTTGGCGATATGTTCATGGCAGGGCTGATTCCCGGTCTGCTGGGGCTGGTGATGTATTCACTGACCATTACAGTAGTCATGTACCTGCGCCCTTCCCTTGCCGTGGCGGGTGAACCCACTGCTTGGAAAGAGAAACTGCTCTCGCTAACCGGCTTAGTGCCCTTCTTTGGCGTTTTTCTGGTGATGATTTTAGGTATCTATTTTGGTGCCTTTACACCGACGGAGGGCGCTAGCGTCGGTGCGTTCGCCACGCTGCTTTACGCCCTAGTGAAAGGCATGCGCGGTGCGCAGCTATGGCACAGCGTACAAGAGACTTTGGCGCTGTCTGCGGTGGTTTTCTTTATGCTGGTGGGAGCTGAGACGCTCGGTTACTTCATCTCGGTGTCGCGTATTTCATTTTCGATTACTGATCTGCTCTACGGCATGGATCTAACCCCTATCGTCGTGGTGCTGTGCATTCTGGCGCTCTACTTTGTGCTGGGTATGTTTATGGACTCCATCGCCATGCTAGTAATCACCGTACCGGTGGTTTATCCGATTATTCAGGCGATGGGTATCGACCCGGTATGGTTCGGTATTTTGACCGTACTGACCGTTGAACTGGGGCTGATGACCCCGCCGGTGGGGATGAACGTGTTCGTGATTAAAGCGATGGCACCGCACGTGGGGCTGGGGGAGATATTTAAAGGGGTGGCGCCTTTTGTCGTCTCCGACCTGATACGGCTGGCGTTATTAATTGCTTTCCCCATTTTAAGCACGCTGTTTCTACTCTAGCGGCAAGTACGCTTGCCTCTATTCAAGCCAGCGCGATCACAACCACAACTACAGGAGCTTATGACATGTTCACCACTCAGCTAATGTTAGCGGGCCAATCTACCCCTGCCGAGCATACAGCCACCTTTACCCGTGCGAATCCGTTAAGCGGTGAAGTGGTGACCACTGCTGCGGCGGCAAGTGTCGGTGACGCTAACGCGGCCGCCGACGCCGCAGGCCAGGCGTTTGAGGCATGGTCACAAACGGGCCCTGGGGAGCGGCGCGCCAAGCTGCTGAAAGCCGCCGAACTAATGGAGCAGCGCCAAGCGGATTTCATTGATCGGATGGTAGAAGAGACTGGCGCTACCCTTGGCTGGGCAGGTTTTAACGTTAAAGTGGCGGCTGATGTGCTGCGTGAGGCGGCGGCGTTAACCACCCAGATCCAGGGCGATATCATCCCCTCTAACGTGCCTGACAGCATAGCCATGGGCGTGCGCATCCCGTGTGGCGTCGTCGTGGGTGTTGCGCCCTGGAATGCGCCGATTATTCTGGGTACGCGAGCCATTGCTACGCCCTTAGCGTGTGGTAATAGCGTGATCTTGAAGGCTTCTGAGCAGTGCCCAGCGACACACCATTTAATTGGTGAAGTGCTGCAAGCAGCGGGGTTGGGCGAGGGCATCGTCAACGTGATTACCAACGCGCCTGAAGATGCCGCTGACGTGGTAAGCGCGTTAATTGCCCATCCTGCTGTGCGGCGGATTAACTTCACTGGCTCCACGGGCGTTGGAAAAATCATTGCCGAGCAAGCGGCCAAGTATTTAAAGCCCGTGCTGCTTGAGCTGGGTGGCAAGGCACCGTTTTTGGTATTGGATGATGCCGACATAGACGCTGCCGTGGACGCGGCAATCTTTGGCGCGTTCTTTAACCAAGGCCAGATCTGCATGTCCACCGAGCGGGTTATTGTTGATAACCAAGTGGCGGATACTTTTGTGGAGAAGTTTGCCGCGCGGGCTCAGGCGCTAAAAGCAGGCGACCCACGTGATGAAAGCAACAGCCTGGGCACTTTAATCAACGCGCAGTCAGGTGAAAAACTAAATAGCCTCATCGATGACGCAGTCACTCAAGGCGCGCACTTAGCCGCGGGTGGTAAAGCCGAGGGCGTGGTGATGCAGGCCACGGTCATCGATGGTGTGACCAGTGCTATGCGGCTATATAGCGAAGAGTCGTTTGGCCCGGTCGTCGCAGTGATCCGTGTTGATGGTGAAGAAGAGGCAGTGCGCATCGCTAACGATAGCGAGTACGGCCTCTCATCAGCGGTGTTCAGCCGCGATAGCGCACGCGCCATGAAAGTGGCAGGGCGCTTACAAACGGGTATCTGCCATATCAATGCGCCCACGGTACACGATGAACCGCAAATGCCCTTCGGCGGAGTGAAATCCAGCGGCTACGGACGCTTTGGCGGTAAGGCAGGCATCGAAGAGTTCACAGAGTTACGCTGGATGACGATGCAGCTAGGGCCAAGGCATTATCCTATTTAGTGATCTCGTTAACCGCCACCGTTTGACGCAGCCGAAATTCACGCGGCGAAAGCGCTGTATTACGCTTAAAAAAGCGCGTGAAGTAAGCCGGTTCAGAGAAGCCTAAGCTGTCAGAGACTTGGCCAATGGTCATATTGGTATAGGTGAGCTGGCGCTTGGCTTCTAGTAGTAGGCGTTCATGCAGCAATTGCAGGGCGCTGCGACCGGCGATTTGTCGACACAGCATATTCAAGTGCGCGCTACTCACCCCTACCTGCTCGGCTAACGCCTCAATACTAGGTTGTTCGCGATAGTGCGCTTCGACCAGCGCTTGATAGTGCTCTATATGCTGCCGCCCCTTGTCACTTTGGCGGGGGCCATAACGTTTTGCTGGATGCCCAGCGGTATTAAGACGCGATAGCTCTACCACCAAGGCTTGGATAAGCGCTTCGAGCAGGCTGTTGCGTCCGGGGGCGGGTTGGCGGTACTCCTGGTCGATCTGAGCCACCAGCGTGGCAATTCGTTCAGCCTGAGTTGCCTGGGGTAGAGAGTAGAAGTCGGCTTTTTTTAGCGTACTGCTCTCACCCATTAGTGCATGTAAGTGGTCGGCCAGCGGCTTGGCCAGAGTAATAATGTGTCCTTCCACATCCGGTGAAAAGAGAAAGCCGTGAATAGCCATTGCGGGCACCACGATAGCGCTGGCGCTTTGCAGCTGGTGGCTTGTTCCCTCCAGCTCTAACTCAACGCTACCGTGAGAAATAAACAGAATATGCACGAGGTCGGCATGGCGGTGCGGCCGGATACGCCAGTCGTGCAGACGACTGCGCTCGGGGATGGACTCACAGTGGAGCAAGTCGGGCGTGGGCCAGTGCTGCGTCTCGCCATAGAGCTTAAATACCGGAACGGAGGTTGCCGACGAGGCTGTCATCATCTATATCTCCTCTACGACTAAGGTTGGGTAATAACACGCTAAATGTCCAATAATTGATCTAGATCATGCCTTATTATGCGGCGTGTTTCATTGAAAAATACAAGTCATAAGTTTTAGATAATGACAATGATGAGGCATCCCTATGAAGACACAGGTCGCGATTATTGGCGCAGGGCCTTCAGGCCTATTGCTGGGACAGCTGCTGCATCGTCAAGGCATTGATAATGTGATTGTTGAGCGGCGCAGCGGTGAGTATGTATTGAGCCGTATCCGCGCCGGTGTGCTGGAACAGGGCATGGTAGACCTGCTGCGCGAAGCGGGTGTTGACCAGCGCATGGATAAAGAAGGCCTACCCCATGACGGTTTTGAGCTTGTGTTCGACAACCGCCGCGTGCGGGTCGCACTGGATGAACTGACCGGCGGCAGCAAAGTCATGGTATACGGCCAAACCGAAGTGACGCGGGATCTGATGGAGGCACGCGCCGCCGCTGGCGCGACAACGCTTTATGAAGCAGAAAACGTTCAGCCCCACGACCTGGAGAGTGACAGCCCCTATCTCACCTTTGAACACAGTGGTGAAACGGTTAGGCTCGACTGCGACTACATCGCCGGGTGTGATGGCTATCATGGCGTCTCCCGCCAGACGATTCCTCAAGACCGCATCAAAGAGTTTGAAAAAGTTTATCCGTTTGGCTGGCTGGGGATGCTCTCGGATACTCCTCCGGTCTCTGATGAGTTGATTTACGCAAGCCACGAGCGTGGTTTCAGTCTGTGTAGCATGCGCTCCGCCACCCGCAGCCGTTACTACCTTCAAGTACCGCTGGATGAAAAGGTAGAAGATTGGTCGGACGAGCGTTTTTGGGAAGAGCTCAAACGCCGCCTGCCAGACGAGGTGGCCGCCAAGCTTGTCACCGGGCCTTCCATCGAGAAGAGCATCGCACCGCTGCGCAGCTATGTGGTCGAACCAATGCAGTACGGGCGGCTGTTCCTGGTCGGCGATGCGGCGCATATTGTACCGCCCACCGGTGCTAAAGGGCTTAACCTGGCCGCCAGCGACGTCAATACGCTCTATCGGCTAATGGTGAAGGTCTACCAGGAAGGCCGCACGGATTTGATCGAGCGCTATTCGCAAACGTGCTTGAAGCGTATCTGGAAGGCGGAGCGCTTCTCCTGGTGGATGACCTCCATGCTGCACAATTTCTCTGATGAGGAAGATTTCAACAGCCGCATGCAGTTGGCCGAGCTGGACTACGTAACCAGCTCCAAAGCAGGCATGACCACCATCGCCGAAAATTATGTCGGTTTGCCCTATGAGTCGCTTGAGTAGCCGTTAATACTTAACGTTTTACTCTCATTCTGTTCTCATTGCCCAAGTGATCGCTTGGGCTTTTTTGCTTAAATACCATGAAACTTCGTGAAGTTGTTGACAGTGCTATCTTTCGTTTAAGCGCACGGGCACACGGCTTAAATGATTATTATCGTTAGCGATCTTTTGCAGTAGAGAAAGCAGCATCTGTTGCTCCTCGGCGTTAAGCGGCGCCAGGATATCACTTTGAACCTCTTCAACAGCAGGCTCTACGGCTTCTCGTAACGCCTCTCCTTCCTTGGTGAGCTTCACCACCATCGAACGACGATCTTCAGGGTTACGGTGCCGGGTAATGAGACCGCGCTCCTCTAATTTCCGAACCACGACCGCGATGGTATTGCGATCCAACGCCGTATAGCCACCTAGGGTGATTTGGTCACTGGCTCCCATCTCTTCAAGCGCAGAGAGGATTATATATTGCAGTTGGGTAAGGTTGAACGCCTCGCACTTGCGCAGAAAAATAGCCACGCTAATTTGGTGGCAGCGTCTTAAAAGATTGCCAGGTAATTCAAAAGCTTCAGATAGGGGTGAACGGGTCATGTCGGGTCTTATAAAGGATAAAATACGCTGTGACCATAGCAGAAGTTTCTGTAATAGGCACTGGATGGGAGCACTGGCCAGCATGATACTAGCCAGTGCCCCACATCGATAAAGAGTAAGCCGGAGGTAGCGGCTAGAGTTAACGGAAAACGTTAACGAGCCAGGGATTAAAGATGACCGCCAAAATGACGAGGCAAGCCGCTATTATGAAAGGCAAGATCCACTTCGTAATGCGGGGCAAGCTAACGTTGCTGATAGCGGAGGCAACATAGAGCCCTGCACCCACCGGGGGCGTTAACAGTCCCAGGCTTAGTGTCATACAGGTGACGATGCCAAAGTGGACAGGATCAATCCCATAACTTTGCTGCGCCACCGGGAGCAAAATTGGCACTAGAATGATCAACGCGGCGATCCCATCAAGCACCATGCCTACTACCATCAGCATCACAAACACCAGAAGCATAAATACCAGCGGGCTTTCGGTGGTGCCTTGCATTAGTCCGGCTACCTGTTGAGGTATCTGGTTGTACACCAGTACCCAACCAAAGGCTTTCGCAGCGACAATCAGAAATAGCACAATGGCGGTATTGCGCGCTGTTCGGCTCAAAACGCCAGGTAATTGCCCCCATTTAAGCTCTTGAAAGAAGAGGGCGCCTATCACCACCGCCATTAGCGTCGCAGCCGCCGCGGATTCAGTAGGCGTCACTATGCCAAATGCGATACCGCCCACAATGACGATGGGAATGCTAAGTGTGAGCAGTGCGCCACGAGTCGCACGCCATAGAGGTGTGCGTTCCTGATCAACGCTTCCTTTCTTACGCGCGCGACGCGCCATGATCGCGATTAAGCCGCTGATCAGTATAAACAGCAGTAGCCCAGGAAGAATACCACCCATGAACATGGCACCAATCGACACTTGAGCAATGACACCATAGATAATAAACACCATTGACGGTGGAATAATCGGCCCCAGCAGGCCAGCACCTGCCGTCAACGCCGCGGCGAACCCCTTGTTGTAACCATCACGCTCCAATTCGGGAGTCATTACTCGGCTCATAATAGCGATCTGTGCCGTCGCTGAACCCATAATAGAGGCAAGCATCAAGTTCGAGGTGAGGGATACATAGGCAATGCTGTGAGGAATCCACGCAAACCAGGCACGTGTGGCAGTGATAATGCGACGTGTAATACCACCCTCATTCATGATTTCGCCCAACAGGATAAATAAGGGAATCGCCAGCAGATCAAATACCTCTAGCGAGCCAAAAATAACCTGGGGTAGGTTTTCAAATAGACGGTAGTTGCCGGAAGTGATCACGAAGGTAAGTGTTGAAGCCAGGAGGACAAAGGCAATTGGCATTCCAAGCAGCATTAACACAATAAAAGCCGCAAGCGTCATTGGGTCATTCCTCGTCGTTGGCTAGGACAAAACCCGCTCGCGAGCGATCAAAAAGCCTAGCGATGAGGTGAAAAATCGATGTGACGCAGAAAAGCGGCACGATGAGATAGAAGTGCCACTTGGGCCAATCGAGCGTAATAGCGATATCGTAGTGGATCGAAGGTGACCGCAGCCAAGCGATGGCGTACCACAGGACAGTAACCATTATCGCCAGGCAGATCAGCTCGGTAAGCCAATAGCAAACGCGCTGAGCCGCTTTAGGCAGTATCGCAATCAGCATGGTCAAACGTACGTGCTGGTCGTTATGTATGGCGATAGAGATGGCGAGAAACGCCATCCAAATCAGAATATAGACGGCTAGCTCATTGGCAAAAAAAAGTGGGCTGTTGAGTACGTATCGTGCGAAAACATTAGCAATAAGCAACGCGCTAAAAGCTATTATCAGTACGTTGCAGAGCAGCTGTTCAGCCCTGGCTAGCTGTCGGCTCGCCTTGGTTAGCCAGGTGTCTTGGGGAAAATACATCTTGGGTACGCCTCTTTGGTTCGGGGCGCAGAAGCGCCCCGACGCGTTTTATTCAGCGTTAAGGAGTTCGGTGGACTGTTGCTGGAATGCTTGGATAAGCGGATGATCGCCAAAGCGCTCAGCGAACGCTTGGTTCGCCGTGCTGAAAGTGTCTTCAGCGCTTTCTAGCGTATACACATTAATGCGGTCTTCGAGCAAGGTGCGGTTGCTCGCTTCTGCTGCAATTTCCGTCTCAGTACCCCAGGCAAGTGCCTCAGCCATGGCGGTATCAATTAGCTGGCGTTCTGCATCGCTAAGTGAAGCGCGGGATGCTTGGCCCATTATGGCTACCTCAGGAAACGCCATATGGCTAGTCAGTGTTAGATGCTCCGCTACTTCATAAAAGCCCGAACCTACTAAGGCATCGAGGTCAATATCCACACCATCCAGCATACCGTTTTGGAGGCCTTGGTAAACATCCGGTAAACTTGTAGGGGTGGGCCGAGCCTCAACGGCTCGCCACCAGGTATTCATCGCTGCGAACGGAATAATGCGGATGTTTTTGCCGCTAACATCCTTAGCGCTGTTAACAGCGCTTTCGCGCATAAGAATATGGCGCATGCCCGCAAAGGTATAGCCGAATGCGTGCAGACCTTTGCTCTCCAGGTTCTCCAGCATCTGCTGAGCAGCGTCTGTCTCGGTGGCCTTGGCCGCCTCCTCTACGCTGGAAAAGAGGAAGGGAGTGAACCAACCGACGAAAGCTGGTTCACGCTGGCTGGTAGCTGCAGCGGTCATAAGCCCTATGTCTAGCAGTCCGGTCTCCATTTGGGTGAACATGGCCGATTCATCACCTAACTGGCCGGAGGGGAAAATGGTAATGGTTAACTCACCATCACTTCGCTCTGCCACTGTGTCGGCTAGGCGTTGGGCGGTTTGATTCAAAATATGCTGAGGTGGGGTAATTAATCCCAGGCGTAGCTCTTTGGCCTCGACTTGTGCGCTGGCAATTAACGCTAGGCCTAACGGAATTGCGCAAAGATAGCGAGTTGTAGTGCTTAGCATGTTTGTCATTGTATTCACCTTGTTTTTAGAGTTTTTTTCTTACTCACTGCAAATTAGTTGTGCTCTTATAAAATCATAAGTTAAAAGCGAAATTCTGAAATCTTATGGGCATGGTAATTTGCAAGAGTTGTAAACAGCGGTTACTTTTTTGTTAGAAATTACTTATATCTAGGGGTGCGTCAAATATCCTCGTCATATAGCCAAGACAGTCCTTCATAAGACTGCTCTGGCGTCCGCGAAGCGAGCATGGCATTGCGCAGTTCAGCCGTAACCCCCGTCGCGTGGTAGAACTCACCGTGAACGCGGGCCATGATCTGACAGCGTCCGGTGCGCAGGTAGCGCCGCTGCTGGTACGCCTGAAAGGCACTGGCAATATCGTTACTGCAGTGGGCAACCTCATCGGCTAGCACAACAGCATCCTCCATAGCCATGCAGGCGCCTTGGGCAAGGTATTGCAACATTGGGTGAGCAGCGTCTCCGACCAGGGTGGCACGGCCACGGCTCCACTCTTTCACAGGCTCTCTATCGCACAGCACCCACATACGCCAGCTATCAATCTTGGCTAACAGTTCTTGAACCGTATCGCAGGTTCCAGCGAAACGACGCTTGAGCTCCTCAGGATCGCCCTCTGTATTCCAGCCTTCCACATAGCGGTCGCTATGGAACACGGCAACCAGGTTGAAGAGCTTTCCTCCACGTAACGGATACTGTACGAGGTGATTTTTGGGGCCGCCCCACAGAATCATGGCATTACGGCGATAGGCTTCTGGCACTTCCTCGATAGGCAGTACCGCACGATAGGCAATATGGCCGGAAACCCTCGGAGCGCCATCGCCGATAATGCTCTCGCGAACCTTAGACCATAGGCCATCGGCCCCTATCAAAGCACTTCCTGAGATTATCTCTCCCTGATCTGTTGTGACACTCATCTCGCCATCGGCCTCTGAAAAGGAGGTGACCCTAGTAGAGGTTCTAAACGCTATCTTGCTCGATGCACGACACGCGTCGAGCAGTACGTTGTGCAAGTCGGCACGATGGATCAGTGCATAGGGGTACTGAAAGCGTTTGATGAATGAGTCACCCGCCGGGATCTCAACGACCGGCGTGGCATTGACGCTGTCCATCATGATCAACTCATCTGGCAACACCGCCAGTTCACGTGCCTGCGCCAATACCCCTAGGCGATCAAGGGCGCGGAAGCCATTCGGTCCTACTTGGATACCAGCCCCCACTTCACGAAACTCATCGGACTGCTCAATAACCAATGTTGGGATGCCGAGGCGAGACAAGGCCAGTGCCGATGCAAGGCCACCAATCCCGCCACCGATAATAAGAATAGGCTGCTGAGTGCTCATGATGCCTCCACGTTCACACTGATATTACCAATACGCTCAATCTCACAATTAATGGTGTCACCAGGCCGGATAGGCCCCACCCCCTCTGGTGTTCCGGTATACAACAGATCACCAGGCTCGAGGGTGTAGAATTTGGAGGCGAACTCTATAAGTTCGGCTACGTCCATGATCAGATCTTTGGTATTGGCGCTTTGTCGCACTTCACCATTCACATCAAGGGTCATGGCTAATGCATGAGGGTTTTCTATCTCATCGGCGGTCACCAGCCAGGGGCCCAGCACTGTGTAGGAATCTAGAGACTTACGCAGGCTGCGCTCCTCTGGCCCACGAATGGTAATATCCAGGCCGATGCTGTATCCGGCCACGTAGGAGAGCGCATCCTTGGCTAAAACGTTCTTGGCACGCTTACCAATGATGGCAACCAATTCAATTTCATGGTCAGTTCGGCGATCCGGAAGTCCGATGCATACAGGATCATCGGAGCCGACCACTGAGCTGGTAGCTTTAAGAAACAGTCCTGTCTCCTGTATCTTCCGCACATGTGCGCGGGAGAAGGTAGCTGTATCCTTAATTGCCTCATCTAGGTGGGCTTGGTAGTTGACAGGGGCCGCGATAACCTTGCCTGGATTGGCAACCGGAGGGCGCAATGTCACCTTACTGAGAGGATAACGCCGAGCGAATTGTAGGGCATCAGCTATGGCAGGCATTAATTCTGGTAGGCAAGCAATCAGTTGATCTCCGTGAGGGTAGGGATATTCCGCGGTACCGATAAGTGGTAGGACGCTTGAGACGTCCAATACTTCGTTACCCTCTACGACACCCAGGCGATGGTTATTGAACAAACAGATTTTCATACAATGTTTATCCTTTTTATTAGGGAGTGGTTACGCGTTTTTTCTCTCTTCCTTCCAAAAGCCCAAATGTTCCTGAAGAGGGCGATCGGAAAAACTGAACAAAACACATTCATCGGAGGCTTCGAAGCGACGCCAGGCCCAGCCAGGAACCACAAACACATCGTGCCGATTTGCCGTCCACTCCTGATCTTCGACCTGAACGCGGACACTACCTTCCACTACGCAATAGACCGCGCCATCTGTTTCCCTATGCTCCACACCTTGAAACCCTTGTGGCAGAAGTTGTATATAAGCGCCCATGGTAAGGATCGGTGATTTACCATTGGTGGGATTGGTAAAGGTCAGCTTGAGTCCAGCTGCAGGATCACAATTACCACTCTCAGCGAGCTTGGTTAACGCTGCCCGGGTGCGCTTATAGGGGTAGTGGAACAAAGGGCTCGTCGTGCCATTGCACTGATACCCAACTGGGCTTAACCCGGATGCGAAACGCGCTTCAGAATCGCCTGCCGGGCGACGAACTTCCTGGCGTTTGTGCGGGGCGTCAGCAGAGAAGCCCGCGTTAAGCATTTGCACGACAGGTACATCAAGGCCATCCAGCCACATCACCGAGTCGCTTCCCTCGGCACCATGGTCATGGAACACCCCTGATGGTGTGATCACGAAATCACCAGGGCTCATCATTACTTTTTCACCGTCCACATTAGTGAAGCCACCTTCGCCACTGAGAATCAGACGCAATGCTGAAGCCGTATGACGATGACTGGGTGCTACCTCGCCAGGCAAAATCATCTGAATGCCTGCGTATAGCGAGGTGGTCACCAAGGATTTACCGCGTAGCTTTGGGTTTTCCAGCACCAGTACGCGACGTTCGGCATCCTCAGCAGAAATGGCTTCACAGGCCATCTCCATATTCTTGCGAATCGTTTTATCACGCCAGATAACAGGCTCCAGTACTTGTTTAGGTTCACGCGGTGTCAAACCTCGCAGCACTTCCCAGAGTGGTGCCATGTTGTCTTTGGAGATTAATTCTTTAAATGCTATGGCGGTCATCGCCCCCTCCTTAAGATTCAACTGATGTCGTGTTTGTAAGGATCAGCAATTATTGTCTCTGCCTTAAATAAAACAATTTTTTTCGTATTGTGATAATTTTGCTTTTTATGCGGTTGGGGTCAAGGCAAAAATATGTATTTGCGACAAAAGTATTATCTTCTGGAGGCTTTGATACAGGCTATGGTGCTGGGCGCTCAAAAATTTTTTTAAGCAATCACAGCGTATTGAGGCAACTGATGGTCATGTGTGACAGTCAGTTATTGCTGTAAGCCCCTAGTGAGCTTTGCAAAAGATGCGCGCAGTGGTTTAAGGGCGCTATTAACAGACGGGAAATGTTGAGGTGGCTTTGAAAGAGAATTCTCAGGAACGGCTGCTGCGATTACTTTCCCTGTTCGCTGATGAAGAAAAAGGGGAGTGGTCGGTCGATGAGGCGTCTGTACACTTGGGGATTTCGGCCAGCCAGACCTACCGTTACTTTAGAACGCTTGCCTCGGCCGGTTATATTTCAGCCTATACGACAGGGAGGTATGTACTTGGCCCGGCGATAATTGAGCTGGACCGTAAACTAAGGATTGGCGATCCAATGATTCATGCGGCGAGAAGTATTATGCGAGAAATGCTCAGCACGGCACCTTCTGCCAGTATCGCCATCCTTTGCCGCTACTTCCGCGGCCAAGTAATGTGTGTGCATGAGGAATTCGAGACTTATCAGCACCATGAGATTAGCTATGAGCGTGGCCAGCCGCGACCTTTATATCAAGGCGCTGCATCAAAAGTGATTCTGGCCAACTTACCCTTACGCCAAGCTAGAGCCTACTTCAACCACGCTCCTGATAAATTCAACCAGTTTGGCCTTGGCGCCAACTGGACAGAGGTCAAGCGAAGCCTTCGAGAGCTTAGAAGCCAGCCTGCTATTATCACGGCAGGTGAGCTTGGAACAAGTGCCTCTGGGATTTCAGCCCCTATTTATGACGACAAGCGAGTTCTTGGAAGTGTTAGCCTCGTCTTACCGATAACCGTCGCAACAGAGGAAGTAACCTCTTTTTTGATGCCCGTTGTAGCAGCAGCAGGTCAAGAAATGACCAGTAAAATGCAGCACTTGGCTCAATTGCAGAAGTGATGAAGACGCCATCTATTTTGCCCCGTGCCTGCTTTCGCAGCACAGGGCTTTTTGTCAATCGCAAATGCTTAATTCATTGAGCGCTAGAAGGGATACTGGATACCTTGCTCCATCACACTGATCCATTGGGTGGTGGTGAACTCATCTAGGTTTGCGGGGCCACCGAAGCGACCGCTGGTACCTGAGCGGCCCATGCCACCGAAGGGTACCTGAAACTCATTGTTTACCGTCTGATCATTAATATGCACCATGCCTACTTTGATGCGATCAGCAATGCGCAGGGCTCGCTCTGTAGATGTGGAGTGAATAGCGGCGGCTAGCCCATAGGAGGAAACATTGACTAATGCGATAACATCCTCATCGGTATCAAAAAGTGTAATGGGGGCTACAGGGCCGAAAATCTCCTCGCCAAAGGCAGGCATTTCTGGCGTCAAGCCGCTAAGAACCGTGGCTTCAAAGAAGTTGCCATCGCGTTTACCGCCAGCGACTACCTTGGCACCCATTGCTACTGAGCGGTTCACGCTCTCCTCGAAGTGCTTAGCTTGTGTCTCATCAATCAATGGGCCGAGGTGTACCTGTTGTGTCCAAGGGTTACCTGTGACTAAGCGGGCGGCCCGGTCGGAGAGATTCTTCATGTATTTTCCGTCACTGAACGATGTATTAAGTGGCGATCTACTATACGGAAAAATTTGATTTTCCAGCACAATCATGTAAAACGATCTCCTTCTTCATGACTGAAAAACCTAAACTGGCCTA
This sequence comes from Halomonas sp. IOP_14, assembly GCF_021021315.1. Taxonomy (NCBI): domain Bacteria; kingdom Pseudomonadati; phylum Pseudomonadota; class Gammaproteobacteria; order Oceanospirillales; family Halomonadaceae; genus Halomonas; species Halomonas sp. IOP_14. The sequence goes on along the minus strand of NZ_JAINWD010000007.1, from coordinate 19,026 downwards.
TCTAGACTAAGGGTCGACAACCCCGTGGAGCCGAGGTCGCCGACAATCTGTTTCCACAGATGGAAGAGGGTCTATGGAACAAGGCCTTATGTCATTTCACGCTTCTTTAGCCATTTTGCGGAATTTGGATAGTTGGCCTCCCCACAGGTTGACGCTGCGCGGTGTCGGCTCCCAAAGACGAGGAACATACGTCACCAAATCGTCGTGGAATTTCTCCATTTCCGCCGACAGTTCGATATGAGTTCCTGCTGGGTCATCGAAGAACACGAACAGGTTGTTGCCAGGACCGTGGCGGCCAGGCCCCCAGGTAACCTCTACGTTAAGATCGGTTAGTCGGTCGCACCACTGCTTGAAATCCTCCCACTCGCTGAGATCGAATGAGTAATGGTCCAACTGACCCCGCATTCCAATGTCAACAACCGCTAAGGTGTGGTGGTCACGATCACTTCTCAGCCACGCAAAATTGCCATTACTAAGCTGGTCGGAAAGAGAAAAACCAACAATATTGGCGTAGAACGCCACCATCCGTTTGACGTCGTCACTACCAACCGTCGTATGTTGAAAGCGAATCGGCCGACGCCCTATGTCCGCTTGGTGTTCCCCTAGGTGATCCATTGCCGTATGAAAGTGCACTCGGTTGCCGTCGGGATCTTCAAACTCAATGCCCTGCGGATCGCCAACAGCTGCATCCATATAGGCAGCATCCAGTGCCCTTACGACCACATTGGCATCTTCTAGCCGGCTTTGCAGTGCGTTGATCGATTCGCTATCCTGTGTTTCAAATCCGAAGTGGGTTAGCGCGTACTTTCCCGATGTTAGTTCGATGACGTGGTGCCCACTTCCCCAGCCTAGACGTACCACGCCCTCCAAGGAATTTTCATGCACTGCCATACCTAATACTCGCTGGTAGAAAACTGTGGTTGCCTCAATATCAGGTACACGGAAACCGATATGAGAGACGCGCGTCCCACTCAGCTTTTGCTGTGAAGGGTTCGTATCAATGAGCAGTCGGTTGTTATTCATTATTTACTCCAGGATTAGTGAGTTGCCGAAATGTAGCCTTGTTAATTCAAGGGTGCTCTGGTTTAACCAAGATGGCTGATTGTTAAGCCGTCTCTGACATGTCTGGTGCATTATGCTAATTAGCTAAGCCCTAATTGCTGCGGAAGCCACAGCGACAAGGCGGGCACCAGGTTGATGATTGCCATGCACACGAACATGGCAATCAAAAATGGGATCATGGCTCTGAACAGCCCGAACATGGATACTTGAGTGGTCGAGGTAACGACAAACAGGCCCGGCCCCACCGGTGGTGTCACGAGGCCAATAAGAGTCGCCAAACTTATCACCACGCCGAAATGGATTGGATCAATGCCCAATGCCAGCACGGTTGGCAGGACGATGGGCACTAACACAATCAGAATGCTCATGCTCTCCAGGAACATCCCTAGTACCACGACCAGCAGGTTGATAAGCAGCAGGAACACCCAGGGCGATTGGGTCCATGCATTAATCATCGCAACGATGCGGTCCGGTACGCCCACAAAAGAGAGCGCCCAGCCGAACATAGTCGCCGCCGCAATAAGGCCTGTGATCAACGCGGTGTTAAGGGCGACCTGTTTGAATATTTCCGGTAGGTCGCTCCAAAGGATGGAGCGATAAATCCACTTACCGATGATTAGTGCCAGCAGAGCGCCCACGGCACCCGCCTCAGTGGGTGTCATCACCCCTGCCGAGATGCCGAAAATGATAAACACCGGAATCATTAGCGGAGAAAGTTGCTTAAGCAGCCCTATCAGGCTCACCTTGCGCCGTGCAGTCCGCTCCAGCTTGGGGAAGTCATGGATAAAGCCGAGCATCATCACCACGACGACAAAACCCAGAAAGATCAGCAGTCCGGGTAGCAGCCCCGCCAAAAACAGCGCGGAAATCGGCTGCAGCGCGATGACGCCGTAGATAATCATGATCATTGAGGGAGGAATGATCGGCCCCAACAAACCACCAGAAACGGTCACCGCCGCTGCGAAGTCGCGTTTATAACCTTGCTTCTCCATGGCGGGGATCATGACCTTACTCATCACCGCGATTTGGGCAATGGCAGAGCCCAGGATAGAGGCCGCCACTGCGTTAGTCAGCAGGTTGACGTAAGCTAGACCGCCTCGCATGCGCCCAAGCAGCAGGTTGGCCAGCTCGACAAGGCGATCGGTCAGCCCACCTCGGTTCATCAACTCGCCCACCAGCATAAACAGTGGAATGGCGAGCAGGCCATTCTTCTCTAGGGCACCGTAAAACTGCAGGGGCAGGCTGCTGGAGAGCAACAGCAGGTCGCTTTGATGCAGGAACACCAGGGTGCCCAGCATCAGCGTCAGCAGAATAGGCAATCCGAGAAACAGCGTAATAAAGAAAACGGAAAAGGTGATCATGTGCACACCCTCTCGGAGGCTTCGTGGCTAACCAGCCGATGGATGGAGAGTAGAAGGCTGACGAACTGGTGGTAACTCATGACCATCAGCGCCACGAGCATCACGCTGAAGTAGTACCAACGCGGCAGTTGCGTCGTTGGCGACAACTCGATTTGCGTATGCGGTGAGGCAATCCATTGCCACGTCAGTGCGGTGAAGATCGCCAAAACACATAGGCCGAGCAGGCAAAAAAAGACCTCAAGGCAATGGGCCGCTCGTTCGGGCAGAAGACTGGGAATGATGTCGATCCGCACCAGCGAGCGGGTATAAAGTAGATGGCTGACACCAATGAAGCTGATGGCCACTAGAATCTGCAACGCCACCTCCTCGGCCCAAAAAAGTGGGGTGCCGAATATATAACGCAACACCACTTGGGCGACCAGCAGTCCGGCCAGCAGTCCCGTCAGGATAATAAGCACCCATGTTTCCAGTCGGGCCAGCGCGCTATCGCACCACTTCAATATGTTAAGCATAATGCCCCCTATGCGGCATGGGCGTGACCTGGGCCACGCCATTACTGCATCCACACTTCATTGATTGGTCACGACCTGGTGATAGAACTCGGCGATTAACGGGTCGCTATCGATATATGTCTGACGCACTGCAGCAGCCGTCTCTGCGTAGCCAGCGGTATTGATCTCGACCACTTCTACGCCAGCGTCCTTGAGCGTGGCGAGATTTTCCTCCTCGACACGTGCTTGCTCCTCAATGCCCCACTGCTCGGCTTCTTGGAAGACCTCGCGGATCATCTGCTGATCGGCTTCGCTCTGATTATCCCACCAAGCTTTGGAGACCAGCACTACGCCGGGGAAGGCCATATGGTTGGTGAGTGCCAAGTGTGGAGCCTGCTGGTAAAGTTTCAGGGCAGTGACGAAGTCAAGGTCAACGTCGACGGCATTCAACAGATTGGTGGTCAGTGCCGGTGCGACTTCGGAGGTCGGTAGCGCGGTGGGCGCCGCTCCGTTGGCCAGCCACCAGTCATTGAAGACAGGATTGGGGAAGACACGGATCTTCTGATTGGTTAAGTCATCTATGGACTCGACCGAATCGGTCGACAGCACGTGCCGCATCCCGGCGATGATGTAACCGAGACCGATCATGCCCTGGGGCTCCAGCTTTTCGAGCATACTAAGGGCAGCTGGCAACTGTGTTGCCGCTCCGGCCTCGTCGTAGTTCTCGAATTCGCCAGGTAGAAACCAGCCATTAAAGGAGGACTCGCGGCTGGAGAGCGATGCGGCGGGAACCACGCCGAACTGCACCGCGCCATGCTGGAGGAGCTGGATCAGCTCGTTATCGTTACCCAGCCTGCCATAGGGGGATACCTCTATAGCGTAACGCCCGTCGGAGCGTTCACCGAGATTTCCCGCGAGGCGTTCAGAGACCTTGCTGAAGATATGACTGGGCGGTACTGGTGTGCTGAGCCGAAGCGTCTCGGCCTGCGCAGTGGCGGACACCATAAGGCTGCCAGCAGCGCAGGCAAGGCCAACTAACAGGGGATTGAAGCTCGATAATTTCATGTCGTACTCCGTATTGTTGTAGTAGTTATCTTCAAGAATCCACCTTCCAGACGATTACCCTTAACCGTGGGTACTCATCCTGCTATCGACGGGAAAATGTAGGTGTTGCTGGGTTTTACAGGGTAGCGGCGGTACTCAAAGGCTGATGAGAATTACCTAAAGCGCTGAACTCGGGAGGGCGCAGCATCTCACCCAGGTGAATGGCATCCGTGGGCAAATTGTTCTTGTTAAGAACCGCCATGGTGTAGCGATCCGGCCTTACCAGATAAAAGACGTGCTCGCCACCATGCGCCCTGAATATCCAGTCGTTGGCTTGGCTGTGAGCATCTCGCAATACCTCTATACCCTCGACGGGAACAGGGTTGTAGTTGCGCGGAGTAACGCACACTTTCTTTAGATCATCCGGTAGGTACTCGAGCCAAGGCTGGATAGCGTCGAACGCCCTCTTCGCATCAGGGTGGTAAGTGATAAGTGCGAAGTGGCCGTCGATGTAGCGATCCAACAGCGCCATCTCGCTATTGGGATTCTCAAGCATCGGCTGGGCAATCAATCGTCCTGTGCGTGTCTTGCGGGCAGAGGCAGCGTCGCTGATGAAGAAACCGCTGACGAAACGCGGCGTCGGCTTGTAACGCATCTGGGTAACGTAGTCACGAGCAGGGCGGTAGACGCTCAGCCAGCGCAGGCCAGTCTGCAACAATGTTGCGTGTATACGGCTCTTTGGCATCATGAACTTGCCGAGCATGGCGGCCATTTCAATCAGTTGCCAGGCGTGCGGTTTGCGCTCTTCTTCGTAACTTTCTAGCAGCGTTTCAGGCAACTTGCGCTTGAGCACCCAAGCTAGCTTCCAGGCTAGGTTCACCGAGTCGCGCAGGCCGCTGTTCATGCCCTGACCAGCGAATGGAGGGGTTAAGTGGGCAGCGTCACCGAGCAGGAAGATGCGCTGCTGACGCCAGCTCTCAGCTTCGCGGGCATGAAAGGCATATACCTGTTTGCGGACGATCTCTGCGTCGCGATCCGGGCCATGCTCAGCCATCAGCTGGCGAACGTACCCTTCTTCTACTGCTTTTTGTTCATCTTCGTCGGGCAGCAGCATAAATTCGAAACGGCGGCTGCCACCGGGACCAGGCAGGTTGATGCAGGGACGCGCTGGATCACAGTAGACGCGAGTCTGGCGGAAATTGTCCTGCGTCCCTTTGAGGTCGATGATCAACCACTTCTGCTCGTAGGTAAGACCTTTCAGTTTGATATTCAATTCGCTGCGCACAAAGCTGCGTCCACCATCGGCTGCCGCCATGTATTCGGCAACAACCTCGTAGTGCCCCTCATCAGTCTCGACCCTTAAACGCACACAATCGACGTCCTGTACAAAGTCGACAACACGATGGCCGAAGCGCGCCTCAACATGGGCAAAGCGCTTGAGCCCGTTACACAGGATTGCCTCCAACTCTGGCTGGTGAAAAGCATTACGCCGCGCATAGCCATACTCACGCCCTCTCGGTTCAATGTTGGCGAAGGGCACGCGCTTGAGGTCCAGATAGACCGAGCCATAGTCCTGAGCGCAGCATGCAAGTACTCTCTCCTCAAGCCCAATGGCCTGCATGGTTCGCATAGACTCGTCATCGATGGATACCGCCCTCGGCTCGGTCACCGTCGAGAGATTGCGTTCAAGCACCAGGGTGCGAACCCCATAGGTTCCCAGCAGATTGGCCAGGGTCAACCCGCTGGGGCCACCTCCGACAATAATGACAGAGAAGCGGTCGGCTAGTGAAAAAGCGGCGGTACTGGTATTGTCAGGTTGTTGTTTCATTACTGTTGTCCTTACGACACCGTCATTAAGACGCATCCTTCCCCTCTGCCCAGGGCAGACGACAAAAATCGCGTTAAGAAGGAAACGGGGTGTTATTTGTGCAGGAAGACCTACCTCCGGTCATTCTGATACTCTGGCGCATAGATTCAGTCGTCACTCTTATTGCTACTGTTCTTGCTATATATCCTTGCTACATGCCCTCGATGCATCTTCTCAAGACATCATCTGTAACTTACGAATTAATCAACTGCGTTAACTTCTCGGTTAGGCGATTCGCAAGGGCCATCACTATCTGGCGCTGCTCCTCCGCTTGGTCTTCACGGTAGGCCGTTTGTGGTCTTACGCAGCTTAGACTGGCGATGACCTTGCCGTTACCATCAAAGATGGGAGCGGCAAGCCCGAAGAGGTTTGGATCCACCTCACCGTGAGATTCGCTGTAGCCCTGCCGCCGGATCGTCTGGAGGACGTCCTTAAACTCCTCCCACGACGAGCCCAAGCTTCCTTTCACTACCTCATGCTGATGCTCTAAGAAAAGCCGCATATGCTGGCGAGCAGGCAGGTAGGCCAATATGATTTTCGATGTCGCCCCCATGAACAGCGGGCGTGGCGTACCCCGTGCATAGCTAACAGGCTCTTTCAGGTGACCATGGCTGTGGACGCAAATCACTTGATCATTGAATAGCCGACATACGATCCAGATCTGCTCACCGTCGAAGACATCGAGTTCAGGCTCGATCTCTCGCGTCGCCTTTACCAAGGGATCAGTCAGTCGCAGCTGTCTATCCCACTGGATGATTCTTGAGCCTAGGCCGTAGCGCCGGGGCTCAACCTGAAACAGCAACCCCGCTTCGGCCAGCTCCTTGGTATAGCGATAAGCAGTCGAACGCGTATAGCCCAGCGCATCGCACATTGCCTCTACCGACCAGATCGGTACCTCTTCCGAGAACAGATCCAGAATCACCAGCATTCTTTCCAGACTGCTATTGCTCTTGCTGCTTCTGCCTGCTCGGGAAGCCTGCTCCTCAATATGCCGATCAAGGGCCACGGGATGCTGTTGACTCATAACTTGATTACGCCTCGTCTGCGATAGTGTTGCGCAGGGTACCGATGCCCGAGATAGCAATTTCGATGCTATCACCTGGTTTCATCCAAACCGGGGGTTCGCGGAAGGCGCCCACGCCGCCAGTGGTGCCGGAGACAATAACGTCGCCCGGAGCCAGCTCGGTAAATGTACTGCAGTATTCAATCAGTTCCGCCACACCAAAGATCATATCGCTGGTATCGGTGTCCTGCATGACGTCGCCATTCAGGCGGGTGGTCAGGTGTAGCGCCTGCGGGTCGGGAATCTCATCGCTAGTCACAAGCCATGGGCCAAATCCCCCCGTGTTAGGGAAGTTCTTGCCGGGGATAAACTGGATAGTGTGCTTTTGGTAATCGCGTACGCTGCCATCGTTATAGCAAGAGTAGCCAGCAACGTATTCAAGGGCATTCTCAGCCTTGACGTGGCGCGCGGTCTTGCCGATCACCACAGCCAGTTCCCCCTCGAAATCCAGCTTGTGCGAGACAAACGGCCGAATGATCGGCGTTAGATGACCCGCCTGGGAGTCAGCGAAGCGGGTGAATATCATCGGGTGCATCGGCATATCACGCCCCGTCTCTTTCACATGCGTCGTATAGTTGATGCCCACACAGAGGATCTTGCCAGCATCCGGAATGACCGGCAGAAACTCAATTTCGTCTAGGCTTAATGAATTTAAGCTTGAGGTATCAAATCCCACCAAGTCGGAAAGAACACCTTTACGTATCATTTCCTTGAGTGAACCACCTAGACGATCGGCAAGGGGAGCGAGATCGAGGACCCGGCCGCCATCCACTAAACCGATGCTGATGGTGTTCTGATAACGGAATGTAACAAGTTTCATATTTTAACCTTTCTCTCGGGCTAGCGAGGCGGAAGAGGTGAGCAAGCGACGATAGCGACTAATGTTATTTACTCTATTGAAATGATTCTAGTGCCACAATAGAGTAATTTCAATATATCCCGCAATGTAGGATTTTATACACACATTGCTTTGTAATCGTATATCGTTGAGGAATGGATTTTTTTTTGTGTTAAGCACCATAATTAGCGCTTATGGCTACGACCAATGTCTATTGGTGAATTTGCTCAGGGCAAGGTCAATTTTTTTTGAAAGAGAGTATTGGGCTAACCCGTCATAGCGACCGTTCGATTTTAGCGTTCTATATAAGCATTCTGCTGGGGCTTTCCTGTCTGGATAAACATGAGCTGAATACCTCGACCTTCCGCCCATGCCGATAACTTACCGCTGATATGTTCTGGCCCGTAGTACTTGCTGAATAAGCAGGTTGGAGCCAGCCATCTGTACCAAAATCTTTGATGCCAATCAGTGGATTTAGGAGATGTACACATGGCTGACAACGTAAAGAATAGCTCTGTGAAGGTGATGATCGCCATCGACATTGCTAAAACGTCCCATGATGCGGTCATTTTATGGCCGTCAGGTCGTACCAAAACGTTTAAGTTTCCTAACACGTTAATGGGTTATCAGAACCTCATTAATGCAGCAGAAGCATCTGCTGAAGATATTTTGGTGGCCTTTGAGCCAACGGCTGACTTTCATCGTAATATTGCCTATTGTTTAAGGTCTCAAGGGGCCTTGTGCCATATGGTGTCGTCTTTAGCCTGCGCCAGAGCGCGTGAAATGTTGTTTAAAAGCTGGGATAAAACGACAAAAAAGACGCGCGGGTTATCATGTACTTGATGCAGCAGGGCATGATGCAACCATTTTACGATCCGTTAGTGAATGAAATGGTGAGCACCCTTTAGATATGGTTGCGACGCATGAGCCTGAGTAGTGAGCAAGTGTTCCCATGTTGAGCACGAAGTGAGATTTTGTGTGCATATTGAGCGGGTTCCTTAGGTAGTCCGTTATCTGTCCGAATGGCGCTAGGTAGACCACGTTGTAAAGCCAGATGATCAGGAATACGTGTTAAAAAAAGTCCGCCAATGGGACGCTCAGGCACGATTGCCACGGCTTCATGGGTACCGTCGTCGACGACGGTGAGGTTCTTGATCACGCGCCCGTATGCCGTCCGGTAAAACACAAAATCCATTGACCAGACTTGATTGGCGGCCCCAGGGCGGCCAAGGGGCATCCGCTCAGACGTGGGAACCTTCTTGCGCTTGCGGCGTTTTACCTGCAACCGAGCAGCTGCGTAGAGACGCTCGACTCGCTTATGATTGACCTGTTCACCGGCTTGACGCAGCTTCAGATAGATCATGCCAGCGCCATAGCGACGATGCCGATGGGCCAAGGCAACAATGCGTTCACGCAATGCTTCATTACGGTCAGGAGCCGATTGATAGCGCAATGCACTGGCACTCATACGGATGACACGGAGCGCTCGGCGCTCACTGAGGCCACGTGACACCATAAAGCGCACCACATCTCGGCGTGCAGGTACACTCACCACTTTTTTCTCAGCGCCTCGCGAGTGACCTCCATCTCCAGTAGCGACTCCGCGAGCAGTTTTTTCAATCGTCCATTTTCGGCTTCGAGTTCTTTGAGTCGCTTGGCATCGGGTACGCTCATACCACCAAACTTGCTGCGCCATAGATAGTAACTGGCTTCTGAGAAACCGTGCCGACGGCATAGCTCCTTAATGGGCAGTCCCGCTTCTGCTTCGCCCAGGAAACCAATGATCTGTTCTTCGCTGAAACGCTTCTTCATGTCCCATCTCCTTACCCATAGGATCGGACTCTAAAGTGTAGCGCTACTCAATCAAGGGGTGACGTCGTATCAATAGCAAATGCTTAATTCATTGAGCGCTAGAAGGGATACTGGATACCTTGTTCCATAACACTGACCCACTGGGTGGTGGTGAACTCATCCAGGTTTGCGGGGCCACCGAAGCGACCGCTGGTACCTGAGCGGCCCATGCCACCGAAGGGTACCTGGAATTCGTTATTCACAGTCTGATCGTTGATATGCACCATCCCCACGCGGATGCGCTCGGCGAAGCGTTGGGCACGTTCCGTGGAGGCAGAATGAATGGCAGCGGCGAGTCCGTAGGGCGAGGCGTTGACCAGGGCGATGGCTTCTTCGTCACTATCGAAGAGTGTTATCGGCGCCACTGGACCGAAAATCTCCTCGCCAAAGGCAGGCATTTCTGGCGTCAAGCCGCTAAGAACCGTGGCTTCAAAGAAGTTGCCATCGCGTTTACCGCCAGCGACAACGTTAGCACCCATGGCCACAGAGCGGTTCACGATCTCTTCAACGCGGCGCGCTTGGGTCTCGTTGATCAACGGGCCGAGGTGTACCTGCTGTTTCCAAGGATCACCCGTGACTAAGCGCGTGGCCCGCTCGGCGAGTTTGTTCATGTACTTGTCCGCCACTGAACGGTGCACTAAGTGCCGTCCTGCCTGCATGCAGATTTGACCCTGGTGGAGAAAAGCCCCCCAGGCTGCGGAAGAGGCAGCGGCATCTAAATCAGCATCGTCCAAAATCACCATCGCGTTGTTACCGCCAAGCTCAAGGGCGCATTTCTTGAGCATGCGCCCACACGTCTCGCCGATTTTCTCGCCAACGGCGGTAGAGCCCGTAAAGGAGATCATGCCGACATCCGAGTGTTGAACCAACGCCTCACCCACCTCGGGCCCACCTGGTAGTACGTGGAACACGCCCTCCGGCAAGCCAGCTGCTTCTAGAACCTCGGCCATCAAAGCACCTCCACAGATAGCGCTCATTGGGGCTGGCTTCAGGATCACACAGTTGCCCATGGCTAAGGCAGGAAAGACCGAGCGCATGGCTAAGAGGATGGGGAAGTTCCAAGGAGCTATAACCCCCACTGTGCCAATGGGTACCCGCTTCCAGTAATTGCGACGACCTGGCATGCTAGAAGGGAAGATCTGTCCGTTGGGTTGCATGGGGAGTGCTGCGGCCATCTGGGCCTGTTCATAGGTAACCTGCAGTTCCCATTCAGCCTTGGCTGCTGTAGAGCCGCACTCACGAATATTCCAGCGATTGATTTCTTCGGCCCGCTCTTTGAGCAGGGCGGCGGCCCGGCGTAGGATCTCTGCTTTTTGATCGAAAGGTAACGTGGCCCAATGTTGCTGAGCTGAGTTAGCGATAAGTGCAGCGCGACCTACGTCTACGGGAGTAGCCGTCTGAACTTTAGCGAGGACTTCGCCGGTGGCGGGTCCAATTACGGCAGCCTGAGGCCCTTCAGCAGTTTGCCACTGTCCCAGGTAAATTTTGTCTTCCCAGATGGGTGAAGTCTCATTCATGTAAATATTCCTTATTGTATTTGCGAGTGTAATGACTAACTGAGATGGCTTTAATTCGGAAACAACTGATATGCTGATGTGGAAATATAACTGTTCTAGGAAGTAGGCCAATTGAGGAGAAAGGTAGACGAAATATTATTTGGTGTTTCTGTACTACGTGTTTCTGTACTACGTGTTTGTGGCTGCCGCAAAAAATCATTGTTTTACTGGGATAAGGGGCAAGTCAGCAACAATATCTTATTCTAAGTTCTACTTATGCTTCATTGCCCCCGAAGTCTCCTAGTCTAAAGCCCCTGCCTTCTTCTCTAATTCGTCAACAAAATTATCTTCACTGTTACTTTTTTTACTAGAAGCTGCTGCCTCCAGGGCTGCATGGTATGGACAGCCAATAAATTTGGGGTCGTCCTTATATTGTTGAGCAAAGTGTTCAGGAAAGCGTCCATCCAGATCCTTTATCTCGCTCCGAATACTTTTTTTCTCTTCGCTTGACATCCGCAATCTTTCTTCGATATAGCTTTCGGTTGGGTCGTCAGCGTTTTCTTCCATCTGCCAGAAAATATAGCCCATAAGCTTCGGGAGAATCTCCGCAGCCATTGGGTCGGGTGGGTCGATACCGAGCGTTTTTAGCGTAGTGGGTAGCGACATGGCCCTAATTAGCTGATGGCCAAACCAGTGAAGCGGGGGTGGAAAAAACCTGAAAACAAACTGCTCATAGATAGCATTAGCTACCAAGTTGGCTCGCTCGGGTGTCGGCCTAGGAGTGTTTTCATACTGCTCACAGAACTCTACTAGCTCTTCAAAACTATTTGGATAGCCTGTGATGGGTTGACCGTTTTCTGCATAAAAAAGTTTAGACATGTCACGCCAAAAAAGGTGAGCCGCTATTTTCTCTTTTTCAGATATACCAGGGGCCCCCATCTTCAGTTTTAGGCGATGCATTGTGGTTGCAGAAAACGCCAACGTATAGATGTAATCTTCATTATAGGAGAATGCGCCAGGGTACTTTTTGGCCCAATAAACATGAAGCTTATTTATACTCTCAATAGATTTGAGAGTTCTCTCATCGTTAGGGCCATAGAACCACCAAAGAGCATTGGCACTGCCCGTCTGCTCAACCCGCGAGGTGGATTGGTGAAGTACTTTCCCTCCATCTTCACGCCAGACAGCTTTTGACCCCCAGTCCGTTACGATAAAGTTGGGGAAGGTCAATGCATAAATAAAATTTTGCATGAAGTCATTCAAGCGATAACTGCTTGAAAGTCTCCATATTTCGATGTAATCTTTATAGGGATCGAGGCTCTCGATCTTATCTGCGATCCATTTTTTTGGCTTATTCATAGCTTTACACCTCGTGGTAGATTCATTTTAATTAAAGTGGATACGCTAAGCGCGCTTGGACTGAGAAGTCGTTTTTTGCGCGATTTTCGACTTCTGTCTCGTGATATACGTTGAACCAAAGCCATGGCCCTTTGGTGTTTTTCCACAATAGCCCTGGTCCAATGCCTAATACCTCCTCTCGCGAATCTTCAAGACGTTGTCCATTGACTTTGTCGTCCTCCAGTTGCTTAAAGTAGTATCCATTTAAGCCAACTGACACGTTCGGAATGACTTCATAAGAGGCGGCGAAGTTTGACCAGGCGGCTTGGCCTGCTTGGGTATCGCGAACTGGATCACCATTGAACAGCTGGTAGGTACTGCTGGCAGGATCGCTGTTTTTGAAGTTGTATAAATAATGCAGCCTCCAGCTCATTTCCCAACGCTCAGCAGGCATCCACGTTGCCGCCCAATAAGGGTTTATCGAGTAAAAATTTGAACCGGGATTAAAGTCTTTAGTCTCATCGTATTCACCTATAGGCAACGAAACATCAAGCGCCAAACGCTGAACGAACGTAGGCCGTCCCTGAGCGTCGACTATTGGATCAAACTGAACCATTGGGCCAAGAGATATATCTCCAAAACCTGTGCCGTTGTCTTTTAATTGAGGGCCTTTAGCCCCAAAATCAGCATCGAGTGAAACGATTGGTAGAATGATGCTCCAGCCTAAATGCCCTCCTCTCCCAATTGTTTTTGGTGAGTAGTAAGTAAATTGATTTACTAAAGTGGTGGCACTGAACTCTGGGTTATCAAAAACCTTATTATCATTGCCATCGTTATCGCGGAAAGACGTTGCTCTACTGTGCTGTAAGTAAATATTGTGATTAAGTCCAGGCGGCCCAGCGAAGCCGTCATAGAAACTGGTATTACCAAGGTTTATGCCACCTGGCTGACTAACGGCAGGTGGGGGTGGACCATTTGCCGCCAAGGCAGAAGAACATACCAGGGCAAATAGAGACGACGATATTATTGCACGTGCGTACATGGGAGCTTTATTCATACATCAAGGCCTGTTGTTGTTATAGTGTTTTTGGGTGTTTAAGTTTTAATGCAGAGGCCTAATGCCTCTGTTGCACCTGACTTTAGGAGAGAAAAAAGATCGTGTCTTGTCTGAAAGCGACATATTTGAACAGCTGTGCCATTACGACATTTCATGAGTCGTAGCGTATGCGAGTTACTTAAAGTTCAAGCTCATGGCCCCCCCTTTGCAAGATACGGGGAGGCATTTTTGAAGGTGATTATTGAAAGCAAGAGGGGTGGGCCTGGAGCTCTGCCAACTGTCAAACAACATATTGTCCGAGAATACGATGGTTAGCCTGTGTTGAGCGAGGAGGGCTTCGAAAGTAGCTCGGCTCATAGCAATGGGTAGCCGATAGAGATGAGTGGGTTTGCTTAATAGCTTTTCGTTAATTTTGTTAAGTAAAATTAAGTTTTGAAATATCAGCCGGCCCTGGCTGAATCGCGAAAGACTCGCGGTGAAACGCCATAAGAAGCTTTAAATGATCTGCTAAAGTGTGCACTACAGGTAAAACCCCATTTATGTGCTACATCACTAATCGTGCGCCCTATGCTATTTGGGTCTCGAAGGTCTTCTGCACAGCGGGTTAAGCGGCGCTGCCAGATATACTCACTTAAACTACACTCACTTTCATCTTCAAATGCGCGATGAAGGGTTCGTGTAGAGCACTGCGCAATCTGGGCTATTCGCTCTACGGTTAATTCATGGCTAGAAAGGTTCCTATCAACGAAATCTTTTATCCAGTTTTTCTTAAATAAGCGCGGGTTATGCTCAAGCTCTTCTTCCTTGTTCTTGTTTTCAACCGTGTTCTGGAGCAAGGAAATAATACTTTTGCCTAGCGAACAGGATGTGGCATCGTTCAGGAGAGGGTACTGTGTATAGGCGTCGACAATAAAATTATGGAGCATTCGGCCTAGTCCATTCCGATTATTTATGCGTAAATCTTTTGGGATGGTGGCAGGCGTGCCAAGATCGCCACAAAGAAGCATTAAATACTCACAGTTTTTGGTACTTGTAACAGTGAAATGTCGGCCACAGTCTAGAAAGAGGAGGTCTCCGGGAGTGAAGGTAGAGCTTTTACCACTTTGTTCAACCTGGCTCACTCCGCCCATTTGTAAAACCAGCAACCCAGGGTGAGCATCCCGATATGCGGTTTTATTAATGCGTCGAGAAAATCGGTGAGGGCTGCAAACCATTCTGCAGAATTGCAACTCACCAAGCGCGCCGTATTCAAGTCGTCCCTTGAATGGTTCTTTGTATAGTGGTGAAACCGAAGTACTTTCCAATCGCCGGATGCGTTCCGGGGTTTTCCCCAGATGAATACTCATGACATCTTGCCATTCTTTAAGGCGTTTAGTATGGCTGAAATGCTCTGTGCTAACGCTGGAAAAATGTCTCATGGTGCGCACTCATTTTGTGTGAGGTGGCTATTAAAAAGTACATCCTTAGCTTTAGGCTGGCCCATTGCAGCAGTTGCTGGCGGCTATACGGTATTCAAGAATATTAAGCGCTCTAAGCGTTGATGACCCCCCGGGAGCGTCAGTGCAGGGGCAGCAGCAATAATAGTAATAGGGAGGACCTTGTTGAAACTGGTTTTTTGGCTTCTGCCTTCATCCCCTTTTTTTAATTCATGAACAGCAATATATTGTTTGCTTCAAAGTCTTTCTATGACTTCATCAGTCGATGCAATCTCAGCAACACAGAATGAAAGGCTTGTTAGTGTCGCCTTTTGGACATCTTCGGCACTCATAGCACCGGCACCCAGGTCTGGATGGTACATGGTACCGGTAGCGTCCGAAACAAAAATGGTTTTGTAGTCTCTGAACTGAGCACCTCGAGCAGTCGATTCACAGCACATGTTGGTAACAGTGCCAGTAATAACAAGCGTATCAATCCCTCTGTTTCTAAGCTGAGTTTCAAGATCCGTGTTGTAGAAAGCACTGTAGCGATGCTTTTTGATGACAAGCTCTCCTTCTTGAGGAGCGATGTCAGGGTATATTTCGGTACCTGGTGTGTTATCAACAAGAGCTTCTTGGCTGTCGATAGGCGGCCAGAAACCTGACATCAGCCCCATGTCGCCACGATCTTTTCCGTGCACATGAGTTGTGTAAATTACCGTGGCGCCCTTTTTCCTGCAGACATCTATCAGTTTCTTGATATTCGGTACAGCTTTAGTAGCCATGGGTACACACATCGGTGCACCTGGCTTAACAAAATCATTTTCCATGTCAATGACAAGAAGAGCAGTTTTTGTGGGGTTGTTTAGTTCAAATTTCATTACTCATTCCTTCTTAAATGTCTATGGGCTAAATAGGAAATAGTGTCGAAGGAGTCATGGCAACAAACCAGGTAACCAGAGCGCTATTGCAGGGAAGAATATGCACAGAGCCAACCCAGTGATCTGAAGAAGGACGAACGGGATGATCGAACGATAAATAGTGCCGATTCCGATCTTACCTTCCGTAATTCCCTTAAGGTAGAACAGCGCATAGCCAAAGGGCGGTGTGAGAAAACTCGTTTGTAGGTTTATGGCGACCAAAATGGCAAACCAAATCAGAATGGCTTGACTGCTTAGTCCCAACCCGAAATCCAGTATTTCTACCACCGGAGCCACTAAGGGGAGAACCACGAAGCTGATCTCAATCCATTCCAGAAAGAAACCAAGCACAAAGATCAAGCCCATGATCAGCAGTAGCAAACCATAGGGCCCAAGCCCCGTACCAGTGATCAAGGCCTCGATCATGTAATCACCACCCAACCGCTTGAAGACGACAGAAAAACTGGTAGCACCGATCACGACGAACAGAATCATCGCCGATGTGCGGGCGGTCTCCTGTACGGTTTTACTAAGTGTGTTCCAACTAATACTGCGCATCAGCAGCGCAAGGATCACACTGCCCAGTGCACCGATTGCCGCCGCCTCCGTCGGTGTAGCTATCCCTGCCATGATTGAACCCAGTACGGCGAAGATCAACACGCATGGGCCAAACAGGTCCCGCGCCAAGGCTAACATGAGAGGAGATGTGTCGGTGTCAGTGGCGTCGAGGTCCGGCAGCGGCGCCCAATGGGGCTTGATACGAGCGATGATCAATAGGTAAGCAACATAGAGGGCGCCGAGCAACAGCCCGGGAATTAGTGCGGCTTTGAACAAGTCTCCTACCGATACTTGAAGTATCGAGCCCATGAGAACCAGCATGATGGAAGGTGGGATGAGAATCCCAAGCGTACCGGAAGCCGCTATCACCCCACAGGCCATCTCCGGGTGATAACCTTGCCGCATCATCACGGGTAACGCTAGAAGGCCAAGCATAACCACTGACGCACCAATAATGCCCGTACTGGCAGCCATCACTACGCCCAGAATAGCTACAGAAATGGCGAGTCCACCGGGCGTCCGCCCGAATACACGCTGCAAGGTTAGTAGCAATCGCCTCGCCACGCCGGAACTCTCAAGCATTAGGCCCATAAACACGAAGAGCGGGATGGCGATCATCAACCAATTCTCGACCACACCACCGTAGATACGTGATCCTACTGTGGCCAAGAAAGGAACGGGAATGCCGCCGATGAAGGCGAAAATAATGCCTAGCCCGCCTAACAGGAACGCTACAGGATAACCGGTAAAAATACCGGCCAGCAGCGATACCACCATCAACATCGCCAAATAATATTCACTGATGAATTCAGCCATTGTTGACCTCGTGATCTGTCTCCGCTTTTCGCGGGTCAAGGATGATGGTTAGCTTCTCGAATACTTGACCAAGGGCTCCCAAGGCTAAGAAAACCAGAGAGATGGGAAGTATGGCCTTGATCAGATAGCGATCCGTGAGTCCCCCGTAGTTCGATTTCTCCCCTGTCAAGAAGGACATCGTCACGAAGTGCTTAGAAAGCCAAGCGACCAGTAGACAAAAGGGAATCAGCAACACCAAGTGACCGATCACATCAACCATGGCGCGATGACTAGGCGATAAGCGGTGATAAATCAGATCGACACGCACATGGGTATCGTGATGTAGGGCGTAGGTGCCTCCGAACAGTGTCAAGACACCGAAAAGGTGCCACTGAAGCTCAGTGATGCTGTTGATGGTCAGGGCATTTCCGAAAAGGAGCACCTTATCGTTCCAGCGAGCAATCTCGTTGATGCCAGTAGCGTTGAGCAGTACGGTCAACAGGACAGCCGCCATCACCAGCAATACCAGCCAGCTGGTGACGCGACCTACCAACAGCCCCAGCCCGACCAAGGGTCGAGACAGGGCGGAAGAGACCGCAGCGCCACGCTCACGCCAAGGGGCGAGAGGGGCCGTAGTCATAGTCAGTCCCCTTGGACATCTGTTTTGCTAGGAAGGGTTTGGAGGTCATGCCACTGCTGCATCTTTTCGGCATGCTCTATTAGTGATGTGTACGCTTCGTCGAACTCGGGACTCTCAGCCATTAGTTCGCTGCGCACTTCATCCCAACTATCGTGTAGGGCATTGAGAACCTCATCAGGGAATCGGCGGATCTTGACGCCACTCTCTTCCAGTTCACGTAGCGTCTCTACCTGGGCCGGGATCACCTCATCAGCCTCTTTCTGGATATTGGCCTGACAAGCGGTACTGATCTGCCCACGCTGAGCATCGCTGTATCCGTCCCAGACGCTCTGGTTGATGAGCAGTGCAAGCCAGCCTGCCCCTTGCTGCCAGCCGGGGAAATAGTAATACTCGGCAATCTCGTCCAAGCCCATCGCACTATCAACTTGGGGAATCGAGAACTCGGCGGCATCAACCCGACCACGCTCAAGCGAGAGGTAGACTTCGTTCCCGGGAATCAATTGTGTTGAAGCGCCGAATTTGTTTAGAACCTGTGCGCCCAGCCCAGAGATTCGCATCGACAGGCCGTTCAAGTCATCGGTGCTGTTGATTTCCTTGTTGAACCAGCCGCCTGGCTCTTGGGGTAGGTAGGAGCAAGCCAGGAACTTGACGTTATAAGGGTCCAGCGCCTTCTGCAACAGCTCGCTTCCTTCGCCAGCAGACGTCCAGGAGAACACTGCCTCTGCGGGTGGGCTAAAGGGTAGAGCGCCATAGAGATTGGCAATGGGCAAGTTGCCGGAAAGATAGGCGATGCTGGTCCAGCCGGCGGGGATGGCACCAGACGAGACAGAGTTGAAGATCTCAAACGGAGGTACGAGTTCGCCCGGATCATGGACGGCGAACTCAAACTCACCTGACGACATCATTTTGATTCTTTCGGAGATGTTCTTGGCGCTCTGGCCAAACAGGTTCTGAGTAGAGTAGGCGCTCGCGACATCTAGCCTTTCGCTGGCGTGTGCAGTACCTACTGCTGCCGCCGCTATAGCGGCTGCCAGCGGGATAATGCGTGCGGTGGTTGTTAAGTGTCCAAGGCTCTTTGTAGTCATCTCATTACCTTATTTTATGTTTGAGTATGTTTGTTAGCCTTGAAAGGGTCACAACCGCTGCAATCTAGAGCAAATACTTAATAGGTTTAAAGGCATGCCTTAAAGGTTTGTCTTATTTAGGGAAGGTCTGAATAACTGCCGATAT